>DATNDC010000102.1:0-47993 GCA_035607055.1 Polyangia bacterium
TCCACCGGCGAGACCGACGCCGCGGGGCGCTTTCGGATCGGCGTCGCCGCCGGTCGCCATGATCTGTCGATCAAGGTCGCCGGGGAGGAGATGATCCACCAGGAGATCGAGGCGCGCGCCGAGACGGCCGCCGAGGAGCAGGTCTTTCGCGTCCTCACCCCCGGCAGCGGCATCCGCTACGCGACCACGGTGCGCGCCGATCGCCCCGAGATCCCCAAGATCGAGGTCTCCGGGCAGGAGGCGCGGCAGACGGCCGGCGCCTCGGGTGACCCGCTGCGGGTGGTCGGGTCGCTCCCTGGCGTCAACCAGATCGCCTGGCCCACGGCGCTCTACGCGGTGCGCGGCGCCAACCCGGGCAACACCGGCTTCTTCCTGGACGGCATCCGGGTCCCCGAGCTGTTCCACCTCGGGCTCGAGCTGTCGGTCATCAACCCCTACTTGATCGACGGCGTCGATTTCTACCCCGGCGGTTCGCCGGCCAGCTACGGCCCTTACGTCTCGGGGATCATGGCCGCCCGGACGGGCGCGCCGCCCGCCGATCGGGCGCACGCCTCGGCGGACGTGACGTGGTTCGACGCCGGTGGAATCGCCACCACCCCCTGGGACAGCGGGCGCGGCACGGCGCTGGTCGCCGCGCGCTACTCCTACACCGGCGCGCTGTTCTCGGTGCTTCAGAACGACACCATCCTGCGCTACGGCGACTACCAGCTGCGCCTCGATCACCCCTGGGCGGGCGGGCAGGCGACGCTGTTCGCCTTCGGCGCCCTGGACGACATCGGCTTTACGAACGCCAGCGCGGCGAAGGAGTACGGCGCGCTGCAGTTCCATCGCCTCGATCTGCGCTGGCGGCGCGCGGCCGCCGGGGGGCGCCTGCTGGTCGGGATCACCGGCGGTGCCGATTGGGCGAGCTCGACGCTGTTCGACAATCCGATCGATGTCCGCGCGCTCAGCCTGGCGCCGCGGCTCATCTACACCCATCCGCTCGGCGGGCACCTCGACGTCGAGGTGGGCGCGACCGGCAACCTGCAGGCGTTCGCCACCCAGCAGACGGATTTCGAGCGGCAGGTCGGCGATCTCGGGAGTGCGCGGAACGCGGTGTCGCAGGCGGCGTACGTGACGCTCATGGTGCGCGCCGGCGATCGCCTGATCGTCTCACCCGGGCTGCGCGCCGATCTCTTCGCCGAGCAGGGGACCACCGCGTTCTTCCTCGAGCCGCGCCTCGACGTGCTCTACAAGATCAGCGAAGCGCTGGCCCTGCGCGCTGACGGCGGGCGCTACGCCCAGATGCCCAGCCTCCCGGTCAGCGTGCCGGGGTTCGAGGCGTTCGGGCTCCATGACTTCGGCGCTCAAACGTCGATTGGCGGCTCGCTGGGCGCCGAGATGCACCTGCCGGGACAGCTCACGCTGAGCGTGACCGGCTACTACCAGCAGCTGCACGTCACCGACGTGCGTAACATCGACCTGGAGATGACCAATCCGACGGCGACCAACTTCCTGGCCGTGCGCGACGGGCTGGCCTACGGCGCCGAGCTGCTCCTGCGGCGCGCCGACATCGGGCGGTTTTACGGGTGGCTCGCCTACACGCTCTCCTGGAGCGAACGCTACGACGAAAACGGCGTGCTCGGCCGCTCCGACTGGGACGAACGGCACATCTTGAACCTCGTCGCTGGCTATCGGCTGGGGCGCAGCTACACGCTGGGCGCGCGCTTCCACCTCAACACCGGGCGGTGGGCGCCGGTCTTCGGTGGTGGCACCTACCAGCAGCTCCCCACCTACTATCAGCTCGATCTCCGCGCGGAGCGCCGTTTCGTCTTCGATCGCTTCGTGATGGACGTCTACGCCGACTTCGCCAACATCACGGACAATAGCGAGGTCCTGCAGGTGGACGCCGTGAGCAGCTACAGCAGCGGCCAACCGACGATGGTGCAACGGGATGTACTCCAGTTCCCGCTCCCCACCATCGGGTTGCACGCGCAGTTCTGAGCGCCCTGCCGACTCAGGGCCCCGCGTTTTGCAGCCACCAGGCGATGACGCCTGCCGGCACGAAGGTGACCGGGCGGCAGATCGAAATCGCGGCTCGCGCGTCGGAACGGGCATGACCAACAAACTCGGCTTCTCCGCCCGCCTGGTGGCCCTGGTTCTCCTGTCCCTCGCCGCGGGCGACCACGCCCGGGCGGGGGGCGCCGTCGTCGCGGTGCCGCCGCCGCCGATCAGCCTGACCGCCTCCGACGGGTCCGGGCTCGAGCTCGTGTCCCTCACGGCCGACGTCGCCATCGACGATCCGCTGGCCTTCACCGAGCTGCACCTCGCCTTCCGCAACCCGGAGAGCCGGGTGCGTGAGGGGCGCTTCAGAATCACGCTCCCGTCGGGCGCGACCATCAGCCGGTTCGCGATGCGGATCGGCGAGCGCTGGCAGGAGGGGGAGATCGTCGAGCAGCAGGCGGCGCGGGTCGCCTACGAGGACTTCCTGCACCACAAGCAGGATCCGGCGCTCCTGGAGGCCGAGGCGGGGAACGAGTTCTCGGCGCGGGTCTTCCCCATCCCGGCCGCCGCGACGAAGGAGATCGTCATCTCCTACGCGCAGGAGCTGACCCGCACCGGCGAGCCCTACCGGCTGCCGCTGCGCGGATTGCCACGCCTCGGCACGGTGGCCGTCCGGGCGCTGAGCGGCGGGGCCGAGACGCGGCTCGAGCGGCGCGACTTCGTCCCTGATCGCGACTTCGAGCTTCCCCACACGGTGCCGGGCGGGCGCCTCGGCCTGCGCGACGGCAACCTGGTCGTGGCGCGCGTCGTCCCCCTCGCAGACACGACGGCGCGCGAGGAGATCGGGCAGCTGCACGTCCTGGTCGACACCAGCGCCTCGCGCGCGCTCGGCCTCGCCGACGAGGCCGCCGGCCTCGAACGCCTCTTGGGCGAGCTCGCCAAGAGCGGCGATCCGGCGGTCACCGTCGCGGCCTTCGACCAGGACGTCGTCCCCCTCTGGAGCGGGCGCGCCGGCGCCGCCGCCGGCGTGATCGCCAAGAAGATCGTCGCTCGCGGCGCGCTGGGGGCCTCGGACCTCGATCGGGCGCTCACCACGCTGGCGGCCACCATCAAGCCGGGCAAGGCGCGCCCCTCGCGTGTCCTGCTGGTCACCGACGGTGTGGCCACCGCGGGCGAGATCGGCGCCGGCCAGCTGCGGGCGCGCGTGGCGGCGCTCGGGACGCTGGGGGTGCGCCGGCTCGACGTGATGGCGGTGGGCGGAATCCGCGACGACGTCCTGCTGGCGCGGCTGGTGACGGCGGGGTTGCCGCAGGACGGGCTGGTCCTCGGCACCGACGAGACGGCGCCGGCCGCGGTTCATCGCCTCACCCGGGCGACGCGCTCGGGGATCACCGTCGCCGTCGACGGCGCCGGCTGGGTCTGGCCGAGCGTGGTCAACGGCGTCCAGCCGGGCGACGAGATCCTCGTCTACGCCGACCTGCCGCCGGCGGTCCCGTTCAAGCTGAAGATCGCCGGCGTGCCCGTGACGCCGGCGGGGGCCCTGGCGCCGGCGCCGCGGCCCCTGCTCGAGCGGGCCTGGGTGCGCGCCCGCATCGCCCGCATCCTCGAGCAGCGCGACGGCGTCGCCTCGACGGACCGCGATCTGGCCGACGCCCTCAAGCAGCAGGCGATCGATCTCTCCATCCGGAACCGCGTGCTCTGCCCGTTCACCTCGCTCCTGGTCCTGGAGACGGAGCGGGACTACGCGCGCTTCGGCATCGAACGGCGGGCGCTGGCCGACATCCTGACCGTCGGTCCGGAGGGGATTACGCTGCTCCACCGCACCGAGATCGCGGCGCCGCCCCGCGAGACCTTCGGGGAGGGCGAGGAGGACTCGGCGTTGCCCGCGCAGGCGCGGGCGATGCCCAAGGGGAAGCGCCCCCTGGCCAAGAACGACTTCGAGAAGGAGGCCAAGAAGACGGTGGCCAGCGCCGAGAACGAGCGCCCCGGCCTGCGAAACGAGGTCGCACTCGAGGAGGAGGAGTCACCGCTGGCGAACGAGGGCTCCGCGCCCGTCGCGGCCCCCGCCGCGCGGCCGGCCGGCGCCGCGGCGCCGCACCCAGCGCGGGCGCAGATGCGGCGGGAGGCGTCGGACGACATGATCGACGGTCTCACCGGCGGATCGGCGGGCGGCCTGGCCTCGGACGCCCCGGCGCACGCGGCGCCGACGCGCCAGCCGATCGCCGGCCCGCGCGTCCCCGCCGATCGATTCGCCGGGCGCGGCGCCGCGGTCGCCGTCGCCAGCGCGCCGCGGTCCGAGACCGCGCCCGTGGTCGGCCCGTTCAAGGAGGTCACCGATCTTCTAGACGCCAAGCACGCCCGCGAAGCCTTGGCCCGCGCGTTCGCCTGGCGCAGCCGCGACCCGGGCGACGTGCTGGCGCTGGTCGCGATCGGCGAGTGCTACGAGGCGCTGGGCGACGTGCCGGACGCTGCCCGCGCCTACGGCTCGATCATCGACCTCTTCCCGGGGCGCGCCGACATGCGCCGGTTCGCGGGTGAGCGGCTCGAGCGCCTGGCGGGGACCCGCGCGCTGGCGCTGGCCATCGACACCTATCGCCAGGCGGTCGAGCAACGCCCCGATCACCCGGCGGGGCACCACCTGCTCGGCTTCGCCCTGCTCAAGTCAGGCCACGCCCGCGAGGCGTTCGAGGCGATCGCCGTCGGCGCGGCCCAGAGATATCCGGAGGGGCGCTTCCGCGGCGTCGATCGCATCCTGCGCGAGGACCTGGGCCTGGCGGCCGCGGCCTGGACGCACGCCGAGCCCGGCCGCGCCGCGGAGATCCGCGAGCGGCTGGCGCGCGCCGGCGGCACGGCGGAGACCGGGGCCTCGATCCGCTTCATCCTCAACTGGGAGACCGACGCCAACGACGTCGACTTCCACATTCACGACGCGCGCGGCGGGCACGCCTTCTACAGTCAGCCGCGCCTGGATTCCGGCGGCGAGCTCTACGCCGACGTCACGACCGGCTACGGCCCCGAGTGCTTCACGATCCGCGGTCCGGCCGCGGGGCGCGCGGCGCCCTACCACCTGCAGGCCCATTACTACAGCCGCGGGCCCATGGGCTACGGGATGGGCAAGCTGCAGATCATCGAGCACGATGGTCGCGGCAATCTGCGCTTCGACGAGCGTCCCTTCATCATCATGCAGGACGGCGCCTTCGTCGACCTGGGCGAGGTCGGGCCGATGCCGGTCGGCGTGCGTCCGGTGACGGTCGCGCACAAGGCGCCCGCCCGCCAGCCGCTCGCCCCGCATGTCTGGGCGGTGGTCCCGGGGGCTCCGGTGCGTTGACCGGTCCCGTCCCCTCGGAGCCGAGCGCCGCCGCGCCAGGGGACTGGCGTCGGCGGCGTTGCCGTGGCGGGGCTCAGGCGGTCACGGCGCGCAGGGTCGGTGACCATCTGTCGTCGTCGTCGTCGGAGCGTCGCGGCTCGAGGTGGGCGACGTCGGCCAGCCGGCGGAGCTCGGGCCCCTGCGTGCCGAGATCGATCTGGGTGACCGCGCCGACCGGCCAGCCTGGTCCTCGGCGGTAGTGCTCGAGGGCGGTGCCGAACAGCTCGCAGAGCAGGATGCGCAGGAGCGCCTTGTGCGAGACCACCAGCAGGTTCCCCTCCGGGTGACGCACGCATAGATCGGTGAGCGCGGCGAGCCCACGCGCCGCGACGGCGTGGGGCGACTCACCCAGCGGGGGCCCGATGCTGGGGTCGCGCTGCCAGCGCGCGAAATAGTCGGCGTCGTGCGCGGCGGCCTCGCTCTTCGAGAGCCCCTGCCACGCGCCGTAATACATCTCGTCGAGCCGCGCGTCCGCTTGGATGTCGAGGCCCGCGCCGCGCGCGAGCGGCGACGCCGACTCGATGGCGCGCAGCCGCGTGCTGGTCACCACGGCCTGCCAGTCGAGCCCGCCGTACGCGTCGGCGAAGCGCGCCGCCATGATTCGCCCGTCAGCCGTCAGCGGGGCGTCGATCCGCCCGCAAAATCGATCCTGGTGGCTGAACTCCGTCTCCCCGTGTCGCAAAAGAAAGAGGCTGAGCACGCTTTCCCCCTCGCTCCCCGCTCGAGCTAAACGCTCCCCCACCCAAATCTTCCATCTTCAAATATCCAAGCTCCATGCCACGCGCCAACCCCCGACAATCGGGCGATTACCCCCTGCTTCTGTTACGGCGCCGTGACTCAACCACGCCCCTGGCGCCTGCTTTTAGGAGCGACGCCGGAGCGACCGTAGGGAGCGGGTCAAAGGATCGGGAGCGCGGGCTCCGCCCGCGCGGCTCGCCTCAGGAAAAGGGGGGCTGGCGGGGGACGAGTCCCCCCGCCCATGCGAGCCCCCCGCCCTCAGAATTTCGCGTTCCGGGCCAGCTCGAGCGCGCGCGCCTGGAAGAAGTCGCCGGCCTTGGGGCCGCCGTTGCACTTCCCGTCCGACTCGGCGGGCTTCTTCAACCAGAGGTAGGCGTCGATCAGCGGATCGGCCGTGCTCGCGGTCGGCGGCGTGCCCAGGGCCCGTCCCGGTGGGTTGCACCAGCAGTTCTCGTCGTCGTTCTTCTCGTCGCACTTGGGCGGGCCGTTGCCGTTGCGGCTGGTGTCGATCACGAAGTGCTTGCCCCCGACCAGCTTGGAAATCTCCTTGCCGTAGGTGATCTCGGTGCTGGTCGACTTGTAGTTCGAGACATTGAGAGCGAAGCCGTCGGCCTCCTCGATGCCGGCCTCCTTGAGGAGCTTGGCGTCCACGCTCGGCTTGAGCCAGCCGGAGTGCCCCGCGTCGAGGTAGACGGCGGTATTCCCCAGCGACACCAGGGTGTGGACCGCGAAGCGCAGCAGCTCGAGCCGCTCTTTCTGCGCTTCCTCGGAGAGGCACGGCTTGCCATCGGCCATCTTCTTGTCCAGCAGGCCGAGCGAGTCCGGCTCGAGGATGACCGCCGCGCGGCGGCTGCCCAGGCTGGTGGCGAAGTCGGTGATCCACTTCTTGTACTTCTCGGCGCCTTCCGAGCCGCCCGCCGAGTACTGGCCGCAGTCGCGCTTGGGGACGTTGTAGATGACGAAGTAGGGGAGCACGCCGCTCTTGAGGATCATGTCGGCGCGCTTGCCCACGTAGCGCCCGACGTTCGGCGTCCAGTCGCCGATCCACTCGGCGCCGCCGTTGTCGGCGAGCTTGTTGTAGAGCGCGGCCAGCGCCGGGTCGTGGTCCTTCTTCTCGGCCATCATCCCCTTGAGGTGCGCCGGGCTGTAGGGATCGACCCAGGCGAGCTTCTCGCCGACGAAGATGTTCTCCCCGTGCTTCCACGGGGGCAAGGGCGGCATGGGCTCGGCGGGCTTGGCCGGGCTTCCGGGCGCCGCCGTTTCGCCGGCCGATGCGGTCGCGGCGCTGGCGGGGGGGGGCGCGGACGTTTGCGATTTCACGCAGCCGGCGGCCAGCACGAGCGCGGGGACGAGCAAAGAGAGGGATCGCGTCGACATTTTCACTCCTCCGAGAACGGATCGCCTAACACGGAAGAGAGATCGCCGACAAGGTCATCCATGCCGCCGCCGCCTCGGGCCCGGGCCTCACTCGGCGAACGGGCGGAGGATCTGGCCCTTGCTGGGCGTGCCGTCGCCGGCGTGCCAGGTGCCGTCCGGGTTCATCACCTCGTAGCCGGTGAGGGTCATCGGGCGGGTGGCGATCGGATCGACCGACGACAGGAAACCCACGTGCAGGTGGGGCGTCGTCGCGTTGCCGGAGTTGCCGCAGCGGCCCAGCACGTCGCCGCGGTGGAGGTGGTCGCCGACGTGGACGCTGATCGAGCGCGCCGCCAGATGGCGGAACTCGGTGTACTCGCCCGGGGCGTGCTCGAGGATCACGTAGTTCCCCTCGTCGTGCCCCTTGACGTAGGCCGGCCAGTCGCGGGCGCCGCCATGGGCGACCACCACCGTCCCGTCGGCGGGGGCGAGCACCGGGCGCCCGTAGCAGGCGAACCGCGACAGCGGCGCTCCGTGCCGTGGGGCGCGCGTCCCGATCGGTTGCGCGGGGACGAAGTCGAGCGCGTAGGCGGCGTACCCCATGTGCGTGTCGCCGCTGTCGAACCCCTGGATCACGCCCCAGATCCCGGCGAACGGCAGCGACAGCCGCGTCACCTGCGGCGGGGGCGGGTCGCTGGGCGCGCCGCCCGGCGCTGCCGCCGCGCGGGGGCCCGAGAGCGCGGGCGCGGCGACGAGCAGGGCCGAGGTGGCCGCGGCGGCCACCCAGGCCCCCAGCCGGTTGGCCGTCGATCGATGTCGCCGCTGCTGCCGGTTCATCGCGTCTTGCGCAGCCCCTCGAGGGTTCGTTCCCAGAACGTATAGCCCAGCCGCTCGCCGTCGGGGTCGGGACCGATCAGGCGCACGGAGGAGAGATGAAGCAACGTCGGTAAGAGCCGCGCGCGGTCGGTCTCCGTCAACCCACGGGCCGCCCCGGTGAGCTCGGCTTCATGGTGAGCCAGGGGGGACGGCGCGGCACCGAGCGCGGCGCGCAGCGCGCGGGCGTGATGGCGAAAGGCGGCGTCGGATTCGTGGCGCGCCTCGGCGTCGAGCCCGGTCCACGCCTCGGCGGCCCGCCGGCGCTCCCGGGCGAGCGCGTGGCGCGCCGTCAGGTCGAGCCCCAACCCGCGCCCGAGCGCCTCGAAGAGCTGGGGCAGCGCCGCGATACGGTCCAGGTCTGGATCGACGAGCAGGCCCGAGACGGCCTCGCTGTCGGCTTCGAAGAGGGCGTGAACGGCCGCCAGCGTCGCGGGGGAAAAGCGACCGTGCTCGGGGAAGTAGTCGCCCGTTTCGAGCGAGGTGAGCTCGCCCGCGGCGCGCGCCGGCGCGAGCGCTCGCCGCAAGCGGCGCTCGAACGCCTCCGGTTCGGCGGCGTCGGCTCTGGCCCGCAGCCGGAGGTGTGGCCGCAAACCGGGGCCGTCGAGGTAGCGCAGGAAGAACCAGGTGTCGATCTCGCCCGCCGCGCGCGCGTCGGCGACCGCCGGCAGGACCCTCCCGGTGAGGAGGGCGTCCTGGCGGTCGGACGCGCCGAACAGCTTGAACGTGCGCCAGCCGGCCGGCGGCGGCTCCCGGCGCGGCGGCGGGACGCGGCCCAGGCGGGCTCGGGGCGGGGAGGGCGGCCCCTGCTCCTCGACGACGGCGACGACCGCCTCCACGCGGCGCCCGCCGCGGTCGACCACCGCTTCGAGCGGGGGCCAGATCTCGAAGACCCGCTCGTACGCGGCGATCTCGGCGGCGGCGCCCGGCGCCTGCAGATCGACGGGATAGAGCTCGTCTCCCTCGCCGACCTGGACCATTCGCGGGACGCCCGCCGCTCGCCTCCAGCGCCCGAGGGCGCGCGCGCCGCTCGGCGAGCGCGGGTCTCGCCGCAGCGCCGGCGGCAGGCGCCAGCTGGCCGGCGCGATGACGAACCCCGCGAGCACCAGGCGGGGAATGAACGCCAGCTCGGCGAGCGGGCCGGGCGCGAACGCCCAGGGCGCATGCTGACGCTGGAGGCTCCATCCGACGAGCAGGCGGGCGGCCCCGGGCGCCGCCGTCGCCGACCGGGCGCGAAGGAACGGCGAGGGGACGATCGCCCGCGCGTCGCCAGCCGCGTCCCCGGCCCGCAGCGTCAACCCTTGCGGCTCGGACGGATCGGCCTCGAGCTCGAGATCTCCGATGGCCAGGTCCCCACCGGCGGCGCTCCAGGCCGACAACGCCAGCGCGCGGGGGCGGATCGGCGGATGGGTGCAGAGATCGGCCAGCGCCGCGCTCGGCGCGAAGGCGACGTCGACCCGCTCTTCGTCCGGACGCGCGCGCCGTTCGGCGTCGGCGATCTCGGCGCAGGCGGCGTGGAGCGGCGCGCCCAGCGCGTGGACGAAGCGTCCCCACGACGAACCCGCCGGAGCGTGCAGGCCGAGCAGCCAGCCCGTGCCGGCGGGGGCGCCGGCCGACCGCGGCGCCGGAACGAGGAAGAGCTCGGCCGTGGGCGGCAACGGTGTTCCGTCCAGATCGCCAAGGGCGGTTTCGAGCGCGGTCGGATCGAGCGCCGCCTCTTGTCGTTTGGCGGCCGCCGCCGCCGCGATGGCGTCGCAGAGGAGCCCCAGCAGCGCGGGAGGCAGAGCGGCGGCGGGCGTCGCGGCGTCGGCGTCATCGACGTCCACGCCGTAGTCGCCGCCAGCGAGGGGGCCGAGCGCGAACGCGCCCGCGCCAAAGACCTCGGTGGACGCATCGAGCGCGTCATTCCAGGCACGCGCGGCGAAGCGCTCCGCGATCGGCGGCGCCAGCGCCTCCTGCAGGCGGCAGAGCAGCGGGACCAGCCGGGCGGCGCGGGCGACGGCCGTGCGGTCGAGGCGGGGCGTCTGGCGCGGACGCTGGATCAACACGGCGGTGACGTCGCGATCAGTCCGGCCCGGCAGCATGTCCCAGAGGGCGCGCCCGCGCGCGAGCTCGCCGGCGTCGAACGCGACCTCGGCTTCATCGACCGCGCGCACTTCCTCCGCCCGCCCGAGCGCCGCCAGCCGGTCGCGCAGGTAGCGGGCGGGCGGCGGCCCGATGAGCGGCGGCGACAGATCCGTCTGCAGGAGGCCGGACTGGACGAGGGCGCGCAGGAGCTCGTCCAGATCCTCCGGCGCGGGCTCCGCGTCGGGCTGGGCGTCGGTCTGGGCGCCGGTTTTGGCTTTTTGGGCGCGTGCCCGGACCGCCGGCCAGGGCGCCCAATCGGTCGTCGCGGTCAGGATGGCGGCGAGCGCCCCGTGGACCTCGGCGAGGCACGGCTGATAGAAGGGCTCGTCGGGGCCGCCGCCGACCCAGCTCACCTCGGCGCCGTTGTTCCACGCCAGCGGGGCGGTGCGCAGCCGTACGCCGTCGCGCACCGCCGGCTCGTGGAGCAGCGCCTGGGCCAGGGCGTCGACGCGCGCCCAGCTCGGCGCGAGGTGAGCGCCGGCGCTCCCGGTCGCGATCAGCGTCTCGGGGCCGAGCTCCCCCACGCACACGCCCGCCAGGAGGCCGCTCGGCGTGGTCCGAAACGCGGCTCGGCGCGCGTAACGCCCGAGCGACTGGCGCCGCGCGGGGCCCGGTTTCGCCGCCGCCAGGGCCGGGCTCGCCAGGGCGATCGCGTCGGCGCCCAGCGCATGTCCCGTCAAGGCCTGCGTGGCGCGCGGGAGCGTCGAGATCGGAAGCAAAGGGGCCCGCAGCAGGAACCGCGAGAGCGGCCGGTACACGGCCGGCAGATTACTCCGATCGGGCTGGCTCTCCGAGGATTCCGCCCGGCGCGAAAGTGCCCGCGGACTCAGTTGTAGGGGCTGGCCTCGGGCGGGCGCTCGATCGGGGTGGTCGGAGACGGCGGCCGGGTGGGGTCGTTGACGTTGGTCGGCTCTTGCTCTTCTTGAATCTTCCCCGTCGAGACCGCCTCGAGGTTGTCGCCCATGCAGGCGTCGACCTCGGCGCCGAGTTGGCTCACGCGATCGTGCGCGCGGCCGATGACGTCGAACTGTTCGCGCATCACGATCGGCTGATCCTTGAAGGTGCGGAGCATGAGCATCGGCGTCGAGGCCATGTTCACCAGCGTCTTCATCTGGTTGACCTTGTCGTCGATGCAGGTCATGCGGATGATGTCGTGCGACCGGTAGGCCATCACCCGCACGTCCTGGGCATGCTCGATGGCGGTCTGCATGTCGGCCGTGTACTTGGGGGCCAGGATCAGCATCTGCTGGACGGTATAGGGGTTCTCGGCCGGGGCGTTGGGCGCGGCGTTGGCGACCTGCCCCTCGTTCACCATCTGCTGAACGATCGTCTGGTTGATGTCGGGTTGCGGCGGCTGCGCTGCCTGATCCGCCGCGTAGACCGCCCCCGCGCCGAGGCCGCACAGCGCGACGGTGAGTTTCAGCGTCCTTCCCCGCATGGAAGGAGGCATCGGCGGAGCCGCCGGACAAATTGAGCGTCGCGCCTGAAAGCGCGCGCACCGTAGCCGGGGACGTCAACGAATTGACGGTCCCTCGGCTTCCCGCTGGGCGGCTACGGCATCCGGCAGCTCTGCGCGCCGGCGGCCGGGAGGTAGCAGTTGTTGGTGTAGTCGATGACCATGCGGTCGGTGTTGAAGCGCCAGCCGAGCGTGCGCATCGTGCGCTTCATCCGCTCGATCCAACCGTGCGGGATCCCCTGGTCGTCGCGATCGTAGTAGGTCGGAATGATGACATTTTCCAATTGCTCGTACAGAGAGGCGGCGTCGCGCCGGTCCTGCTCGTCGACCGAGACGTGGGTGATGCCGTCGCCGATGGCGAAGCCGTTGAGGCCGTCGTAGGCCTCCGCCCACCAGCCGTCGAGCACCGAGAAGTTGAGGCCGCCGTTGAGCAGGGCCTTCTGGCCGCTGGTGCCGCTCGCCTCCTGGGGGCGGCGCGGGTTGTTCATCCAGACGTCGACGCCCTGGACCAGGTGGCGCCCGACGTTGATGTCGTAGTCCTCCACGAAGATGACGTTGTTCTTCAGATCCCCGGTCAGCGTGGCGTCGTGCACCTGGCGCAAGACCTCCTGGCCCGGGCGATCGGCGGGGTGCGCCTTGCCCGCGAACACGAGCTGCACGGGGCGCTTCGGATCGGTCAGGAGCCGTTTGAGCCGCGGCAGGTCGCTGAAGATGAGGCTGGCGCGCTTGTAGGTGGCGAAGCGGCGGGCGAAGCCGATGGTGAGCGTCTCGGGGTCGAGCGCGTTCGTCGCCGCGGAGACGAACTCCTCGGGGTACTCTTTGCGGCGCCGCTGCTCGGAGACGCGCCGGCGGACGAAGTGGACCAGCGCCGCCTTGAGCACCCGGTGCGTCTCCCACAGCTCGGCGTCGGGGATGGTGTCGATGCGGGCCCACATCTGCGGGTCGGCCAGGTGCTCGCGCCAGTCGGCGCCGGCGTACTTCGAGTAGAGCTCCTGCATCGCGGGCGCCAGCCAGGTCCGGACGTGGACGCCGTTGGTGATGTGCCCCACCGGGACCTCGTCCTCGCGGTGGTGCGGCCAGAGCACCTGCCACGACTTGCGGGTGATGCGGCCGTGCAGCGCCGAGACGCCGTTCGCGTAGCGCGACATCTTGAACGCCAGCACCGTCATGCAGAGCGCCTCGCGGTGGTCGTCGGGGCGGATGCGGCCGAGGCCCAGGAAGTCGGGCTGCGACAGCCCCAGCGAGCGGCGCAAGGGCTCGAGGTGATCGTCGACCAGCTCGGGCGGGAAGCGGTCGTGGCCGGCGTCGACCGGCGTGTGCGTGGTGAACACCGTGCTCTGCGCGACCTCTTGGGCGCAGGTGCGAAAGTCCGCGCCGGTCTGCTCCATCAGGAACCGCGCGTACTCGAGGGTGGCGAAGGCGCTGTGCCCCTCGTTGAGGTGCAGGCCCCCCCAGTGGATGCCGGCCGCGCGCAGGGCGCGGATGCCGCCCACGCCCAGCAGCAGCTCCTGGCGGATGCGGATCCGCTGATCGCCGAAGTAGAGGCGGGCGGCGAGCTGCCGGTTTTCTTCGGAGTTGCCCTCGACGTCGGTGTCGAGCAGCAAGAGCTTGTTGCGGCCGACCGCGATCTCCCAGACCTGCGCCAGCAGCGTCTCGCGCGAAAGCGGGACCTCGATGATGATCGGCTTGCCGGCGGGGGTCTTGGCCGGCTGCGCGGGGAGCAGCTCGGCGGGCGAGCGGACGTACTCGGCGTGCTGCCAGCCGTCGCGGGCGATGTGCTGGCGGAAGTAGGACTCCCGGTAGAAGAGGCCGACCGCCACCAGCGGAAGCCCCAGGTCGGAGGCGCTCTTCAGGTGGTCGCCGGCGAGCACGCCGAGGCCGCCCGAATAGATGGGCAAGGATTCGTGGATGCCGAACTCCGCCGAGAAGTAGGCGACCGGGCGGACCCGGAGCGGTCCGGCGTTGACCGAGGCCCAGGTGCGGGTGGCGTAGAGGTACTCGCGCAGCTCGCGGTGGGCGCTGTCGACGCGCGCCCGCAGCGCCGCGTCCCGCGACAAGCCCTCGATCCGCTCGGGTGAAAAGCCGGCCAGCACGGAGACCGGGTTGTGGTTGGTGGCGCGGAAGGCCTCGGGATCGAGGTCCCGGAACAACTTGATGATGTGGGGATTCCAGGCCCACCACAGATTGACGGAAAGATCCTTGAGTTGACTGTGCAGCTTTTCGCCCGAGGTCATGGCCGGGGGACTATAAACGATTTTCGACGGCACTCAGCGGGGGGAAGTGGTTATAGTTGAGCTGGCCGATCGCGCACCCACCTATGGACGGACAGCAAAGGTTCATCGCGCTGGTCATGGCCGGCGGCAAGGGCTCGCGCCTCTTTCCGCTCACGCTCGATCGCGCCAAGCCGGCCGTCCCCTTCGGCGGCCGCTACCGGATCATCGACTTCGTCCTCTCCAATCTGGCGAACTCCGGGGTGCGCTCGGTCTACGTCCTCACGCAGTACAAGTCGCAGTCGCTGGCCGAGCACGTGCAGCGGACCTGGGGGGCGCGCAGCTCGTACGACGCCTTCGTCACCGTCGTCCCCGCCCAGATGAGGATGGGCGAGTCCTGGTACCGCGGCACCGCCGACTCGGTGTTCCAGAACCTGCACCTCATCGAGGAGTACCGGGGCGACGCGGTGTTGGTCTTCGGCGCCGACCACATCTACAAGATGAACATCCGCCAGATGACCGACTTCCACTTCCAGAAGGGGGCCATGGCGACGATCGCCTGCCTTCCGATCAAGAAGGCGGAGGCCCACCAGTTCGGCATCGTGCAGGTCGACGAGGACTGGCGGGTGGTCGGTTTTCAGGAGAAGCCGGATCGCGACCCGATCACCATCCCCGGCGACCCGGAGCATTGTCTCGGCTCGATGGGGAACTACGTGTTCGCGCCCGGGCCGCTCATCGAGGAGCTTCGCGCCGACGCCGAGCGCGAGTCGCACCACGACTTCGGCCGCGACATCCTGCCCTCGATGGTCAAGTCGGGGAAGGTGTTCGCCTACAACTTCGGGCTCAACAAGATCCGCGGCGTCTCCGACGAGGTGGAGAACGCCTACTGGCGCGACGTGGGGACCATCGACGCCTACTACGAGGCCAACATGGACCTCAAGAACGTCGTCCCCAGCCTCAACCTCTACAACTGGGACTGGCCGATCGTCACCGCCAACTACCCCGATCCGCCGGCCAAGCTGGTGTTCGACGAGGACACCCGCCGGGGCATCGCGCTGCAGTCCATTCTCTCCGGCGGCTGCATCGTGGCCGGCGGCTTCGTCAAGGACTCGGTGCTGGGGCGCAACTGCTTCATCGACGCCGGCGCGCGCGTCGAGGCCTCCATCCTGTTCGACAACGTCTACGTCGGCCGCGGCGCGCGCGTCAGCCGGGCCATCATCGACAAGAACGTGCGCATCCCCGAGGGGGACCACATCGGCCACGACCTGGCGCGCGACGCCATCCGCTACACGGTGAGCGAGGGCGGGATCACCGTCGTGCAGAAGGCGCGCGACACGCTCCTGACCCGCTCGCGAAATTTCTAGATCGGGTAGGTCTCGGGTTCGCGCGCCGGTCCGCCGGACGGGACGGCAGCGGACGGGAGCCAGGCAGATCGTGCAGGCTACCCCGGCCTGGCGGTTCCGCCCGAGGGGCCCGGCGCTCGCTTGGTCTGGCGTTTGCTGTCTGGACTCGTTCAAACTTGCCCGACGAACCCTGGAAGATCCCGGACGAGGTGGCCGATCTCGTCCGCGAGAGCATCGACAGGCTGGAGACGCTTCACGTTCTGTTTCTCCTCCAGTCGACGGCACCCCGTGGGTGGAGCGTCCGCGACGTCAGCCTCGAGCGCCGTTCGTCCCGGTATGCCGCCGAGACGTCGCTCCGGACCCTGGCCCGCCATGGATTTCTGGTGAACGAGGACGAGGCGTACCATTTTGGACCGCGAACCTCTGACCTCTCGGCGAAAACCAAGGCCCTGGCCGACTGCTACCGCTCCCGGCCCACGGCGGTGATCGCGCTCATCTTCTCAGGCAAAAACGATCGAGGGCCGAACGACACGGGCTAGAGGCCGCCGGCCGGAAGGCGTGCGAGCGAAGCGCGCCCGCGACCTAGATCCGAACGAAGGACCAATATTCGTTTTCGAAGGACTCGAGACTTCCAAGCGATCTCAGGTTCGTCCGCACGAGGTGTCGAAGCGTCGCCAGGAGGGTGGCCGGCGCCGGGGCGAGGACCAACGATGGCGAGGCTTTAATGCTCGGGGCCGCCGACGCCGGCGAATCCGGCCAGGTTACGTGACCGACGACGATGTAGGGTCCGCTCCTCCGATCGGGAGCGTGAAACCGCGCTTCGAGTTTGGCCATGATGAACTCCGCCCAGCAATACACATGCCTGCTCATCCGTCTTCCGGCCGCGCTTCTCTCGATCGCGCCGCTCGATCCGTCGTGCATCGTGCCCGGGTCGATCGGGCGATTTGCCCGGGTCGAGCACGACCGGCGGGGGGGCAAGAGTTCGGTCCAGCCCGGCAACCGACGGCATGATTCTTGTTCTGAGAATCGCGCGTGAGCCGGTCTGCCTACGTTTCGCTCTCCGCTGTTCGCCGCAAGGGCAAGCGCTGCCCGCCCGATCGCCGTCCCTGGGTCACCATCGTGCTGGGGGTGGCGGCGCTGGCGGCGCTCCTGGCGTCGGTCGTGCTGGCCCCATGACCGCTTTCGTGCTGCCGCGCGCCGCGGGCGTCGGGTAGATATGACAAATGCGCGGCGTCTCGCTGGCGATTTTGCTGGTTTTGGCGGTGGCGACCGTGCTCGCGTTCTCGTTGCGGAGCCTGCAGAGCGAGCGCGAGCGGCTGCGGCAGGGATTCGTGAACGCCCGCGACGCCGACGTCCACGACCTCGCCTCCGATCTCCAGGATCGACTGCGCGATCTCGAGGAGAACGCACGCGTGATCGAGACCCTGGTGGGAAAGGTGCACAGCGCGCCGGCGTCCGATCGGGATGAGCAGACGCGGACGCTGAGGGCATCCTTCGAGGCGATGGCGACGGTCATCCGCGACTACCGGACGCTCGTGTTGTTGGGGCCGGTCGGGTGTAATCCGCTGGTGGCGGCCATCGACCCCACGGAGGCGCCGGCGACGGGAAGCGCGCTCGTGCAGCGGAGCTGCGGGGCCGGCCGGACCGCCCCCCACGCGCAGCACCTGACGGGGCCGGTCGATCCGCCCGGGGGCCGAGCCTTTTACTTCTACAGCTTCCCGGTGGCCGCCGACACCGTCGTGGTCACGATCGAAGGCTCGTTGCTCTTGCAGTCGGCATTTCGCTCGCTGCCCGACAGCCGGATCATGGTGATCGATCCGAACGGCGCCCAGTGGATCGGGCCGGGGAGCTCCGTTCCGTTCGCGCTGGTCCCGCCCGCTCGCCGCCTCGACGAGGTGGACCGCTGGCAGGGGCTCGACGGGTCGGCCTGGATTGACGCCTCGGGAGGGCAGCCGTTCGGACTCCCCGCGGGTCCGGCGCTCGCCGCCTGGGCTCCGGCGAAGCCCGCCGGGCTGGGCGTCTGGCGCGTCGTTCTGCTCCGCTCGACGCGAGATCTCGAGCTGCGGGAGCGGGCGCTCGTGCGCCAGGTGGTCCTGACGGCCGTCGGGCTGTTGCTCGCCATCGGTCTGGTGGGGACGCTGATCATCCGGCAGCAGCGCTACTCGGCGGCGCTGGCCGAGCGGCTGCGGAGCGCCGAAATGCTCCGCTCGCTCGAACGCCAGCTCATCAGCGCCGAGAAGTTGGCCACCACCGGCGTCTTGGCGGCCGGGATCGCGCATGAGGTGGGGACCCCGCTCGGCATCATCCGCGCGCGCGCGGAGCTGCTGCTCGGCGAGATCGCGCGCGCCGACAGCCGCCGGGCGCTGGAGGCGATCGTCCAGCAGATCGATCGCATCTCGTCGACCATCCGCCAGGTGCTCGACTTCTCGAGGGTCCAGCCGGTCGAGCTCGGCCGGGTGGACGTCGCGGCCGCGATCCCGGAGGCGCTCGATCTGCTCGGCCACCGGATCCGCCAGCAGCACCTCGACGTCGAGGTCGAGGTCGCCCCGGCGCTGCCTCCTCTGGCGGCCGATCCCAACCAATTCCAGCAGGTCCTCATCAACTTGCTGCTCAATGCCTTCGATGCCTGCGCGGCGAGCGGCGTGATCGAGGTGGCGGCCTCCGCCCTCGAGGGCGCCGCACGCATCCGCTTGGAGATCCGCGACAACGGCGCCGGGATCGCGCCGGATCACCTTCTCGCCGTCTTCGACCCTTTCTTCACGACCAAGAAGCGCGGCGAAGGGACGGGGCTCGGGCTGCCGATCGCCGCCAGCATCGTTCGCAACCACGGCGGCGAGATCGGCTTGACCAGCGCGCCCGGCGAGGGGACGGCCGTGACCGTCGTCTGGCCTGTAGCGCGCGAGGAAGAGGCGGCGCGTGTCTGATTCCAAAGGACGAGTGCTGGTCATCGACGACACGCTCGAGATGGCGAACGCCGTCGTCGAATACCTGCGCCGCAGCGGATTCGAGGCCGAAGGGGTCGACAGCGGCGAGGCGGCGATCGCGCGCTTCAAGGCCGCGCCCGCCGACGCCGTGCTCACCGACTTGCGAATGAAAGGGGTCGACGGGCTCGACGTCCTGCAGGCGGTTCGCGAGATCGACGGAGACGTCCCGGTGGTGATCATGACCGCGTTCGGCGCCGTGGAGACCGCCGTCGAAGCGATCCAGCGCGGGGCCTATCACTACGTCACCAAGCCGTTCAAGCTGGACGTCGTCCGCGTCCTCCTCGAGCGCGCCATCGGAGAGCGCGCCGTGCGCAGCGAGAACGTCGCTTTGCGGCGCGCCGTGCGGGAGGCGATCCCCGGCGGGACCCTGGTGGGGCGCAGCGCCGGCATGCGGGCGGTCAACGAGCTCATCCGCCGCGTGGCGGTGGCGTCGACGCCGGTGCTGGTGATCGGCGAGACCGGGACGGGCAAAGAGTTGGTGGCGCGTGACATCCACGCCGAGGGGCCGCGCCGGGACGCACCCTTCGTGGCGGTGAACTGTGCCGCCGTCCCGGAGGCCCTGCTCGAGAGCGAGCTCTTCGGCCACCTCCGCGGCGCGTTCACCGGCGCCACGCAGACGCGCCGGGGGCTGTTCCTCGAGGCCAACCGCGGCACGCTCTTCCTGGACGAGATCGGCGACATGCCCCTGGCCCTCCAGGCCAAGCTGCTCCGGGTGCTCGAAACCGGCGAGGTCCGCTCGGTGGGCAGCGACGGGTCGCGCAAGACCGACGTCCGGATCATCGCCGCCACCCACCGGGACCTGGTGGCGGAGATCCGCGCCGGCCGCTTCCGCCAGGATCTCTATTTCCGCCTGAACGTGGTCCCCGTCTCCATCCCGCCGCTGCGCGAGCGCAAAGACGACATCCCCCTCTTGCTCGAGCACTTCCTGCAGAAGAGCCGCGCGCGCGCCGCGGGCGCCTCGCCCCGGACCTTCACCCCAGAAGCGATCGGGCTGCTGGTCCGGTACGCCTGGCCCGGAAACGTCCGCCAGCTCGAGAACGCCATCGATCGCTGGATTGTCACCGGCGACGGCGGCGAGATCGACGCCGCGGAGGTCCAGCGCCTCATCGCCGAGTGGGATACGCCGGATTTCCCGGGGACGCCGACCGAGATGTTGCCGCTCCAGATCTTCGAGGACAGGTACATCGCCTGGATCTTGGAGCGGGTCGGCGGAAACAAGACGCGCGCGTCCGAGATCCTGCAAATCGATCCCTCGACCCTCTACCGGCGGGGAAGGAATCGCAAGCCGTGAGGAGCCGCCGAACAGGGATCGTGGAAACGTCCGTGGGCCGTGGGGTGAGAGGATGCTTCCCGCTGCGGATGAGATAGGTTCCGCACCACCATGTCTTCGTCCCCGATCGCGCTCGTGATTCACGGGCACTTCTACCAGCCGCCGCGCGAGAACCCTTGGACCGACCAGATCCCGCGCGAGCCGTCAGCGTCGCCGCAGCACGACTGGAACGAGCGGATCCACGCGGAGGCCTATCGGGCCAACGCCTTCGCCCGCATTCACGACGGCGACGGGCGTATCGAGTCGATCGTCAACAACTACGAGCAACTGTCGTTCAACGTCGGCCCCACGCTGGCCCGCTGGATCGGGCGTCGGGATCCCGCGGTCATGGCCCGGCTGCGCGCGGCGGACGAGGAACAGCGCCGGCGCCTGGGCGCGGGGGGGGCGATGGCGCAGGCCTACGCGCATCCGATCGTGCCGCTCTGCGATCCGGCCGATCGGCGGACGCAGCTCCTCTGGGGCCTGGCTGACTTCGAGCGGCGCTTCGGCCGTCCGGCCGACGGGCTCTGGCTGCCGGAGACGGCGGTCTCGCCGGCCACGCTGGCCGCGCTCGTCGACCTCGGCGTTCGTTACACGATCCTGGCGCCCGAGCAGATCGACGCCGTGCGCGTCTCGGCCGAGCACGACTGGCAAGAGGTCGACCGGGACACGCTCGACACCGGGCACCCCTATCTCTGGCGCCACCCCGACGGTTCGGGCCGGACCATCGCCCTCTGTGTGTTCGACGGCCCGATGTCGCGCGCGGTCGCCTTCGGCGAGGCGGCGAGCCGTGCCGAGAGCCTGCTCGACGCTGCGCGCGCCGCCGCTGAGCGATCGAAGGCCACTGGCCAGCGCCTCGTGCTCTGCGCCTCCGACGGCGAGCTGTGGGGGCACCACAAGAAGTTCTCCGACTTGACGCTGGCCTTCGCGACGCGCGTGGAGGCGGCCCGGCGCGGGGTGGAGGTGACCAACCTCGGCGCCTACCTGCAGCGCCACCCGCCGGTCTGGGAGGCGCGCCTCGCCCCGGGACCGGACGGCGAGGGGACCGCCTGGAGCTGCGGCCACGGCGTCGGTCGCTGGCGGCGTGACTGCGGCTGCAACATGGGCGGCGGACCCGGCTGGAACCAGTCCTGGCGCGGCCCGTTGCGCGCCGGGCTGGATCTGATCCGCGACGCGGCGGCGCGCTTCTACGAGGACGCGGCCGGCGATCTGCTGGTCGATCCCTGGGGGGCGCGCGACGTCTATGGCGCGGTGGTGGACGATCCGGTTCCGGTGCGCGACCGGGCGCTGGCGCCGTTCGGGCGGCCGGCCCTGGCCGCCGGTGGCGAGGCGGCGCGCGAGCGGGCGCGCCTGCTGCTCGAGCTCGAGCGGGCGACGCTGCTCATGTACGCCAGCTGCGCCTGGTTCTTCGACGACATCGCGGGGCTGGAGGCGTCGCTGGTGATCCGGATCGGCGCGCACGCGCTCGATCTCATGCGGCAGGCGGGCGGCACGCCGCCGGTGCGCGAGGTGCTGGCTGCGCTCGCCGAAGGAAAGAGCAACCGCCCGGAGGCCGGCACCGGCGCCGACGTCTACCGGCGGGTGGCGGCGCACCAGGTCACCGCCACGCACGCCGTGGCCGGCGCGGCGCTGGAGGCGCTGGTGGCGCCGCAGGCCTTCGACGCCGAGGTGGTGGCGGGCTTCGACGTCACCCTCTCGGGGCACCTCGAGGAGCAGGCGCCCGGCGTGCGGCACCTCGAGGGGAGCGCGCGGGCCCGGCAGCGCCGGCTGGGGACGACCGAGGAGCTCCCTTTTGTGGCGGTGTCGCGGCCGGGCGGCCGGTTCGAGGCGCGCGTGGGCGGGCGCCACCTCGCGCTCGACGATCTGGGGGACGAGGCCCGCGCGACGCTGGTGATAGCCGCGCTGCCGTCGCTCTTGCCCGAGGTCGGATCGCTGGAGGTGGCGCGGCTCGTGGTGGCGGCGGCGCGCGAGGTTCCGCCCGACGGCGACACCCCCGCCGGCGTCGCCCGCCGGTCGATGCTGGCCCGCGTCCTGCTGATCCTGCTGGGCGAGGGGCCGGCGCCCGGGACAGAGGCGCTGGCCCTTTGCGGCGAGCTCTACGATCTGCTCGCGCTCCCCGCCGGTTCGCCGGAGCGGCGCGCGCTCGAGGAGCGGATCTGGGCGCTGCTCGCGCGGGGCCGCGCGGCGGCCCCGCTGCGCCTGCTGGCGGAAAAGGTCGGCTTCGCCCGGACAGAAAAAACAGGCGACACGCCCGCGTCCTGATCCTATTCTCGGACCGTGTCGGCCCGGAATGCGCGTCCCCCCGCGCCGGGGGCGGTGGCCCTGGGACTCGGGGTCTTGTTGTCGGTCTTGCCGCCGATCTTGGCGATCGGCTGCGGTGGAACGCTCAAGGTCACCAAGCTGGGCGCGTCGGCACAGCGCCCGGCGAACATCGCTCTCTTCCTGAGCGTGTTCGACAAGATGGGCCAGCCGGTGGGCGGGCTCGCGCTGGCGAACTTCCGCGTCTACGAGGACAAGAAGCTGATCTCCGACAGCAAGGGGAAACGCGCGTTGCTCGATACCGGGATCGCCAGCTCGCGCTACGCGCTCTTGCTGCTCGACCTCTCGGGGCCCATGGTCGATTCCGAGGATCTCCCCGAGCTGGCCAAGGCGGTCGGCGCGTTCGTCGACAAGGTGGGCGCCAGCCAGAGCGTGGCGGTCGACGTCTTCGACGGCAACGACGAGGTGGCGCCGCTGTTCGGGTTCGGCGCCAACATGTCGACCGAGAAGATCGTCGCTGCCGTCCGGCAGTTCCGGCCGCGCAACCGCAACTCCAACCTGAACGGGGCCGTCTACCAGGGACTGCACGCGCTCAAGGAGCAGCTCGATCAGGCGACCACCCCGGAGAAGGGGGCCGAGCTGGTCGTCTTCACCGATCGGGGCGATCTGTCCCACAGCGTGAACGCGGCCGTGCTCGAGCAGGCGCTGAAAGAGACGCCGGTCGACGTCTACGTCATCGCCGCCGGCGAGAAGGTGAGCCGGCCCGAGATTGCGGCCATCGGGCACAACGGCATCTTCGTCTCCAACGACCCCAAGGCGTTCAAGAAGGGGTTCGAGCAGGTGACCGCCAAGCTGGCCACCGTCAGCGACGGCCGCTACATCTTTTCGTACTGCACGCCCAAGCGGAGAGGGGACCACGAGCTGCAGCTCGAGGTCGCGGTCCCCGGCGACACCGGTCGCGTCTCGTACAAGTTCGACGCGGACAGCTTCAAGGCCGGCTGCTCCCCCAAGAGGCGCCCCAGCTTCAGCGCGCTCACCAAGGCCGCGAAGCCCCCGCCGCCGCCGAGCGCGGACCAAGAAGCGGCGGCATCCGACGACGATCGGTAGCTCGCTACTCGACCGAAAAGCTGTCGATCACGAACGTGGCCGGGGTCGCGGCCGTGCCGGTCGACTCGCTCCAGAACTGGACGCCGAAGGTGATCACGGAGCCCGGGTCGTAGGCCGCGGTCTTGGTCACCGGGGTCGTGAGGTCGAGGTAGAGCTCTTGCCAACATGAGTTCGGGCTCAGGCTGGCGAACCCCGCGTAGGCGAAATCAAAGGTCGCGCAGGTCGTGCTGGTGCCGACGTAGAGGAGCACCGCCCCGGTGAAGGTGCCCTCCAGCATCTTGATGCGGGCGCGGAGGACCTTGCCGGTCCAGTCATGGAGCACGCCGCACCCGTAGTACCGATAGGCGACGAGATCCTGGTTGGCGCCAAAGAAGGGAGCGAAGATCTCGAGCGAACCCGGATTCGGGTTCCCCTCGGTGCCGAGGTAGCCGAGACTGGCCGGCGGCGTCACCCCCGCGTCGGGATCGCCGAGGTTGGTGAATGGGCTGTTGGCGCTCGCCGGGTCGAGGATGAATTGCTCGGTGTCCGTGTCGAAGGTCGCGACCGGCATTCCCGGGATTGGCCCGGTGAAGTCCTGGCAGGTCGGAGCGTTGTCCGCGCCCGCATCGGCGGGTCCGTTTGCCGGCGGGGTGCTACAGCCAGACAACAGGGCCAGGCCGGCCGAGACCGCGATCGTTCGCAGGGACCTTCCCACCGAGCTGCCCATTCCGCTCGGAGCAGTATGGACGATCAGTGCGCCAGCAGGAAGCTGGCCAGGTCGGTCTCACTGACCGCGGGCTCGCCCGGGGCGACGTCGTCCAGCTTGCCCGCCTGCATCCAGGCTTCGAGCGCGTTGACCAGCGCGAAGAGGTGATCGAACGAGTCGACGACGTAGAGCAGCGGCTGGTAGTGGTCGATCTCGAACGGCTGGTTGACGACCTCTCCGATTTCGAACGTCCGGCGCTCGACGTCGGCGGCGTCGATGGCGTGCGCGATCTCGCCGAAGGACGAGAGGAGGCCGCTGCCGTAGACCTTGAGCGCGCCGTCCGCGTCGCCGGGCGCGTGGCGCATCAAGCCGAATTCGACGCTGAACCAGAAGAACCGCGACATCGCGCGGATGTTGCTGGTCAGGCGCCGCAGCCGCTCGCGGTGGTCGGGGATGCTCGCGGCGCGCTGGGCCGCCGCCGCGGCCGCGTCGCCGAACCGGACCAGCGCCGCCGCGAACGCCTGATCGGTGTGCATCGGCACGTGCCCGGCCACGTCGTGGAAGATGTCCGGCTCGGGGAGGTACTCGAGCCGCGCGCCGTCGCGGATGGTGATGGTGGTGGGGAACTCGCGCCGCCGCAAGCAGTCGAAGAAGACGTACGCCGGGACGTAGCCGCTCACGGCGCGCGTGCGGAACCCGGTCAAGGGCTGCAGGAAGCGGTTGACCTCGTCGAGGTGCGGGATGCGTTCGGCGGAGAGCTGCAGCTTGGCCATCCCCTCGAGGAAGCGGCGGTTCGCGTACTTGGCCCAGGGGTCGTGCATCCGCTCGAGCAGCCGGCCCCAGGTTGCCTGGTTCTCTTCCGAGTAGAGCTGGTACGGCTGCTCGACGATGTAGATCTCACCGTGGGCGCGGGCCTCTTCGATGAAGGGCGCCTTGGTGGTCGTCAGACCGGGCGGATGCTCCGCCGTTTTCGGAGCGAGAGCCACGTTTCTAAGATCATAACGGCAAAATCGCGGTCCGGCTGGAGGGCGTCGCCTCAGCCTCACAAATCCCCGGGCTGCAGGGACGTTGGCACGGTCGGGTTAGAGGAGGACGGCCTCCTGGAGCACCGAGACCGACATCGGCGGCATGGTGTAGGTGAACGCGTTGGTGTCGACCGTGACCGCGGTGGCGCCCACCGGCATCAGCTTGGGCCCGGCGCTCGTCAGTTGATAGACCTCGAAAGTGGAGAGCGTGCGGGGAACGGCGATCGCCAGCCCGGCCTTCAGGGACGAGGTCGTCTTGTTGATGGCCACGATGGTGAGAACGCCCGTGGCGCTGTCGAGGCTGGCATAGACCGACGACTTCGAGTCGTCGGTGGTGACGGCGTGGACCGAGGTGTCGCCGAAGTGGGCGCCGTTGCCGTCGTAGTTGCGGAAAGCCCGCAGGGCGGCGATCTCGTACTGGTTGTCGCCGGCCTTGTCGGGCCAGTTCCAGGAGGTCGCCATGTCGAGGCCCTCGCGCCCGAAGATGCCGAGCGCGTCGGCCTCGGCGACGCCGCCGCTGATGTCGCGCCCGCCGCCGAAGGTGTACTCCGAGAACGACAGCTTGGTCCCCGGATAGTGGGCGGCGATCTTCGCCTTGAGCCAGGGGATGAGCATGATCGGCTTGCCGCCGATCGAGTCGGTGATCCAGTTTCCCTCGACGTAATTGGGATCCCAGAGCGAGCGCGTGCAGGCCACGCGGGCGGCGGCGGCCAGCGCGGTGGCGTCGGTGTTGTCGACGATCCGGTTGGTGGTCTGGCCGTTGTAGCCGTCGTTGACGTACGTCTCCGGGTACCAGTGGAGATCGAGGTAGTCGACCAGGCGCTTGCCGGCCGTCGCCCCGGCGACCTTCATCTGATCGAGGTAGTAGGTGAGGAACTCGCCGTTCGCCTGGCTGTCGGGGGCGTTCTGCAGCGTCTCGTAGCCGTCCCAGCCGTAGCTGACGAAGCCGGCGGTCTCGGCGGTCGGCCAGACCGACTTCACCGCCGCCGCGTAGGTGCTGTCGCGCATGACCAGCTCGGCGTAGGTGACCGGGTTGGGGTGGACCTCGGCGTGCGTGGCCGACCAGAGGTCGGGCTCGTTGTCGAGCGAGAAGATGACGTCGGTGGTGCCGTAGTTGCTCTTCACCCAGTTGGTGAGCTCGTCCTCATAGACGAACCCGTCGCTCGTGCTGGGCGAGGTCGAGAAGGTGCTCCCTTTGGTCGGCTTGTTCTGCTTGAACCGGGTCTGCAGGTAATTCGAGCCCGAGTTGCGCACGTCCCCGGCCGGGGACTCGTCGCCGGCCACGTAGTCGAGGATGGGGACGGTGATGAGCGCGGCGATCCCGTGCGCCTTCACCGGATCGAGCGTCAGCGCGGCGGCCGCTCCCGGCGTCATCGACGTCGTCAGGTAGGCGTCGTTCTCGAACATGTAGTCCGAGCCGGCGTTCGAGGCGTTGGTCTCCCAGTTGTAGGCCGTCCAGCGGTTGCCGCCGGCGCGGGCGACGGTCTGCCCGTCGTCGGCGATGGTGTCCGTGCCGTTCCAGCCGTAGATGAGGGGCGAGATGGCGTGCACGTCCATCGAGGTGTCGATGGTGAACGTCACGTCGTTGGTGCCCGGGCTGCCGGGCTGGATGATCGGCCCGCCTGACGATCCACCCTGGCCGGTTCCCGTGCCGCCCGTCGACCCGGCCTTGCCGCCGGTGCCGGTCCCCCCGGTCGAGCCGACGCCGCCGCCGGCGCCGCCGCTCCCCGGGCCGCTCCCCGCCGCGCCCCCCGTGCCGCTGGGCGCCGCGCCACCGCTGCCGCTCGGTCCCAGCGATTGCCCGCCGCACCCGGCAGCCAGACCGACGACAGCGAGCGCGGAGCAGGCGAAGCGAAGGACATGCATGAGGCCTCCTGGGGGAAGCGTCATTGTATCAGCCGCGATCGTTGCCGCGCGACGGCATTCCCGACGGTGATGCCCGGCGTGATGCCCGTGATAATGTGCGGCCAGCCCGCAGCCGCCGGGTGGTAACACCCGGCAGAAAGAAGCATCGCTTATGAAGAGCGCCCTCCTTCGACGCGCCTGTCTCGGTCTTTGTGCCTGGGGAGCGCTGGTGGCATTCCCCGGTTGCAGCTCATCGCCGTCGCACGGGACGACGGCTACCGGGACGGGCGGGACGTCTGCAACCGGCGGCTCGGGATCCGGCACCGGCGGCGCCAGCGGCGCCAGCGGCGGGACCACCGGGAGCGGCGGGGTGACGGCGGCCGGCGGGACCACGGGGAGCGGTGGGGCGACGGCGGCCGGCGGGCACGGCGGCGCGACGCCGGCAACCGACGCGGCGACCGACGTCGCGCCGGGCGCGCTCAACCCCGTGGCGAAGCACGGCCAGCTGAAGGTCGTCGGGACCGAGCTGCAAGATCAGTCGGGCCAGCCGGTGCAGCTCAAAGGCGTCAGCAGCCAGTGGCTGAACCTCGAGAGCAAGACCTTCCCCGAGAGCAAGTCCGCCATCCAGTACGCGCGCGACAACTGGAAGCTGTCGGTCATCCGCGCGGCGATGGGCGTCGACACGGCGAAGGGCTACCTCGGCACGGGCACGGGGACCAACGCCGACATGGCGGGGATGCTCTCCAAGGTCAACACCATCGTTCAAAACGCGATCGATCTCGGCATCTACGTGATCATCGACTGGCACACCAGCAACGCGGTCACCTCCACCAGCACGCAGACGACGCAAGCGTCGGCGTTCTTCACCATGATGGCGACGACGTACGGCTCTCACCCCAACGTCATCTACGAGGATTACAACGAGCCGGTGAAGGTGACCTGGGCGCAGATCAAGCCGTACCACGAGGCGGTGGTGGCCGCGATCCGCGCCGTCGACCCGGACAACCTGATCGTCCTCGGCACCCCGACCTGGTCGCAGGACGTCGATCTGGCGGCGGCGGATCCGGTGGCGGGAACCAACCTGCTCTACACGCTGCACTTCTATGCCTGCACGCACGGGCAGTTCCTGATCGACAAGGCGAACACGGCCCTCTCGATGGGGCTGCCGTTGTTCGTCACGGAGTTCGGCGCCACCCCGTCCGACGGCGGTGTGACCAAGGCCGGCGACAACGACGTCTGCGAGCCCGAGACCAACACCTGGTTCGCCTGGATGGCGCAGAACAACGTCAGCGGCGCCTCCTGGAAGCTCGATCAGTGCACCGACTCGAGCTGCATCCTGACCGCCGACGCCCCCGTCGACGGCCCCTGGACCGACAACTACCTCACCCAGGACACCGGCGGCACGCCCGTCGACGGCGGCGAGAAGGGCGGCGGCCACGGCCAGTTCATCGTCAACTGGATGCGCGAGTAGCCTGACTGACGACCCGCTCAGCGGCAGCGGACGGGACGGGGCGCCGGGTAGTCGATCCGCGGGTGCGCCGGATCGAACAGCGACGGATCGTCGGGTGAGAGCGAGGACTTGTGCGCGCGCAGGAGGTCCGCCATCGCGTCGCGGATGGGCGGGCCGTCATCGAGCTTGGCGCGCTCCTTGGTCTCCCGCGAGAAGAGGCCGTCGCCGCCGGTGGCCAGGAAGTCGCTGGTGACCAGGGTCAGTTTCGTGCCGGGGGTGATCGACTTGCCGCTCGTGCGGTGAAGCGTCACCACCAGGGTGCCGTCCTTGCAGCGGGCCTCGGCGCGGACGCCGGAGAGGGAGACGATCCCGTTGTCGCGCTCGAGGTTGCGGGCGATGGCGTCGGCCAGCTCGGCGCCCGTCACCGGAATGGTGGCGAAGCGGTTGTCGAAGGGGATGGCCTCGAAGAGGCGCCCGTAGGTGAGCGGCCCGGCCGGCAGGTCGGCGCGCAGCCCGCCGCCGTTGGTGAGCGCCGCGTCGGCGCCCGGGCGCGCGTCGCGCATCAGGTCGGCGAACAGGTTCCCGAGCGCCGATTCCACCTTCTGGGCGCGCTTGATGGGCGCCGTGAGCTCGACGCCGAGAGGCTTCTCTCGCTCGAGGCGCGCCGCCTCCAGCGCCGGCGCGATGGCGGCGGCCACCGCCGGGTCGGGGACGACGGGCGCTCCTTCGTAGGTCTCGCCGGCGCAGCGTTCCGCGGCGCAGATCCGCTGGGGCGGGAAGATCCGCACGTCGGCGGCGCGTCCGGTCGCGCGATCGATCCGGAGGTCGAGGCGGCTGAAGGCGCGCCCGTTGGAGAAGGCCTCGACGATCGGGATCCCGTACACCCGGTGCGCCACGCCTTCGTGCGTGTGCCCGGCGACGATGGCGTCGATCCCGGGGCCGCTGCTGGCCAGCTCGCGCGCGACCTGGAAGATCTCGCCGTCGGGCTCGCAGGACTCGAAGTGCTGGGGGTTGTCGAAGCGCTTGCAGACGCCGCCGGCGTGCGCGGCGGCGATCACCACCGTGGCGCCGCGCCGGTGCAGATCGGCCGCGGCGGCGGTGAGGGTCGGCGCCAGGGGCGCCACCGCCAGGCCGGCGAAATTGGCGGCCAGCGTGGTGCGGGGCGTGCTGGTGGTCGTGACCCCGACGATGCCGATCTTGACGCCGGCGAGGTCCACGATGGTGGAAGGCACGACGTTGGTCCAGGCGGGCGGCGCGCCCCGCGCTTGCTCGACGAGGTTGGCGTCGAGGAAGGGGAACTTCGCCTCCTTGGCGCGCGCCCGCAGCGCGCCGCGGGGATCCTCGCCGGGCTTCCGGGCGGTGACGGCCGGGCCGACGGGGCCGAAGTCGAACTCGTGGTTGCCGAGCGCGGCGGCGGCGTAGCCGAGCACGTTGTAGGCGCGCACCACCGCGGCGCCCTCGCCCGCGTTCGAGGGGAGCGTCCCCTGGAACATGTCGCCCGCGTCGACCAGCAGGACGGCGCCGCCATCGCGCGCGCGCGCCGCCCGCAGGTTGCGCAGGTAGCCGCCGAACGCCGGGAGCGCCTCGAGGCGGCCGTGCAGGTCGTTGGTGCCGACGACCGAGATGACGGTCGGCGCCGGGGCGGCGGCCGGCAGCGGGGGGGAGGCGCGCCGGCAGGCGACCGCGCCGAGGACCGCGGCCAGCGCCAGAACGAGGGCCGGGAGGTGCGGAACCCGTCGAGGGTTCCGGTCTAGTCGACTGTTTCCCAACGACCACTCCGCGTCGAGCGGATGAGCGCCTCGAGGACCGCCACGTTCTTCACCGAGTCTTCGAGCGGGATCGGCCCGGCGCCGCCGCCGGCGGCCGCCGCGCGGGCGAACGCGGTCAGAAGGAGGGCGTACTGATCGACGGCCTCGAACGTCCGGCGCTCGGCGTTGGGGCGCTCGAGCGCGAGGCTGGTCTCCACGGTCAGCTCGGACGGGCGCTCGGCGGCCGGCGTCCAGGCGAAGGGGACGTCGAGGTGACCGTCGCTCCCCAGGAGGAGCGCCCGCTGCATCGGCGCGAGCTCCATCCCGCAGGTGAGCGTCGCCTGCCCGCGCGGAAACTCCAGCACCGCGCTCGACAGCACGTCGACGCCGTCGGGGCCCGAGAGCGCCGCGCGCGCCAGCACCGCGACCGGCTCGGCCTCGAAGCAGAAGCGGCTCATGGTGACCGGGTAGAAGCCGGTGTCGTAGAGGACGCCGCCCCCCAGCGCGGCTTGGTAGCGAACGTCGGCGCGCGAGGCGAGCGAGTACCCGAACGTCCCCTGAAACGCACGCAGCTGGCCGATGCGGCCGGCGCGCACCAGCTCGCGGGCCGCCAGCCAGCGCGGCTGCATCCGCACCATCGCCGCTTCGCAGATGACCACCCCGGCGCGATCGCGGGCGGCGACCAGGCGGCGGGCGTCGGCGGCCGTGGTGGCGATCGGCTTCTCGCACAGCACGTGCTTGCCGGCCGCGGCGGCCCGCTCGGACCAGGGGACGTGCAAGTGGTTGGGCAGCGGGTTGTAGACCGCGTCGACGCCGGGGTCGGCCAGCAGCGCCTCGTACGAGCCGTGCGCGCGTGGAATGCCGTGCGCGCGCGCCACCTCGGCCGCCTTGCCGGCCTCGCGCGAGGCGATGGCCACGACCTCGATCTCCGGCACCAGACGCATGGCCGGCAGCATCCGCTTGAGCGCGAACCGCGAGGCCCCCAGGATCCCGAAGCGCAGCATCGCGCCTGAGATTAATGGATCGCGTGAAGGGCGGCGAGCTTTGCTCGGCGGACCCATTCAGGATCGGCGCGCCGCGGCGGGCCCGCAGCGCGCTCCCGCGCGCGACACACGATGGTGGTGAATACGGCGCTCGCTAAACTAGCGCGCGCCGAGCGCCGCCAGATCCGGATAGGAGGACGGCGCCAACAGCTGCTCGCGCGGGAAGCTGGCCCGGCCCTGCAGGGTCTGGATCACCAGCCGGATCGTTGGGCCGGTGTTCGAAGGGGTGATGACCGTGGCCGCGAGCGTTCCTTGGTCCACGTGGCGCCGCCCGCCGTCCGGGAGCCCGTCGACGCCAGTGATCGGAACCTTCGCCAGGCTCGGGTACTTGGCGGAGGCCGCCTGCAGGGCCCGTCGCGCGCCCACCGCCATCGCGTCGTTTTGGCAGCCGATCAGGCGGGGAAGTGAGGTCTGGACCTGCTTGAGGTAAAGCCACTGGGCGATGGCCTCTTCGCCGCTCGCTTCCGTCCACCGACCCTCGAGGACCTTGAGATCGATTCGTCGTCCGCACACCTGCTCGGCGCCCGCCAGCCGATCGTGGGCCGCCGAGGTGTCGGCCGGCCCTCGGACGTAAAGCACGAGACCACCGTCGGGGACCAGCGCCTGGAACTGGCGGCCCTGAATGCGCCCGATCTCCAGATTGTCCGAGCCGACCATCCCGATCGGCAGCTTGGGCTGCTGGTGCCGCAACTCATCCAGGTAGTCCACGCGCCGGTTGAGGAGGATCCAGCCAATCCCCGCCCGGACGGCGGTTCGGGCCAGCCGTTCGAGCCCCTCACCGGCCACCGTGTGCACGATGACCACGCTGGGCCGGCGGTCCGCGGGGGCGTTGACGACCTGGTAGAGCTGCTGGATCTGGACGACCGCGTTGTTTTCGGCGTACAGGATCTCGACGTCGAGCCCGCCTTCTTCAGCTGCCGACCGCGCATCCTCGGCCTGCATTCGCTGGAACTCCTGGCCCTCGTCCAAGAGGCCGAGCACAACCTTTGGCCGGCCGCCCTGTGGCTTTCGTGCCGGACGCCCGGAGGACGGGCCGGGAGGCGGCGTGGAGATCGGCGGGCCCATGCGGAGGTGGTCCGCAAGACCGCGAGCCACCTACAACATGATAGCGAAAACCCACGGGCTTGTCGGCGACGGCGCGGGGGCGCGACGCGAAATGCGGGGCACATTCCGTCGCAACGGGTCGCTAAATCACGACGCCGTCGGGGATGACGCCGTTCTTGGGGACGATCACGATCCCCTCGCGGATGAAGTAGCCACTGCCGTCCTTCTCCTTGACGCCCGCCTCGTTGACGATGCGGACCTCGCGGCCGATGCGGGCGTTCTTGTCGATGATGGCGTTCTCGATCACCGACTTCGAGCCGATGCCGACCGGCGGGACGCCGCGCGCGATCGTCGACTCCATCTCGGCCAGCGTCTCGTAGAAGTCGGCGCCGATGAGCAGGCTGTTGCGAATACGCACCTCCGTGCCGATGCGGCTGCGGATGCCGACCACCGCCCGGTCGATCTCGGCGCCGTGCATGATGCACCCCTCGGAGATGAGCGCGTTGTGGATGTTGCAGCGTTCGAGCTTCGAGGCGGGCAGGAAGCGGGCGTGGGTGTAGACCGGGTGCTGCTCGTCGTAGAAATCAAACGGCGGGATCGAATCGCACAAGGCGAGGTTGGCCTGGAAGTAGGACTGGATGGTCCCCACGTCCTCCCAGTAGCCGCGGTAGACGTGCGCCTGCACCCGCTGGCGCGGGACCGCGTCGGGGATGACGTGGCGGCCGAAGTCGACCAGGCGCGGGGTGGAGAGCGCTTGCTCCAGCACCTCGCGCTTGAAGAGGTAGATGCCCATCGAAGCCAGGTGCCCCTGGCCGCCGCCGGGGAGGCTCGAGAGCAGCGCCGGCAGCCGGTCGGCGGGCGGCTTCTCGTCGAAGTGCACGATGCGGCCCGTCTCGTCCATTTTGAGGATGCCGAACGCCGAGGCCTGCTCGGGCGCCACCGGGATGACCGCCACCGTCGCGTCGGCGCCGCTCTCGCGGTGGGTCTTGATCATCTCCTGGTAGTCCATGTTGTAGAGCTGGTCGCCCGACAGAATCAGGAGGTCGCGCCCCGTCGTGCGGCGCATGTGGCGCAGGCTCTGGCGGACGGCGTCGGCCGTTCCCTGGAACCAGTTTCCCCCCTCCTCGGTCTGCTCGGCGGCCAGCACGCTGACGAAGCCCGAGGTGAAGACGTCGAACCTGTAGGTCTGGGCGACGTGCTTGTTGAGGCTCTCCGAGTTGAACTGGGTCAGCACGAAGATCTTTCGGACGTTGGCGTTCAGGCAGTTGCTGATGGGGATGTCGATGAGGCGGTACTTGCCGCCGATCGGCACCGCCGGCTTCGAGCGTTTGAGGGTCAGCGGAAACAGGCGCGTGCCGCGTCCGCCGCCGAGGATGATCGCCAACACGTCGTCCATCGACGGGAGTGTATCCCCACCGGCGGTGGCTCGCTATTTTGCCCGGTCCGTTTCGGCCGCCTCCTTACAGACCATGACCGTGACCTCGTTCTTGTTGTGGGCGAGCTGCTTGACGCGCGCGAAGGCCGGTCGAACCTTGGCCCACAGGGGCGGCAGCTCGGCGAGCACGCCGTAGCCGGCCCGCCCCTTGAACTTCACGGTGACGACGAGGTTGCGGCAGAGGCCGCCCGACAGCCAGCGGTCGCAGAGCGCCAGGCTGCGGGGCGGCTCGCAGACCACGTCCGAGACCAGCCAGTCGACCGGCGCGGGGGGCGTGTAGTTGAAGGCGTTGCCGAGCACCGACGCGACCTGCGGGTGGCGCCCCAGCGGCGCGGAGAGCGGCGCGCGGTCGACCGCCACCACGCGCGCTCCCCGTTTGAGCAGCGTCGCCGTCCAGCCGCCCGGCGCGGCGCCGAGATCGACGCAGGTCTCGCCCGCCCGCGGCGCGCGCCCCAGCCAGGCGAACGCCTCCTCCAGCTTCTGGTAAGCCCGCGACGGGGGCGCGCGGTCGATCGCCACCGGCGCGTCGCCCCCCGGCCAGGGCGAAAGGTCGAGGCCGCCGGCCGGAAGCGGACGGGGCGCCGCGGCCGAGACGAGCAGCCTGTCCCGCTCCAGCGCCACGATCTGGACCAGCAGCCAGCTGGCGTCGAAAGAGGAGGGCGCCTCTTCGGTCGGACGTTGCCGGCGGGCGGCGCGCCGCCGCCGCTCGCCGAGCAGGGCCAGCGCCTCGCGCGCGATGAGCGCGGCTCGGCTGCCGAGCCCGGGCGGCGCCTCGGCGTGCGCGAGCGTGTGGACGGCGAACGGTCCCGGCCAGCGATCGATCGCCGCCTCGAGCGCTCCGTAGGCCGCTTCGGCCAGCGCGCGCACGGAGGTCCCGCGCGCCTCGCGCGCCTCGGGGAGCGCCTGGCGCGCGAACACCGGGTCGAAGTCGGGCGGCGTGCGGTCGGCGGCGACGACCCCGGTCGCCAGCGGGCGCGCTGCCCCGCCGGCGCGCGCGATCTCCTCGACGAGCGCCGGCTCCGACCCCGGGGAGCAGAGGTAGGCGCGCACCTAGCTGGCGGCCGCGGCTTCGTAGGCGGGCGAGAGCATGAAGCTCACGATCTCGCGCGCCGACTCGCTGCGCAGGAACTCGCCGCGGACGGCCGGCGTGGGCGGCTCGTCGTCGTCACCGTAGAGCTCGCCCTCGGAGATGACCGACAGCATGTCGACCGGGCTGCCGCAGACGAGGAGCCCGATCCGGTTACAGGTGTGGCGGGTCCCGCGCCGGAACGTCTTCCAGTCGGGGAGCGCGGAGAGCGCCGCCTCGACGTCCGCCAGCAGCTCGGCTCGCGCTTCGGGCGAACCGAGCGTCACGAAGGCCTCCGGACGCGCGAGCCAATCGGCCACCACGCGGGCGCGCGGCTCGTCGCTGGCGGCGCCGCCCAGGGCCGCGCGCGCGCCCTCGAGCAGGCGCGTCAGTCCGTCGACGCCGGTCAGACCCGCCGTGACGAGCCCGCTGCGCAGCGCCTCGATGGCGCGCCCGGCGACGAACGACCAGGCCAGCGGCGACAGCATGACGGCCGCCGGGCTGATGAGCAGCCCCGCTGGCTGGGAGGGGATGAGGCGGAGTCGCCGCCGCTCGCCGCGTGGCGCCGGCGTCCGTCGCAGCCCCTCGGCGTCGGGCGCCACCACGAACGGCGGCGCGCCGAGCAGGTCCGCGATCCGGCGCAGCTCGATGGCGCGCGCCGGCGGCAGCCCACTCCCCTCGACCGGCTTGGGCGCCGGCTCGTGGTAGTCGAGGCCCAAGAGCGCCGGCGCCAGCCGGGAGAGCGCGCGCCGCACCGGACCGGCCACGTCGGGGTGATCGACGGGGGTGCCGGGGCGCACCGCTTCGGGCCGCACCGCGTCCGGCGCCGGCAGCGCGTCGAGCAGCTTGTTCGCCAGCCCCTCGGGGTGAACGAAGGCCGCCAGCGAATAGGCGGCGCGCGCCAGGGGCAGCCGGCGCATCCGCGCGGCCAGGCCGCCGAGCACCAGGACTGGCCCGGAGCGCGCCGGATCGGCCTGCACCAGCTCGACGAGCGCGCTCACCAGCCCGGCCTCGCCCTCGGGGCCGGCCCAGAACCTGGCGCGCGTCAGCAGCGGATCGATGGTGTCGCTGCCGCAGGTCGCCGCGCGCTCGCCGGCCTGCGCCAGCACGCGCACGGCGGCGTCGAGGAGATCCGGGTGGTCGCCGAGCGCGAAGCGGGCCGGCACGGCGCTGCGCGGGCCGGCGAGGGCGATCGCCAGGCGGGCCATCAGATCCGCGTCCCCTTCGGTCGAGAGCGGCACCGCCGCCAAATCACCGGCCAGATCGGCCACCACGTCGAGATCCCCCTCGGCCCAGAAGTGATCGACGAGGCGCAGGCGCGCCGGCACGAAGTGGGGGTCGGCGTCCGAGGAGCGGAGATAGGCGTCGATCGCGCCGGCTTCGTCCTCGAGGTGCGTGCGGCGGATCTCCGCCTGCCGGTAGAGCACGGCGGCGCGGTGCGACGGGTCGGGGTAGAGGCGCGCCAGCCGGCCGCAGGTCTCGGCGGCCTCCCGATGCAGGGAGAGCTTCTGGTAGGTCTGGGCCAAGAGCTCCAGCGCGGGGAGGCGGCTCGGCTCCTGGTCGACGACCAGCTCGAGGTAGTAGCGGGCGCCGTTCCACTCGCCCGTCTCGGCGTAGACGGCGCCCAGCCGGTGGCGCAGGTCGACGAGATCGGCGGAGGCGCCGGCCGGCAGGAGCCGCAGGAGCTCCTCGAGGCGGAGCGCCGCGGTTGCCGTGTCGCCGCGCGCGAGCGCCAGCTCGGCCAGCACCCGTCGCGCCTCGACGTGCCGCGGGTTCAGGATCGCCAGCTCCCGGTAGAGCGCCTCCGCCTCGGCTCCCTCACCGAGGCGCTGCGCCAGCGCCGCCCGCCGCGCGACCAGATCGGCGCGGGAGACCGCTTCGGTCGCGTCGGGGACCTGCTCGAGCGCCGCATACAGCTCGCGCGCGCGCTGCCACTCTTGCTTGCGATAGGCGATCTCGGCGAGCAGCAAGAGGGCGCCCGCGTGGCGCGGGGCCGAGGCGAGCGCCTGTTCCAGATCGTCGGTGGCGGTGGGGAACTCCCCCCGCGAGAGCGACACCCGCGCCTTGGCGACCAGGGTGTTGGCGCGCAGCATCGGCTCCGACTCGACGCCGGCCGCCCGCCAGTACTTGTCGGTGCTCTCGCCCTTGAACTGTCCCTCGGGCGCCCCGGTCGCCTCGGTGTTCTCGCCCTCAAAGTGTCCGTCGGGCGCGCCGGTCGCGCCTGGCGCGGGCGCCGGCGGGGGAGGGGGTGGGGGCGGTAAAGTGGCGGTGCGTGGGGGCTGCGGCGGCGTCGGTCGCGGCGCCCGCGTCGTCTCCTTGCCGTGGCCGCGCGCCAGGTCGGCAGCGGCGCCGGCCTGCGCCGGATCGATCTTGAGCAGGCGCTCGTGGGTGTCGCGCGCGCGCGCGGGCTGGCCCAGGCTCTGCTCGTAGATCTCGGCCAGCCGGGTCAGGATGGCGGTTTGCTCGCGCGGGCCGCGCGCCACCACCTCCAGCTTTCGTTCCAGGATCTCGGCCAGCCGCCGGAAGTCGCCCGCGTCGCGGCTCAGCGCCTCCAGCGCCCCCAGCGCCTCGGCCGACGCCGGATCGAGCGTCACCGCCCGCTCGAGCAGCATCCCGGCGTCGCCCGGCAACCCCAGACGCTTGCGCAGGATCTCGGCCGCCGCGACCAGCGCGCCCGCTCGCTCGACGTCGGTGGCGGCCACGCGCGCGTCGTCGGCGGAGGCGATCAGCGCCCGCGCCGCCGCGTGCGGGTCGCCGCGGCGCGCGAGCAGCTCGATGAGCCGACGCCAGGCCGTCCCCACCAGCGGCCCGGGGATCGCTTGGTCGATGCAGATCTGGAGCGCCGCCAGCGCCCCCTCCTCCTGGCCGATCTTCTCGTAGGCGGTCGCCAGGAGGTGCGCCACCTGCGAGCGCGAGCGCCCGGGCGTCGCCATGTCGAGCGCCCGCCGCAAGGCCGCGATCTCGTCGGCGTCGTCGATGGCGCCGTCGACCGGGCCGGGCTCGGCGCCGGTCGACCAGCGCAGCGCGATGCGGCCGGCCGAGACGCGGGCCGCGCCGAGGCGCAGATCGCGGCTCTCGGGGAGGCGGAACCCGTCGGCCACGAAGATCTCGTCCAGCGCGGTGCCGAGCGGATCGACCTCGAACGCCGCGTCGCCCGCGGCCGGCGCGCCGAACACGGCGGCCAGCGCCGAGCGCACGTCGTCGGGGCGCGCCTGGCCGTCGACCGAGACGCGCAGCTTGCGCCCCTCCCCGGGTCCCAGGCTGAGCCGGGCGGAGAATGCCTCGGCGCCGCCGTGGTTTCCGTTCCCGGAGAGCACCATCCGTCCCGGCTCGAGCGCCACCCCCAGCTCGCCCGCGGCCGGGCCGCGCGCCGCGATCCGGTCGTCGATCCGGGCCCGGTCGATGATCAGCGAGGCGACCCGCAGGCGCCCCCGCCGGTTACGAAGCTGCGCGATCGCCAGCGCGTTGCGCGCGCCGGGCCATTCGACCTCCAGGCGTTCGACGAGGACCGGTCCCAGGTCCCGGCCGACCACCGTCAGGACCGCCCGGCCGTCCACGAGGGCCAGAGCCATCGCCGGCGCGGCGTCGGCCATCCGGCCTCTCTCAGCCTCCGAGCGGGCGGTGAGGGGAGCAGGGCTCGTACGCGGGCGTCTCGCCGCCCTCTTCGTACTTGAGCAGGTCGGTGTTCACGTTGATTCGCCGGGCGGCCTTGGCCTCCTGGCAACGGGCGGTCGTCCAGTCGGTGAGCACGCGCTCCCACTTGACCAGCTCCGCCTCGCGGGTGAGGTCGACCTTGCGGCGCTCGAACTCCGCGAGGTCGGGGTCCTTGCGCTCCTTGAGCCGCACCACCACGAACGTGCCGCCCACCTCGAACGGGCCGGCGATCGGCGCGGCGGGCGTGAGCGCGAAGGCCGCCTTGGCGAGCGGCGTGGAGACGCCGATCCCTTCGACGATCACCCCCTCGCGCGTGGCGCGCAGCGAGAACAGCCCCGTCTCCTCGACGCGCGGCCCGGCGGCGGTGTCCGGCGCCGGGGCCGCCTCGTCCTTGTCGCTCGCGGCGGAGGGAAACAGATCCTTCATCGACTTGCCCGGGGCCGCCTGCAGCTTGGCCACCGCCTCCGCGGCGGCCGCCTTGGCCTTGGCGTCCGCGCGCTCGTCACGGAGCTTCTGCTCGGCCAGCTCCAGCTTGGCTTGCTCGAACGAGACCGCGCCGTTGCGCTGCCCCTCGACCTTGGTGATGACGTAGCCGTCATTGCCCTTGAGGGGGCCGACCAGGGCGTCGTTCCCGGCTTTCCAGATCTTGTCCGCCTGATCGGCCGGCACGTTGGCGGCGCCCTTCGCGCGCCAGCCGAGCTCGCCCCCCTGCGCCTTGCTGGCGGCATCCTCCGAAGATGACCGCGCCACCTCGGCGAAGGTGACCCCGGCGCTGCCGGTCGCCTTGGCCCCTTTCTTCAACTTCTCGTAGAGGGCGGTCGCCTTGTCGCGGGCGGCCTTGTCCTGCGCGTCCGTGGCGTCCGGGGGGACCTTGATCAGGATCTGTCGCAGCTTGCGCTCGTCGTTCACCTTTTCGTAGACGAACCGCTTCTGCTCGTAGGCCTCTTTCAGCTTGGCCTCGTTCTTGGCCGCGTAGTCGGCGATCTCGGCGTCGGTCAGCACGATGTCGGCCTGGTAGCGGTTGCCGGCGAAGCGCAGGTACTCGAGGTTCACCTGGCGTCCGCGCCGCTCGAAATCGGCCTTCACCTCGTCGCTGGAGATCGAGACGCCCGCCCGCAGGAGGTCGCGCACCCGCCCGGCCAGGATCTCCTTCTTCTGCTCCTCGATGAAGCGCCGGGGCGTGATCCCCAGCTCGTACTGCAGGAACAGCTTGAAGGCCTCGTAGTTGAACTTTCCGTTTTTCTGGAGCTGCGGGACCTTCTGCTCGCCGCCCCCCAGGCCGACGATCCGGGACTCGGCGATCTGGTCGGTCACCTCGTCGTCGGTCACCGTGTATCCGAGCCGCTCTGCCTCCTGGGCCAGGAGCTCGCGCTCGATCAGCTTGTCCATCACCGTTTCTTTGAGCCGCTCGCGCTTGGCCATCTGCGCCGGGTAGCGCGCGCCGCCAAACAGCATGAAGCCGTAGCGGAAGCTGTTCTGGGTGATGGTGTCGCCCGCGACCTGCGCCGCGTAGTGATCGTTGCCGTTCATGACCTGGTCGCAGGAGGTTCCGCGCGACTGGGGCCCGAAGTTGATGATGAAGACCGCGATGATGATGAAGAAGAGGGCGTAGATCAGGAACGACTGCGAGGATTTCCGCATCTGCTCGAGCATGGCGGGGCGGAATCTACCACAATCATTTGGCCAGCCCTATCGGAGTGCCCACCGGTATGTTAAAAGCACTAGTCTCGTCGGCGCGGCGGGTATTTTGGTTCTTGGCGGCGCGCGGGGCGCAAATTCATGCTGCTTGACTGGGTCTACGGGCTCTTCTCCAACGACCTCGCCATCGACTTGGGTACGGCGAACACGCTGACGTTCGTCCGCGGCAAAGGGATCGTCTCCAACGAGCCGTCGGTCGTCGCCGTGCAGCGCTCCGGCAACGGGACCAAGAAGGTGCTGGCCGTCGGCAAGGAGGCCAAGGAGATGCTGGGCCGCACCCCCGGCAACATCGTCGCCGTGCGGCCGATGAAAGACGGGGTCATCGCCGACTTCGAGGTGACCGAGGCGATGCTGCGCTACTTCATCACCCGGGTGCACAACCGCCGGACGCTGGTGAAGCCCCGCATCATCATCGGGGTGCCGTCCGGGATCACCGAGGTCGAGAAGCGGGCGGTGCGTGACTCGGCCCTGGCGGCGGGCGCGCGCGAGGTCTACCTCATCGAGGAGCCGATGGCGGCCGCGATCGGCGCCGGGCTGCCCGTCACCGAGCCGTCCGGGAACATGATCGTCGACATCGGCGGCGGCACCACCGAGGTGGCGGTCATCTCGCTGGCCGGGATCGTGGTCGCCAAGTCGATCCGGGTGGCGGGCGACAAGATGGACGAGGCGATCGTCGCCTACATCAAGCGGAAGTACAATTTGCTCGTCGGCGAGCGCACGGCCGAGATCATCAAGAAGACGATCGGCAACGCCTACGCCACCGACGAGGTCACGACGATGGAGATCAAGGGGCGCGATCTGGTCGCCGGCGTCCCCAAGACGCTGGTCATGAACAGCGACGAGGTGCGCGAGGCGCTCGCCGAGCCGGTCAATCAGATCGTCGACGCGGTCCGCTCGGTGCTCGAACGAACGCCCCCCGAGCTGGCCGCCGACATCGTCGACCGGGGGGTGGTCCTGACCGGGGGCGGCTCGCAGCTGCGGAGCCTGGACGTCCTCCTCCGCGAGGAGACCGGGCTGCCGGTCATGGTCTCCGACTCCCCCGAGTGCGCGGTGGTGCTCGGCACCGGCCGCGCCCTGGACGAGCTGGCCCTCCTGCGTGAAGTCGCGTTGCAGTAAGTGGATCTAGAACTGGCGATTTCGCGGCTGAGCCGGCCAAAATAGGGGCGCATGGGTCCAGGGAAGCGCCTGCGCGAAGCTGCCGTCGTGGCGGTGACGCTCCTCGTCGCGATCATCGCGCTGCGGATGAGCGCCAAGAATCCCGGCGACCTCTCGGCGCTCGACCGCGGGATCCTGCGGCTGGTGTCGCCGGCGCAGTCGGCGATGTCGTTCATCGCCCGGGCCATCACCGGCGTGGCCGGGCACTACGTCGAGCTCATGCACGTGCGGGGCGAGAACGAGACGCTGACGCTCGAGAACCAGAAGCTGCGCGCCGAGCTGACCGAGATGCGGCGGCTCGCCGAGGAGAGCGGGCGCTACCAGCGGCTGCTCGGCTTGCGCGACGTGACGCCGGCCGAGACGATCGCCGCGCGCGTGATCGCCGTCGACGCCTCCCCGTACTTCCGGGTGGCGCGGGTCGACATCGACCGGGGCGAGGGCTCGGTCCGCCACGGCATGCCGGTGCTGACGCCGGACGGCGTGGTGGGGCGGGTGAACCGGGTGGCGGGCAAGAGCTCGGACATCCTGCTGCTGGTCGATCCGCGCTCGGCGATCGACGTGGTCATCCCGCGCACCGGCGGGCGCGGCATCCTCAAGGGAAAGGCGGCCGAGAACGGCTATCGCTGCAGCGTCGAATACCTGGCGCGCGGCGAGCCGGCGAAGGCGGGGGACGCGGTCGTGACCAGCGGCCTCGGCGGCGCCTTCCCGCGCAACCTGGCGGTCGGGCACATCACCCGCATCATCCCGGGCGCCGTCGGCCTCTACCAGGACGTGGAGGTGACGCCCGACGTCGACTTCGCCCGCCTCTCGGAGGTGCTGGTGGTGGTCGCGCCGCCGCCCGCCCCCGACACCGACCCCGCCGCGCGGCGCCTGCCGGCGCGCGGCCCGATGGTCTATAGATGAAAGCCCTCCAGCCGAGAGCCAGAACCCGATGAGATCCGCCGTCACCCTCTTCGTCGCCTACCTGCTGCTCATCCTGCAGTCGACGGTGCTGGAGCTCGCGCCCATGCACATGGTGACGCCCAGCCTCGGGCTGCTCGTGGTGATGCACGTGGGGCTGTCGTCCAAGTGGACCATCTCCTCGGCGGCCGTGGTGGCCTTCGCCACCGGGTACCTGTTCGATCTCGTCTCGGGTGCGCCGCAAGGGGTGCACGCCTTCGTCTTCGTGCTGATGGCGCTGTTCGCCCGCGGCCTCACCACGCGCCTGGCCGTGCAGGGGATCGTGCTCTCGGCGGCCACCGCGTTCGTCGCCAGCCTGATCGCCTCGGCGCTGATCGTGATCGTGCGGGCGCAGGTGGCGCCTGAGGGAGGCTACGGCGGTCTGCGCCAGGCGCCGCTCGAAGCGCTCCTGACCGGCATCGTGGCGCCGCTCATCCTGGGGCTCTTCCGCCGCATCGACGGCAAGGTCGACAGCGCGCGCTCGCGCGTGGGCCTCGCGCGCGGGCCCCACAGCTTCGTCGATCAGGTGGGCCGACGGTGATCCGCCACAAGTAGCATCGGATGGAGATCGCAGGTCAAGACGCAGAGCTCCCCGAGATACGCCGGCGCTCCCGCTACTTCGCGTTGCTCGCGCTGGTCGCCTTCCTGGGGATCGCCGGGCGGCTGTTCTACCTGCAGGTCATCCAGGGGGACGCGTTCTTCCGGGTCACCTCGGACAGCATCGTCCACACCGAGCTCCTGCCGGCGGTGCGGGGCCAGATCCGCGACCGCAAGGGGAAGGTCATGGCCACCGTGCGGCCGTCCTACAACGTCTACGTGACGCCGCGTCTGCTCACCGCCGACGGGTTCGCCCGCCTCCGCGCCGTCCTGGGGATGAACGGCGACGAGGCCATCGACGTCTGGGAGCGGGTGCAAAATGGCGTCGGCGGCGCGGCCGACCCGCACGCCGCCGAGCGGCCGGTGCTGCTGGCCGAGGACATCTCGCGCGAGGCGATGGCCGCCATCGAGACGGGCATCGACCTGCCGGGGGTCAAGATCGTCTCCACCCCGCGCCGCTCGTACCCGATGGGCTTGGTGGGGGCCCACGTGCTCGGCTACATGAACGAGATCTCGGCCGACGAGCTGCGCGCCAAGAAGGACGAGGGGTACCGCGCCGGCGACCTGGTGGGCCGCACCGGCATCGAGCGCCAGTGGGACGGCTACCTGCGCGGGCGGGCCGGCTTTCAGAAGATCGTGGTCGACCGGCGCGGGCTCCCCAAGCCCGACATCCACGACATCATCGACGGGCCGGCCTCGCAGCCGGCGGTGGCGGGGAACAACGTCGTCCTCACCATCGACGCCGACGTCCAGCGCTTCACCGAGCGGGCGATGCGCAACGTCTCGGCCGCCGGCGTGGTGGTGCTGGAGGTCGACACCGGGCGGATTTTGGCCATGGCCTCCAAGCCGAGCTTCGATCCCAACGAGATGTCCGGGCACCTGACCGTCGAGGCAGAGCAGCGGCTGCTCGCCGACCGTTACCACCCGCTGCACGACAAGACGCTGGCCGAGACCTACTACCCGGGCTCGACGTTCAAGCCGGTCTCGGCGATCTCGGCGCTCGAGGACCGGCTCATCACGCCCGAGGACAAGACCAAGTGCCACGGGTCGTTCGAGATCGCGCGCCGGCGCTTCAAGTGCACCAAGACCCACGGCGTGGTGGCCCTCTACGACGCCATCGTCCAGAGCTGCAACGTCTACTTCTACGAGCTCGGCGCGCGCCCCGGCATGATGGACCGGCTGGCCAAGTACGGCGCCGACCTGGGGCTGGGGGCGCCCACTGGCCTCGGCCTCAACGGCGAGGACGGCGGCTTCTTGCCGACCGAGGAGTGGTACCGGGAGCAGAAGCGGGAGAACCCCAAGGCCGAGGGGTTCCAGATCGGGCAGGCGCTGAACGCCGTCATCGGCCAGGGCTCGACGCGGGTGACGCTCTTGCAGATGGCGCTGCTCTACGCGGCGATCGCCAACGGCGGCAAGCTCTGGCTGCCGCAGATCGTGGCGCGGGTCGAGTCGCCCGACGGGCAGACGGTGGAGGAATTCGCGCCGCGCGTGCGGCGCGAGGTCTCGGTGGCGCCGGAGACCCTGGCCATCGTCCGCCAGGCGCTGGTGGGCGTGGTCAACGAGTCGAAGGGGACCGCCTTCCGCTCGCGGCTCAAGGACATCGAGGTGGCCGGCAAGACCGGCACCGCGCAGGTGCACGGGCGCCACACCGAGCTCGGCGGCTACGAGGGGGGAGACCACGCCTGGTTCGTGGGCTTCGCGCCGGCGGGGCGTCCCAAGATCGCCATCGCGGCGCTGGTGGAACACGGCGGCCACGGCGGCGACGTCACCGCGCCGATCGTGATGGAGATCATTCACAACTACTTCGACAACATCGACCCTGCCGACAAGGACGCACCCCACGTCGGCCTACCGCGGCGGCACAACCACAACGTCGAGCTGCCGGAGACCGCGGACGGCGACGGGGAGGGCGACGCGCCATGATGCAGACGCGCGGCGTGGGCTGGCGGCGGCTGCGCTTCCGCTTCGACTGGACGCTGACGATCTCGGCGGCGGTGGTGACCTCGCTGGGGCTCATCAACCTCTGGAGCGCAGTCCACGACCGCCAGTCGAACCTGTTCTCGCAGCAGATCTCCTGGCTGGGGCTGGGGGTGGCGGTCTTCCTCGGCGTGGCGATGCTCGACTACCGGACGATCAGCCGCTACGCCTACATCCTGCACGCGGTGGGCGTCTCGCTGCTCATCGGCGTGCTGGTGTTCGGCAAGATGGTGGGCGGCGGGCGGCGCTGGTTCGACGTCGGTCCGTTCCACGTCCAGCCGTCGGAGCTGGTGCAGCTGCTCACGGCCGTCGCGCTCGGCAAGTACCTGAACGACTCGCCGGCGCTCGAGGGGCGCACCTGGCGCCACCTGGCGATCCCGGTGGTCATCGTCAGCCTGCCGGCCTGGCTCATCGCCAAGCAGCCCGACTTCGGGACGGCCTTCCTGCTCCTGCTGGTCTTCTTCACCATCATGATGACCGCGCGGCTCAAGCTGCGGACCCTGTGGTCGATCATCGGCTTCGCCATGCTGGCGGCGGCGCCGATCTACCAGCACCTCCTGCACGAATATCAGCGCAAGCGCTTCGAGGCCTTCTTGAATCCGACCTCCGAAGGGGCCTACCAGACGCGGCAGGCGCTGAACGCCATCGGGTCGGGCCGCTTCCTCGGCAAGGGCTTCATGCACGGCACGCAGATCCGACTGCGCCATTTTCCCGCGCTCTGGACCGACTTCCCGTTCGCGGTTTGGGCCGAGGAGTGGGGCTTCCTCGGCTGCTTCGTCCTGCTGCTCGCCTACCTGGTGCTGATCCTCTGGATCCTCAAGGTCGCCGGCGACGCGCGCGATCGGTTCGGCGCCACCGTCTGCGTCGGCGTGGCGGCGATGCTGTTCTGGCACGTGGTCATCAACGTGGGGATGGTGAGCGGTCTGCTCCCCGTCGTCGGCGTGACCTTGCCGATGGTCAGCTACGGCGGCTCGAGCATCCTGACCATCGCCGCCGCGCTGGGGCTGGTCATGAACGTCAGCGTCCGCCGCTTCTCGTATTGATCGGGACCCTGAAAGGGTCCCGCGCCCCCCGCGATGAGCTTTGGCGGGCGAGGCCCGCCTTCGCTCGACGCGATCTAGAACGAGCCGCGGGAGGGGCCTTTAGGGCCCCTCCCGCGATATGAACCAACCGCCTCGGCCGGTCGAAAAGAATTCTTGGCCCCTACTTTCGTAAGGGGGGAGCCACTGGATTGACCGCATCGGGCTTCCCGACTGGCGGGCGTGCACATCCATCGGTCAGTGGCGGCTCCCTGGTGCGTACTTGTAGGGAAAAGAATCTCTCTTCGTGTCGTACCGCGCAGAAGGTTCGCAATCAGCATGGGCGTTCGGATCGAAGGGGTCAAGCGCGATCACGACGCGCGATTCGCGTCTTCGAAACCACCGCCCTTCGCGCTTCCCGACCGCTGCGACGCGCGATGGACAACGCCCGGGCTCGGACGGAAAATCCCGCCGATGAGGACGCATACGCGCACCCGCGTGAAGGTCATCGTTGGTTCGGCCGCCGTCGGGCTGACCGTTCTCGTGGCGCCGTCGGCCGCGCGCGCGCAGATCGCGGCCGCCGCCGCAGCCGAGCCGCAGTTCGCCGCGCCGCCGCCCGTGCCCGAGGCCGCGACAGGGCCCGAGACGCCGCCGGCCGGGATCGAGCCCGCGCCAGCCTATCCACAAGGATATCCGTACGGCCCGCCTCCGCCGGCCTACTACCGTCCCATCCGTTATCGGGCGGCGCCCTACGGTTACGGCGCGCCCGCGGTGGTCGAGTCGATGGAGGGGTTCCACACGCACGACGGCCTCTACCTGCGCTTTCACCTCGGCATCGCGGGGACCGGCTTCTCCTCGACGCAGGCGGGGGTGAAGACCAACTACGCGGGCGGCGGCTCGTCGACGGGGATCGCCATCGGCGGCGTCATCGCGCACGACCTGATCCTCTACGGGACGGCCTTCGGCACCAGCACCGCGAACCCCGACAAGCAGGTCGGCGGCGTCAGCAAGCCCGGTGACGTCGGCAGCATCGGCGTGGGCGCGATCGGCCCCGGCATGGCCTACTACTTCGAGCACCTGAACCTCTATCTGTCGGCGGCCTTCGGCCTGGCGGGGTTCACGATGAACGACGGCAATGGCTTCCGCATCGACACCTCCCGCTCGGGGACGGCGCTCGAGCTGATGGTCGGCAAGGAGTGGTGGGTCAGCCGCGACTGGGGGCTCGGCATCGCCGCCGAGCTCATGGGGGCCTCGCTCAAGGACAAGAACACGCCCGGATTGAGCTGGTCGGCCGGCTCGGGGGCGCTGCTCTTCTCGGCGACCTACAACTGACGCGCACCCGCCGGCGCTGACGAGGGGACGAATGCTCGCGGGTCGCTTGCGCCAGCCGCGCCCGCGCAGCCGCCTCTTGCCGCTGCGCCTCGCGCGCGGACTGTGGACGCTGCCGACGAACATCCTCGGTCACCTGGCCGGCCTGCTGGTGAGCGGCCGGCTGCCGCGGCGGGTGGGCGGTCCGGCGGCGGTGGGGTGGCTCTACCCGATTCGCGCCGGGCTGGGGCTCGACTGGATGGGCGCCGTGACGCTCGGGCACGCCATCCTCCATCGGCCGGGGATGCTCGACGGGCCCTCGCGAGAGGCGCGCCTGACGCTGGCGCACGAGCTGGCCCACACGCGCCAGCACGATCGGCTGGGCCCGCTCTATCTGCCTCTGCATATCCTGTCGCAGGCGGCGAGCGCGCTCCTCACGCGCGGCAAGCCAATCACCGTGAGCCGCGTGCACGATCTCAACTTGCTCGAACAGACGCTCATCGCGATCCCGGCGAGCGCGCCGTACGCGCCCCACGCGTCGGAGGCCGAGGTCAGCGCGGCGCTGGCTGCCTTCGGCGTTTGAGCTAGGTGATCGGGCCGCGCGGCGGGCCGGCGGGGACCACGTCACCCGCGGGCGGCGTCTGCGGCTTGTCGGCCACCTTCTCGCGCCAGAAGGCTCCCACGCCGCCCTGGACGGCCTGCGACGCCGTCCCGCGCGACATCAGCTCTTCTTTGTCGAGGATGCCGTCGGCGCGCTTGTAAGTCGGCTTGGCGTGGTCGAGCGTGTCCATGCGGATGGCGTCGCACGGACAGGCCTCGGCACACAAACCACACACAACGCACCGCAGTTCATCGATCTCGAAGATCTTGGGGCGCTTCTCGATCCGGCCGTCGGGCGCCTCTTCCGGGACGATGGTGATGCAGTGGGCGGGGCAGACCGTGGGGCACATCATGCAGGCGACGCAGCGGACCTGGCCGTCGTCACGCAGCATGAGGCGGTGGAGGCCCCGGTGCCGGTCGGGGTAGCGCTTCTTCTCCTCGGGGTACTCGATCGTCGCGATGTCGGTCTTGGCGCGCGCGCCCTTCACGAAGAGGTTGGCGAAGTTGCCGCTGAAGTTCTTCATGAAGTGGCGGAAGGTGACGCCCAGCCCTTCGGCGATGGCGGGCAGGTAGGCCTGCTGCGCCAGGCTTCC
>DATNDC010000121.1:0-7490 GCA_035607055.1 Polyangia bacterium
GCGCGGGCGTACTCCATCACGTAACCGCGCACGTAGACGGCGGCCGGCATGTCGGCGAAGCGCTCGTCCTCGATGGCGCGCAGGTAGCGCTCGCTGATCTTGGTCCGCTGCGAGATGTCGGAGAGCTCGATCCCGCGCGTCTGGCGGATCTTGCGCAGCAGCTCGCCGGTCACCTCGGCGTCAGGGTCGAGGGCCATGTCCGAGGGCTCGCTCCGCTCCTCGGCCGCGCTGAGCGGCGGCGGCGTCCGGCGGCCGGCGTTGGCCGCCGCGCGGACCGCTCGCGCCAGGTCGGCCTCCGGAAGCGCCAGGTCGTAGAGGCGCCGCCGGTCGGGCGCGAACAGCGTGTCGTGCGCGGCGTTGACCCGCGCGTGCAGGTCGGCCAGCTCGTGCTCCTCGTAGAGCCCGGAGATCACCAGCGAGCCGGTGGCGTAGATGTCCTTGATGGCGCGGTAGGCGCGGCGGACCTCCTCGTCGCTGACGCCGGGCTCGGTCTCCAGGATCTCGTAGTAGGTCTGCTCCTCCTCGAGCCGCAGCGGGCCGAGGGGAGGGCGATCGCGCTCGTTCTCCAGTGACAGCAGGCGCCGGCCGAGGCGCTCGATGTTCTTCGAAGCTTTTCCCTCGGGGTACTCGGCGACCAGCGAGCGGTGGCGGCGGGCCGCCAGCCAGACCGTCTCGTCGGACTCGACGTGACCGAGATAGTCGAGCGCGTGCCCCAGGCGCCGCCGCGCCGCCGAGGAGATGGAGTTTCCGAGCTTCAGGTCCTGCACCGTGCGCGTCTGGTTGACCACGAACGTCGGCCGGTAGCGGCGGATCTCCTGCTCCAGCTTCTCGGTCGGTCCGCCGGCCTGACGGATGCCGCGATAGAGATCGAGCGCGGCGGGCGGCGGCCCGACCGCCCCGCCCACCAGCCGGTCGAGCCCGCGCACGGTCCTCAGCCGACGGACGAAGGCGCTCTTGGCGAACCGATAGAGCGCGTCGATGGACGCCGGGTCGGGGAGGGTGACCAGGACCGGGACGTCGGCGCCCAGCCACAGATCGATGGTCAGGTTCGAGTCGGCTGGCCCGAGATCGACCACCACGTAGTCGACGTCCAGCGCGCCGATGGCGGCCAGCGCCGCCTTGGCGGTCTGCTTCGGGCGCGAGGCGCCGAAGGTGCTTCCTTCGCCGCCGATGAGGCCGACGCCGGCGATCGGCGTGTCGACGATCAGCTCGGTGAGCCCGGCCGCCTTGCCGCGCAAGAACTCGCCGAACCCGCGCTGCGGGCGTGCGGCGGCGCCCAGCAGCTGGTGCAGCGGGCCGCCGGCCGGGTCGGCGTCGATGGCCACCACCTTCTTCGCCGCCTGCGCCAGGTAAACGGCCACGTTGGCGGCGAGCAGCGAGCGCCCCGTCCCGCCGCGCCCGGCGGCGACGGCGATGAGGCGCACGCGCGAGCGCGGCGCGGCGGCCACCGGCGCCGAGGTCGGCTCGCTGACCGGCTCGCTCGGCTCCGGGGCGTGCTCGGCCGCGTCGGCGGTCTCGGCCGCGTCGGCCGGGTCGGAATCGATCCCCTCGATGCCGTCGTCGCTGGGCGCCGACTCCTCGATATCGACGGTCGGTTCGTCGTCCTCGCCGGCCATTCGCTAGTCTTCGAGCTCGACGTTCCAGTACGAGGCGTCGGCCAGGCCCAGGAAGGGGAGCCACTCGCGGTAGCGGACCTTCCCGCCGTTGGTGCGGAAGGTCGGCGTCCAGCGCGGGCGGATCGGCGTCTTGAGGAGCTTGAGCCCCGCCTGCTCCGGCGTGCGCGCCCCCTTGGAGAGGTTGCAGTCGATGCAGCAGCAGACGACGTTCTCCCAGGTGGTGCGGCCCCCCTGCGCGCGCGGCACCACGTGGTCGAGGTTCAGCTCGGCGCGCGGCAGCTCCTCCCCGCAGTACTGGCAGGTGTTGGCGTCGCGCATGTAAATGTTGTGGCGCGAGAACCGGACCTTGGTCTTGGGGATGCGGTCGTAGAGCTGGAGCACGATGACGCGCGGGATGCGGATGGCGCGGTTGACGGTGCGAATGACGTCACCGTCATGCACCTCGGCCGACAGCTCCGCCCAGCTGGCGAAGTCGAAGGTCTTGAACTCCGGGTCGACCACGCGGGCGACCCCCAGGTAGAGGAGCGAGAAGGCGCGGCGAACGTTGGTGACGTGAATCGGCTGGTAATGCCGATTGAGCACCAGGACCGCGGCATTCGTCACCCTCGGAAGATAGCAGGCCGCGTCGCGCGCGGCAAAATGCGGCGGAACGCGCAGGGAGAGGTAGGCTCCGTGCGGCAGGCGGATCTGGGCTAAAATTCCGCTCCCGTGAGCATCCAGCCCGTCTCGGCGCTCGTTGCGGCAATTGTCACATTCGCGCTGGGCGGGTCCGTCTTGCTGCGTGAGCCGCGGCGCGGCGCGCACGTCTTGTACGCGACGTTCGCCTTCAACATCGCGCTTTACTGCGCGCTGTCGTTCGTGGCCAAGCGGTTCGAGTCGACGGTGTGGGATTGGGCGTCGCTGGTGGCGGCCGTCTCGCTGCCGGCGACGGCGCAGCGGTTTTTCCAGGCGTTCCTGGGCGACGAGGCGGGGCCGCCGCCGCTCTCGCGCTCGACGGTGTTCGGCGGCGCGCTGTTTTACACCGCGCTCATCATCTCGCGGTTCATCGAGTCCGCGCACTTGCACACCCGGGTGGCCTTCAAGGTCGCCTTCATGAGCTACGTCTTCCTCGGGCTCTACCTCTCGGTCTTCTACCTCTACCGGCGCTACCGCTCGACGCCGTCGCGGGTCGAGAAGAAGCGGCTGCTCTACCTGATGGTCGGCGGCTTCGCGACGGTCACCGCCTCGCTGGTCGAGGCGCTGCCGCACGGGCCGAGCTTCGGGAACATCTTCATCATCGTCTACCTCTACTTCCTGTCGCAGAACCTGGTCCGCTACCGGCTGCTCGACCTCAACGAGCTGCTCGGCCGCATGGTGGTGCTGGGGACGCTGGTCTTCATCCTGGCGTTCATCTACGGGGTCATGGTCCGCTGGGTGGGGACCGACGAGCCGGGGCTGTTCTTCTTCAACACGCTGCTCGCCTCGGCGACCATCGTCATCCTGATCGAGCCCTTGCGCAGCCGCGTCGAGGGGGGGATCAGCCGCTGGATGTTCCAGGAGAAGTTCGAGCTCTCGCGGCGGATCGAGGCCCTGCGCGGCGAGCTGGCGAACGTCATCGACATGCGCGTGCTGGTGCCGCGCGTGTTGGGCGCGCTCGAGGACTCCCGCCGGATCACGCACGCCTCGGTCTACCTGGCCGATCCCGACGGTTCGGGGTTCGAGCTGGCGGGCCAGGTCGGCCCCCGGCCCGAGGGGCGGTTCGACGCCATCGCCCACCGCGCCTTCTTCGAGCGGCTGCGCCGGACGGGCGTCATCACGCAGGAGGGGATCGAGCGGGAGATCGCGGCGCGCCGCCCGGTCAGCGCCGAGGAGCAGGAGGCGCTGCAGCTCGCCTTGCGTACGCTGGAACAGATGTACGGCTCGGTGGCGCTGGGGTTCTCCAGCGAAGACCAGCTGCTGGGCGTGCTGGTGATCCGCGACGACCGCCTGCGCGAGGCGTACTCGACCGACGAGATCGAGATCTTCCGCGGCGTCGCCACCAGCATCGGCATCACGCTGCAGAACTCGCAGGTCTACGAGCGGATGAAGGAGCGCGACCGCCTGGCGGCGCTGGGGCAGATGGCCGCCGGTCTGGCGCACGAGATCCGGAACCCGCTGGGGTCGATCAAAGGGGCCGCTCAGTTCCTGCAGCCGGCCAAATCGGATGGCCAAGAGCCGAGAGACGGCCGGCGCGAAGCGACCCGGGAGGGGCAGAGCGAGTTCCTCGACATCATCGTCGAGGAGGTGAACCGGCTGAACAAGATCGTCTCTCAGTTCCTCGACTACGCGCGCCCCTACCGCGGCGAGCAGCGGCCGCTGGAGGTGGCGGACGTGCTCCGGAAGACGCTCTCGCTGTTGCCCAAAGATCCGCAGGAATCGGGGGCGCTCGAGGTGGTCACCAGCTTCGCCGACAAGATGCCCCCCGTGCGCGCCGACGCCGAGCAGCTCCTGCAGGTCTTCCTCAACCTGTCGCTGAACGCCATCCAGGCCATCCCGGCCGGGGGCGCCGCCGGAAAGGTCTACATCTCGACGGCGCTGCGGCGGGCCACCCGGCGCGGCGCGGCGGCGGCCTTCCTCGAGGTCCGCTTCCGCGACACGGGCGTCGGTATTCCGGCCGGCGACCTCAAGAACCTGTTCATTCCCTTCTTCACCACCAAGGACAAGGGGACCGGTCTCGGCCTGCCGATCAGCCAGCGGATCATCGAAAACCACGGCGGTACGATCGAGGTCCGCTCGCAGCCGGGAGAGGGGGCGACCTTCACCGTCCTCCTCCCCATCGAGGCCGACGCCTACGCCGCCTACCTGGAGGCGACGCGCGAGCTGCCGCGCCGGACGCCCGCCACGCCACCGCCGCCCCCTCCCGGCGCGCGGGTCCCCCCGCCGCTGCGGCCGCCGCCCCGGCGGCCGCAGACCATCCCGGTCGAGCCGGCCAACCGGGACGCCCCGACACCTCCGCCCTTGACCGACGTCGCGGGGCAACCCTCCGCTTCCTCTTCGGCTTCCTCTTCGGCTTCTTCGGGGCGAACGAGGTAAGCTCGCGCCGCCGTGACCGCCGCCGCGCTGGACGTCAAACGGGTGCTCGTCGCCGACGACGAGCTGAACATGCGCCGCGTGCTGGAGGCGATCCTGCGGCGCGAGGGCTATGACGTTGTCACCGCCGCCAACGGGCTCGAGGCGCTGGGGGGGATGAAAGACGGCGTCCACACGGTGATCACCGACCTCAAGATGCCCGGCCTCGACGGGATGGGGCTGCTCAAGCGCCTCTCCGCCGACTACCCTGACGTCCCGGTGGTGATGATCACCGCCCACGGCTCGGTCGAGAGCGCGGTCGAGGCGGTCAAGCTGGGCGCCTTCGACTACCTGGAGAAGCCGTTCGAGCAGGAGCAGATCCGGCAGGTGGTCGCCAAGGCGATCAACACCTACGCGCTGGCGCGGCGCGACGCCCGGCCGGAGGAGCCGTCGGAGCGCGGGCGCTTCCGCCTGGTCGGTCAGTCGCCGGCCATCCAGCAGATCTACGGCGTCGTCGAGAAGGTGGCGAACACGCCGTCGACGGTGCTCATCACCGGCGAGTCGGGGACCGGCAAGGAGCTGATCGCGCGCGCGCTGCACGAGAACTCGTCGCGGCACGCCGGGCCGTTCATCAAGATCAACTGCGCCGCCATCCCCAAGACGCTGATGGAGTCGGAGCTGTTCGGCTACGAGAAGGGGGCCTTCACGGGCGCGGTGGGGGCCAAGCCGGGGCGCTTCGAGCTGGCGCACGGGGGGACGCTGTTCCTCGACGAGATCGGCGAAATCCCGACCGAGATGCAGGTGAAGCTCCTGCGCGTGCTGCAGGAGTCGGAGTTCGAGCGGGTGGGGGGGATCAAGACGATCAAGGTCGACGTGCGCCTGGTGACCGCCACCAACCGCGACCTTCTGGCCGAGGTGGGCGCGGGGACCTTCCGGGAGGATCTCTTTTACCGTCTCAACGTCGTCCCCATCCACATCCCCCCGCTGCGCGAACGGCGCGAGGACATCCCGCTCCTCGCCGACCACTTCATCGCCAAGTTCAACGACCGCCTCAAGAAAGAGATCGCCTCCGTCACGCCGGAGGCGATCGAGCGGCTGGTGGCCTACCACTGGCCCGGGAACATCCGCGAGCTCGAGAACCTGATGGAGCGGACGATCCTGTTCTGCGAGGGGCCGGCCATCCGCGTCTCGGACCTGCCGGTGGAGGTGGCCGGGGCGCCGGCCTCGGCCCTGGCCGCCGCGGCCGCTGCCGGCGACGAAGCCGGGCGGCCGGCCCCGGAATCACTCAAGGAGGCGGTCCGGGCCGAGACCGAGCGGGTCGAGCGCGAGCTCATACAGAAGGCCCTGGACGCGACCGGGGGGAACGTCACCCAGGCGGCCCGCAAGCTCAAGATTTCCCGCAAGAGCCTCCAGACCAAGATGAAGGAGCTCGGCCTGCGCGAAAAGTGAGCTTGTGCGCGAACCGCGACGCTTGTGTTATCGTCGCCGCGCCCTTGAGCTTCGTCATTGTCAGCCGGATTGTCAGCCGGAAGCGGGCGATCGTCGTCTCATTGGTCGCGCTGATGCTCGCGGCCCCGGTCGCGCGCGCGGCCGAGGTGACCCGGGTGGTCAGCGCGTTCGACCAGAACGACACCTTCGACTTCAACCTGACGGCCACCTGGCTGCACGACGTCCACACCGCGGCGGTGAACCGCGAGTTCGAGAACACCAACAGCGACAACGTCCAGCTCGGCAAGGACCTCAAGTACGCGCAGACGACCGACGTCATCAACCTGCGCACCGACTTCGGAGTCCTCTGGGACGTGGGCCTGCACGTCCAGCTCCCCATCGTCATCGCCTCGTCGAACAACCTGACGTTCGACTCGCAGGTCGACGACGGGAACTCCACCTTCGTGCGCGACGGCATCTACCCCGCCTACAACAACGCGAGCCCGCGCCCCTCCACGGTGTTCCAGAGCCCGACCCGCAGCGGGCCGCAGAGCCTGGGGGTGGGGCTCAACTGGGCGGTCTTCAACGAGCGGCGCGACGACACCAAGCCGACCTGGACGCTCGGCTTCGACGCCATGCTGGACATCTTCAAGGACCAGCGGTTCGACCCGTCCAACCCGAACGGCAACACGGCGACCGGGCTCGGCTACCACCAGCTCATCTGGTCGACCTGGGTCTCGAAGCGGTTCCGCTACTTCGATCCCTACTTCGGCGCCTCGTACATGCTGCCGATCCGGACCAACGGCAGCATGTTCCAGAACGAGGGCGGCGGCCAGACCAACTCGGCCCCGCAACAGATGGCGGCCGTCGTCATCGGCGTCGAGCAGATCGCCTGGGAGAACCCGGCCACGCAGCAGCGCGTGACCGTCGAGCTGCGGGGCCACATCGAGGAGCACTTCGCGGGCCGCGGCTACAGTGAGCTGTGGGAGCCGCTCTCGGGCTCGTCTCAGTGCAAGGCGGGGAGCACCGACCTGACCAATTGCCGCGCGTCGCTGGACGAGGTCACGCAGTCGACGGTCAGCGCCAACGGCGTCCTGGGGTCCCCGGCGACGACCGGAGCGCCCTACCCGGGCGTGAGCAACATTGACGCCTACGGCTCGTTCGGCGGCGACCTGGGGCTCAACGTCCAGGTCGGCAAGTACATCCGCTTCCGGAGCCTCTTCGGCCTGACGGTCGACGCGCCCCACTTCATCACCAACGCGAGCGCGGGGATCGACGCAACGGCGACGGCCAAGTGAACTCGGCCGACCCGCGGGAGGCGAACCCCGTGTACCGGGAGTCGATCGACATCCCGGGGCGGCGGTTCAAGATCGAAGAGTCGAAGGACTGGCATCTGGTGGTCGAAGGCTCGCTGATGTT
>DATNDC010000132.1:0-9257 GCA_035607055.1 Polyangia bacterium
GGCGCCGATCCGTTCACGGTCGCTGCGCTCGCCTACCGGCAGAGCCGCTGCCGCCCGAACGATCACGGCGAGGCCGGGGTCGGGCTGCTCGGGATCCAGCCGGCGATGTTCGCCGCCGGCGCGCCGCTGCCGTTCCCGCGCGCCGACCTCGATCGCGAGGCGCTGTTCGAGCCGGGGCACAACCTGCGGGTGGGGATCGCGCTGCTCAAGATGTGGGAGGCGGACCACCTGGCGATCGATCGCGCGCTCGGCAGCACGCCGCACCGGACCGCGCTGGCCCACTTCTTCTGGGGCGACCGCGTCTGGGGGACGACGGCCGAGGACCGCACGCTGACGGCGCGCCGGCGCCTCATCGAGGCGTACGAGAGCACGCCGCTGGCGTTCAAGGACTCGTCGCTGGGGCTGACGATCGTCTCGCCGCTCGAAGGCGGGACGCGGCTCGGCACCAGCGGGCTCGGCGCCGACCGCGACGACGGCGCGCGCGCGCACCGCGGCCTCGACATCGACGCCACCATCGGCGAGCCGGTGCGGGCGGTGGCCGACGGCGTGGTGCAGTTCGCCGGCGTCGACCTGACCGGCGATCGCCCCGCGCTGGGCCTGCTGCCCCGGCAGCTCCGCCACTGGCACCGTTATCCGATGGGGCCGGGCGGCTTCTTCGTGCGAGTCATGCACGAAGGCGGCATCCGCAGCGGCTACTTCCACCTGACCGGCTTCCGCGTCGTCGCCGGGCAGACCGTGCACGCCGGCGAGGTCATCGGCACGGTGGGGCGCTCGGGGGTGAAGGTCTCGGGGAGCCACCTGCACTTCGAGGTTCACCAGGACGGCGAGCTTCGGGACCCGGTTCCTTTCCTGGCGGCGTTCGTGCTCCCGCCCGATCGGACCATCACCAACCAGCTCGCCATGCAGGAGAAGCACCAGCGCCTGGCGCGGCTCGCGCATCAGCGTCGCCAGGCGCGCCGCGCCGCCCTGCACCGCGTCGGTTAGACGGACGGCTCCGACCGGCGTCAGCGCGGGCAGTTGGTGACGCGCATCTTCCCCGACGCCGGGGCGACGAGCGGGGCGAGCACCTTCTGGTCGTAGGTGCCGGCCCGCCTGAGCGTGGCGACGATCAGGCCCATCTCGCTGCGCGCGAGCTCGTTGCCGGGATCGAAGTCGAGCGAACGCGCGTAGGCCCGGTAGGAATCGACCAGCTTGCCGCGGTCGAACAGGATGTAGCCGCGCTTGCGCCAGAGCATCGCCCGCTGGCAGTCCGAGTCGGCGAACTCGAGCGCCACGTCGAGCTCGGCGTCGGCGTCGTCCGGCCGCTTCTGCATGATCAGCGTCTGCACCAGCTCGCCGCGCACGTTGGCGGCGGCCGGCGAGAGCGCGACCGCGTGGCGCAGCAGCTTCTCGGCGGCCGCCCAGTCGCCCCGGTCGACGGCGCAGAAGCCGGCGTCGAACACCACCTCCAGCGCCATCGGCGACACCAGCACCACCCCGTCGCGGCGCGCGCGCGAATCCCGCGATAGCTTCGCCAGCGTGGGGAGCACCTGCTTGGCCAGCGGGATCGACAGCGGCATCCGGTGGAGCGCCCGCTCCTCGCGATCCCAGGTGCCGAGCGCGCGATCGATCGCCGGTTGCAGGTTGGCGCACGGGGTGTGGGCGAGATCGATCTCGCCGGGCGCGGGGAGGTCGGCGCCCGGGATGGGCGCGGGTTGCCGGCCCTCCACCCGGACTGTGACCGGCGTGAGGGCGCGATGATCTTTGGGCAGGTGCGCCGCCGCCCAGCTCGACCACTTGTCGACCTCCAGGCGGGCGAGGTCGTCGCCCGACAGCGTCCAGCCCGGACTGGCCAGGTAGGCGAGGACGTACTCGCGCATGAAGCCGGCGTCGCGCACGGCGACCAGCAGGTCGAGGTAAGCGTCGGCGAGGTGCTTGCCCGCCTGCGTTTCCTTCCAGGTGTCGGCCAGGACGCCGCGCGCGGTCACTTCGGTGCCAAAGTCGTCGGTGCCGGTCTTGTCGGCCTCGGCCGCGAGCGCCAGGCCGTACACCGACCAGGCGGCCAGGACGTCGGGCGGGCCGACGTCGGCCGAGACGACGACGCTGTCCGCGGGCGGCGCGGCGGTGTGCGCACACCCGGCCAGCGTGGCGAGGGCGAGGGTCGGGAGGGACAGGGGCGCAATCCGGCTCCGCACGCCGCCATCATAGAACGGGCGGGCTGGCGCGGCGACCACGGTGTCACGGCAGGGCGCGGCCTGCCCGCTCGTCGCGTACGACGGGCTTGGCGCCCGGGCGGCGGCGCGGTAAACGAAGGCATGGAGCTTCCCGACCTCAATCAGGACGAGCGGACGGCGCTCGTCGGGCTCATGAAGTTGATCGTCATGTCCGATGGCGAGGTCTCGGAGGACGAGCTCGAGCACGTGGAGATGTTGGTCGACGCCTTCGGCGACGAGGGCTATCAGCGGACGCTCGACGCGTTCGAGAACCGGTTTCACGACGAACCGAGCTTCCGGAAATTCCTGCAGGGGATGGGGCGCCAAGAGGCCCGGGACCTCATCTTCGGGACGATCCTGGAGAGCGCCGGCGAAGGGATCCTCGACGAGAACGAGACCGGTCTGCTCAACTGGCTGGTGCAGGTCTGGAACGTCAAGATCGAGATCGCCGACGGGCAGGAGTCCGCCGAGTAGGCGACCTTCGTCGTCGATTTAACGAATGTCGTGATGGGCGGAAACGCGCCTGAAACAGGGCGCCGCTTATCCTGATCGGGAAGGAGACCGGCGGGCTCACCATGCCGCTCAAGCGACAGGACGCGCTGCGCTTACTGCACTTCTGCCTCGGTCCCGACGATTCGGGGAGCGTCGACCTGGCTGATGACGGCGCCGCGCTGGTGACGGTGGCGCCGGCCGAGTCGCCCGCCGGCGTGGCGGCCGTGCGCACCTTCGAGGCGGCCACCTTCGACGAGGCGCTGCGCCAGGCGGCCGACGCGGGGATGCTCAAGTCGGCCTGCGTGGAGAAGCAGATCGCGTTTCTGTCGCGCGAGGGGGAGCGGGAGGCGCGCGCCACCCCCGAACCCGTGCCGGTGCGGCCGCCGCCGCGGGATCTGTTCCCGCGGCTGGTCTCGACGATGGCCTCGCTGCTGCACGAGGTCCAGGTCGAGCGCGGGATGTCGGCCATCTGCGCCGCCTCTTCCGGGCGTCACTTCCGGCGCGAGCTGGCGCGCCAGCGCGAGCGCGTCGACGGGCGGCGGGCGCGGCTGCTCGCGCTGCGGCGCGAGCTGGCCGAGGCGCTGGGGACCACGCTCGGCCGCCGGTTCGAGAAGGTCGACGCGCGGCTGGGGGCCCTCGGCAAGGCGCGGGTGGCGCTGGACGCGGGGGGGATCGGCGCCTCGGAGATCATCGCCACTTATTCGGCGGTCAGCCTCGAGTTGCTCGGCATCGGCGACGGCGCCCTGGTGGCCTTCGCGCCCGGGGCCCAGCACGCGAGCGCGCTGGCGGCGGTGGTGCTGCTCTACGCCAAGGAGAAGACCGGGATCGAGCGCGCCCGGATGGGGGCGGCGTTCGCGGCGCGGACGTTTTCCGACCAGGATCGCCAGGCGCTGGCGGCGCTGCTCTCGGCCGGGCGCAGCTACCTGCACGTCTTCTCGGCCACCGCTCCGCGCCCGGCGGAGGAGCTGCTGGCGCGGGCGCTCGCCTCCACGGTGGAGGCCGAGCTGTCGCGCGCCGAGTCGCTCATCCTGGCCGGCCGGGAGGACGAGACCGACCTCGACGCGCGTGGCTGGTTCAACCTCACCTCGCGCAAGATCGAGCTTTTGGGCGAGGTCGGCCTGACGACGCTGGGGCTGGTGGCGGCGGCTTAGGAGGCGGTCGCCGGGAGCGCCACCGCGATCCGCCCGCCCTCGACGCGCACCGGGTACGACGGCAGGCGGACGGCCGGGTCGTCGAGGCACTGGCCGGTGCGCAGATCGAAGCTCTGTTTGTAGATCGGGGAGGCGATCTTGGGGACGCCTTGCCGATCCCCCACGATGCCGCGCGCGATGACGAAGGCCCCGCTGAACGGATCGAAGTTGCCGAGCGCGTAGACGTCGTCGCCGTCGCCGACGCGCACGAGGGCGATCTGCCGGCCGCCCACCAGCGCGGCGACGCCGGTGTCGGGGGTGATGTCCTCGAGCGCGCAGAGGTCGACCCAGACGGGCGCCGCCTCGATCTCGACCGCCACGGCCGCCATCTCAGCCCCTTCCTGCGGCCAGCGCGAGCGCCGGCGAGCGGATCGCCTTCTCCGGCCAGGTGGCCGGGCGGTGCTGGCCCCGCTCGGCGATGTTGACGATGCTGGGGTCGGCGGCGTCGCTGTTCACGAACGACCGGAACTGGCGCAGCGTCTCGCCGTCCTCGAGCGCCTGCTTCCACTCGCAGGCGTAGGTGTCGACGACGTGGGCCATCTCGGCCTCCAGCTCGGCGCAGAGGCCCAGCGAATCGTCGATGATGACGCTCTTCAGGTAGTCGAGGCCCCCCTCGAGGTTGTTGAGCCAGGTGGCGGTCCGCTGCAGCCGATCGGCGGTGCGGACGTAGAACATCAGGAAGCGATCGATGACCTTGATCAGCGTCGCCTCGTCGAGATCGGTGGCGAAGAGCTGCGCGTGCTGCGGCTTCATCCCGCCGTTGCCGCAGAGGTAGAGGTTGTACCCCTTTTCGGTGGCGATGACGCCGAAGTCCTTCCCTTGCGCCTCGGCGCACTCGCGCGCGCAGCCCGAGACGGCCGACTTCAACTTGTGCGGCGAGCGGAGCCCCTTGTAGCGGTTCTCGATCCGGATGGCCAGGCCGACCGAGTCCTGCACGCCGTAGCGGCACCAGGTGCTGCCCACGCACGACTTCACCGTGCGCAGCGCCTTGCCGTAGGCGTGGCCCGACTCGAAGCCGGCGTCGACGAGCTCGCGCCAGATGGCGGGGAGCTGCTCGAGGCGTGCGCCGAACATGTCGATGCGCTGGGCGCCGGTGATCTTGGTGTAGAGCCCGTACTTGCCGGCGATCTGGCCGATGGCCACCAGTCCGGCGGGAGTGATCTCGCCGCCGGCGACGCGTGGAATGATCGAATAGGTCCCGTCGCGCTGGATGTTGGCCATGTAGCGGTCGTTGGTGTCCTGCAGCGGCCGGTGCTTCGGCTTGAGCACGTGCTCGTTCCAGGCCGAGGCGAGAATGGAGGCCACGGCGGGCTTGCAGATCTCGCACCCGCGCCCGCGCCCGTGCTGCGCCAGCAACGCGTCGAAGGTCTTGTGCGCGTGGAAGCGAACCAGCGAGTAGAGCTCCTGGCGACTGTGCGGGAAGTGCTCGCAGAGGTGGTTGCTGACCGCCACGCCCGCCCTCTTCAGCTCGGCCCTCAAGAGATCCGTGACCAGCGGGACGCAGGAGCCGCAGGTGGTTCCGGCCTTGGTGCAGCTCTTCACCGCGCCGACGGCGGTCAGCTTCTGGTCGCGGATCGCGCTGCAGATCTCCCCCTTGCTGACGTTGTTGCAGGAGCAGATCTGCGCCGCGTCGGGCAGGGCGGTGACGCCCAGGCCGGCCGGCCGCTCGCCTTTGCCCGCCGGGAGGATCAGCCTCTCCGGCTCGGGCGGCAGGACCACCTGGTTCTGCGCCAGCTGCACGAGCTCGCCGTACGCGCTGGCGTCGCCCACCAGCATTCCGCCGAGCAGGTGCTTTCGATCGGGTGAGAGGACCAGCTTCTTGTAGAGCGCCGCGCTGGTGTCGAGCAGGCTCACCACGTGGGCGCCCGTGTGGTGGCCGAAGGCGTCGCCGAAGCTGGCCACGTCGACGCCCATCAACTTGAGCTTGGTGCTCATGTCGAAGCCCGTAAACACGGCGTCGGCTTCGCCCGCGTCGCCGAGCGCCGCGGCCGCCGCGCGCGCCATCTGGTACCCGGGCGCCACCAGGCCGTAGCAGCGCCCTTCGTACGAGGCGCACTCGCCGATGGCGTAGATCGCGGGATCCTCGGTGCGGCAGCTCTGGTCGACGACGAAGCCGCCGCGCTCGCCGAGCGCCAGCCCGGCCCCCCGGCCGAGCTCGTCGCGCGGGCGGATGCCGGCGGAGAAGACCAAGAGGTCGACGTCCAGCTCGTCGCCGTTGGCGAACCGCAGCGCCCGGACGCGCCCGTCTTTTCCGTCCTGCGCGAGGATCTCCTTGGTCGAGGTCGCCGTGTGGACCTCGACGCCCAGGTCCTCGATCCGCCGCCGCAGCACCGAGCCGCCGGTCTCGTCGAGCTGCAGCGCCATCAGGCGCGGCGCGAACTCGATCACGTGCACCTTCATCCCCAGCTTCTGGAGCGCGTAGGCCGCCTCCAGCCCGAGCAGCCCACCGCCGATGACCGCGCCCACGCCCCCGGGGCGCGCCCCTGCCCAGGCGCGGATCGCCTCCAGGTCTTCGATGGTCCGGTAGACGAAGCACCCGGGCGCGTCGCGGCCGGGGATGGGCGGCACGAACGCCGAAGAGCCCGTCGCCAGCACGAGGCGGTCGTAGGGGAGCGCCTCCTCCCGGCCACCGTCGTCCCCGTGCCCCTGGACGGCGATCAGGCGTCGCGCGCGGTCGAGGCCGGTCGCGCGGGCGTTGAGGCGCACGGCGAACCCCGCGGCCGCGTACTGCCCGGGCGCGGGCAGCGTCATCTCCTCGGGCGTGCGGCCGTCGAAGAAGGTCGAGAGCCCGACGCGGTCGTAGGCGAGGCGCGGCTCCTCGCCGATGACGGTCACCTCGTAACGGGGCCCGGGAGCGCCGGCCGCGCGGGCCATCAGCTCGAGGAAACGGTGGCTGACCATCCCGTTTCCGACGACGACCAGCCGCAGGGTGCGTCGTTCTTCCATACAGACACGCTAGCGGCGTATCTGTTTCCGAACGGTCAATCGTTGGTCAAATGTAGGTATCCGCGCCGGCTACCTCGAACGCGTCGAGCGGAAGCCGGCTCTGCCGGCTGGAGCTCATCGCGGGAGGTGCGGAACCCTCCGAGGGTTCCGGTTTACCGATCGCTGGAGACGGTCGCGCTCATGACGATGGCGGTCGCCACCACCACGCCGATCGCGGTCAGGAGCGGCCAGTGGTCGCGCGCCCAGGCGGCCGGATCGTCGGCGAATCGGGCCTTGTTGGGCGGCGGGGTCAGGAGGAGCGGTGGCCCCAGCGGCGCCGCCGGCTCGGCCGCGGGAGCCGCAGCGGTAGGAGGCGTCCCGGCGGCGGCGGGTTGCTGCTCGAGCACGAGCCGGCGCGCCCCTTCGTCGAGCCGCATCACGGCGGCGTCGATCGCCCCGGCCTCGCCGGTGGTGGGGACCTCGGCGGCGTCGCGCCGGGCGCCGGTCGTGGTGTCGAGGAGGACGATCTGCAGCGGCGCGCCCGGGCCGCCTTTGGGCGTGGCGACGAGCGCGAAGCGGGCGCCCATCCGCCGGGCGTGCGCGGCGGCGGTCGCGTCGTCGAGGGTCAGCGCCGCGCGCGCGGGGACCTCGATTTCTAGCGCCGGTTGACCGAACGGCACCACCGTGCCCCACGGCGCGAAGCCGATCTGCTCGACGCGCACCACGTGCTCGCCCTGTACGAGATCGCGAAACGTCACGCCGCCGGCGATCGGCATCAGGGGGCCGCCGTCCAGGGAGACCTGCGCGTCGGCCGGCCCCTTGATCACCAGCGTGCCGCGCGGGCGCTTCTTCACCAGGTCGAGCGCGCGCGCGAAGTCGGCCACCACCTGCGGCGGCAGCTCGCGCGGGTTGAGCGCGCGCGTGGGCGCGATGGTCGCCGCGCGCAGGTAGTCGTCGAACGCCTTGCCGCGCGCGTCCGTGGGCGCCGCGTTCGCCTGCGCGTTCCAGTCGGCGCGCGCGGTGGCCATCGCGCGGTAGAGATAGAGGTCCGAGAGGGCGGTCGCGTCGAGGCCGGCCCCACCGCTGGTCGTCACCTCGGCGGCCGCGGCGTCGAGATCGTGCAGCGCCTCGCCGAACGCCAGCTTCTGCGCGTTTAGGATCCCCATGCGCGCCTCGGTGGGCGCGCGCGGCTCGGGCGGCGCCTGGACGTCGACCACCTCGACCGGGCGCAGCTTGTAGCGCGTCGCCGCTGCGGTGAACCGCTCGCGCGCGCTGTCGTTCTCCGGGGCGTCGGGGAGGTGCGCGAAGATCGGATGGACCAGCGGCGCCGGCTCGGCGGCGCGCGCGGCCGGCGGCAGCGCCAACGATACGCTGGACGCCGCCAGGACGACGCGAAGAGCACGGAGCGACATCCGCGAATTCTCCCGCGCGCGCGGGCGGCGTCAATTAAGTTTCGCCGGGTTTTTCGCGGTCAGACGCTGGTCTTGACCTTGAACGACCGCTTGATGTTCCCGAACCAGAAGCCGACGCCGAGGACGATCACCACGGCCAGCACCGGCCCGCTCATCATCGAAAAGTGCGGGGCGGCCAGCATGGCGAACACCAGCGGCCCCGAGGCGTAGGTGTTGAAGCGCGAAGCCTTGCCGGACACGGCCGCCAGCCTGGCGGCGTCGGGGTGCGGCGAGCCGCTGGCCATGCCGCCCAGGATCAGCTTCTGCCGGGGCCAGATCACGAACCAGACGTTGAACCACATGATCGACCCCAGGGCGGCGCCGAACAGGATCCACATCGCGCGCCCCGACATGCCGCCGTCGGGCGAGCTGATGAGGTGCTGGGGCCCCAAGTAGTCCTTGCCGAACAAGAGCCAGCCGAAGATGAAGGTGTACATCGCGCCCCAGCGGAACCACCAGAGGGCGCGCAGCAGGAGCGCCGGGTTGACCTTCGGCTTGAGCTCCTTGTCGAGCCCCCCCTGGAACGGGACGTTCACCAGGTTGAAGAAGTAGAGGTGCCCCATCCAGATGATGCCGAACATGACGTGCGCCCACCGCAGGATGAGGTCCGCCGTGAGATCGCTGAACAGAGTCTCCATGGCCGCCTGCATACCACCGTCCCGGGGTTCCGGAAAGCGCGGCTGAGCTCCAGCGCCGGCCGCTACGGCGCGTTCGGCCGCTCGCCCAACCAGGCCAGCAGCCGGTCGGCCTCCGCGCGCCGGTAGCCGCCGAAGCGCCCCTCGGAGAACGGCCGCAACGCGCCCTCGGCGTCGGCGATCCGACCGAGGCGCACCAGGCAGAGCGCGCGGTTGAAGCGCGCCTCCGGCACGAACGCCCCACGCGGGTAGAGCCGCAGGTAATCGTCCCACGCCGCCAGCGCGCGCGCCGGCGCGCCGCCCTCGAAGTGCGCGCGGTGGGCGCGCCCGTAGGCGGCGGCCTCGTCGTCGGGCGTGCCTGCCGCGGGGGAA
>DATNDC010000164.1:0-17358 GCA_035607055.1 Polyangia bacterium
GGCGGCAGCAGCGCCACGGGCGGTTCGACCGGACAAACCGGCGGCGCGGGGCCCGGCACGGGCGGCGCGACCGGTGGCGCCGTGGGCACCGGCGGGGCCAAGGGCGGAGCGACGGGAACGGGCGGTGCCAAAGGTGGATCGTCCGGCGCGACCGGGACGGGGGGCGCGACGGGGACCGGCGGCAGCGGTTCGACCGTGAACTGCAGCGCCACGCTCCCGGCCAGCGGCGGCACGATGCACAGCGGCGATTCTCAGGGCACGGCGGCCGGTCTCAGCTGGTCTTTGTGGATGAACCAGAGCGGGGGCTCGATGACCACCTTCAGCACCCCTGCGTTCAGCGCCAGCTGGGGGCCGAGCTCCGGGGATTTTCTGGCCCGCACCGGCCTGCAATGGCCGGGCAACAAGACCTACGACCAGCTCGGGACCATTACCGCGGATTTCTCCGAGGTGAAATCGGGGACCGCGGGCGGCTACTCGTACATCGGCATCTACGGCTGGTCGCAGAACCCGTGCATCGAGTGGTACATCGTCGACGATGCGTACAACGGCCTCCCCTTCAACCCGGGAAACACCACCAACAAGGGGACATTGACCGTGGATGGCGGGACGTACACGCTGTACCTGCGCGCCACGACAGGAACCGGCGGCAACCGCTGCGGTAACACGGTGACCAGCTGGAACCAGTTCTACAGCATGCGGCAGACAGCGCGCACGTGCGGGACGATCTCCATCTCCCAGCACTTCGCCGCCTGGAAAGCGGCAGGAATGACGCTGGGAAACATGCTCGAGGCCTCGGTCCTCGTCGAGGCGGGCGGCGGCACGGGGAGCATTCAATTCCCCGTGGCCAACGTGACCGCGCAGTAGCCCGCGCGGCGTCGGCGATGGTCGCGCCATAATTTCAGCTCCGGTCGGGGCGCGTTTTCAGTCGTCTTGCGCCCCGGCAGAAATCCAGGCGCTGATCTGTGCGACGTCCGCGGCCGGCATCTGGGGGCGTCCCTGCGGCATGTATCCCGATTTCAGCACCGTGACGAGATCGGAGCTCTCCGGCTTTCCCGCCGTCACCCGCTTCATGATCGTGCTCCAGCCTTTCTCGCGGGTGGAGAGGTCGATCCCCTTCTCGACGCCCGGGTCGTGGCACCCCGACCCCAGGCAGTTCGAGGGATAGCCGGCGTTCACCAGCAGCTGGCCGTAGATCGCCGTCCAGGTCGGCGCGCCTGCGGATGCCTCGGCGCCTGGCCCGTCGGCCGCCGTCGCGCCATCGCCGGGTGAGCCGACCTCGCTCGGGTGAGCGTCCACCAGCGCCGGAGCCGTATGAACCGCCGCGTCCAACGGGTCCGAAGCGGTGGACCCGCCACAGGCCGCACCAGCAACAGCCATCCCGACCACCAGCTTCCACCACGCCATCGCCCCACCTCCCCGTTCCCTGATGCACGAAAGCTAGGGACCCGGAACGGCGAGACCAGGGGCCCTCGGCGACCGCGGTCATCGCGGTCACACGGATCGTCAGGCAGCGCCCGACGCGACAGGCGGTCGGTGCGGCTCCGCCTGGCATTCGCAGAGGTAACCGCCGCGCTCGGCGCAAGCGCCGCAATGTGCGTCGACCGCCCGGCGGAGGGCGCGCCGCGCGCGGTGAAGGCGGACGGAGGCGTTGCCCGCCGAAATGCCGGCGGCACGCGCGTAGCCGCCGATGGATTCGCCGCCGAGATCGACGCGATTCAGGGCCGTCGCGTATTCCGTTTTCAGCACCGCGACCAGGCCGCTGACGCAGCTGCAGATCGTGTCGACCAAAGAGACGCCGGCGTCGCCGCCGAGCTCGGCGGCGCTTTCGCGGGCGAAAGAGGACAGGCCGCGGCGCTCGGCCGATTCTCCCCGCAGATGGTCGACCGTGGCGTTGCGCAGAAGCCGGTAGAACCAGGGCACGATGGCGTCCTGATCCCGCACCCCGTCGCCGCGAACGATGGCGCGCACGATGGCGTCGTGGAGGATCTCCTCGGCGACGTCCGCTCGTCCGACCCGGCGCCGAACGAAGCGCAGGAAGCGAGCCCGGTTCTCGGCCAGCGCGCGGCGCACCGCGAGCGACAGCTCGACCCCTGGCGGTCGGGTTGCAGCCGAGCCGTCGTCTCGCGGTGAGCCGCTCATCGCGCGCGGTTCATCCGCCGCAAGGGCACGGGCAGCCGGGCGGGCACGGATCGCACGGGCACTCTGAGTCCTGATCGGTTCCTTCGTTGCGCATGGGGTCCTCCTTGGGGCCGTTTCAGTCGGCCCTCTCCCTGCTGACGGACGACCCGTTCTGTTCTTACACCTCATCGAGCGTGGCCGGTCGGTCCTTGCAGGCGCCGGTAGATGACGTACGAGTAGACGATGGGGATCAGCGGGGCGGCCAGCGACACCGCGACGATCGGCGCCGCGCCGCCGCTCCCGAGGAGCCCCGCGATCGCCAGGACCAGACCGGCCACCACGAAGACCCGCCCGCCCAGGCGGTGCGTGCGCAGCCAGACCTCGTCGCTGGCCAGCGTCCAGGGGGTGCGGATGCCGACGAAGAAGTTCTTCGTCACCTTGCCGAGCACGTTCCCGAGGACGACGAACAGCACCCCCACCCCGAACGGCACGGCGCGCGCCACGGAGACGTCGAACCCCGCGCCTGCCAGCAGCGCCAGCAGCGTGGCGAAGAAGAGAAAGCCCAGGATGGCCGTCCGGATGAGGTCGTAGGTCCCCCGGAACCGGTCGAAACGAAAACCTTGCGGCGAGATGCGCGGCAGGATCGACAACAGCGCGTAGGTCCCCAGCGTCACGAGCGGCAGCACCAGGACGCCCCAGGGCTTGGGCATGAACCCGTTGACCTGCCCGTGCGCGTCCCAGTGGACGGGGACCGGATCAGGCAGTCTGCGGTAGAGCACGGCGGCGGCGGCGAACGAGCCGGCGACCAGCGCCAGGCTGAGCAGGTGGGCGCGATTCGACTGGCGACTCGGGGTGCGCTCTGGCTCCATCGGCCGTCTCCTTTCGATTTCGATTGTCGATCGCGAACAGGTCGAGCAGCAGGGCGGCGGCGTCCTGGAAGACCGTGGTGTTGAGCGAGTAGACGAGCTGCTGCCCGCGCCGCTCACAACGGATCAGGTCGGCCGCCTTGAGGACGTTGAAGTGATGGGACAGCGACCCCTTGGTGATGTCGAACGCCTCGGCCAACTGGCCGGCCGTCTGCGACCCGCGCTGCAGGAGCTTGAGCACCCTGCGGCGCGACGGATCGGAAATCGCCTTGAAGACCTCTTGGACGCGCATCGTGGTTTGATATTTTGAAGACAATCAAAATATAGCTCACGGCGCGCGCCCGTTCAAGCGGCCGGGCAGGGCGGGATCGCCCCGGGAGCCCGGCCGGTCGAGGCGGCCGCCGCGGTCAGCTGATCGGGATGGCGGGGAGACAGCAGCCGTTGGCGCAGACGAGGCCGGACGGGCAGGTGACGCCGTCGGGCCCGCCGCCGCCGCAGGCGGAGGTGCCCGACGGACAGCTCGGCCCGCCGCCGGAGCCGCCTGCGCCGCCGGTCTCGCAGGTCCCGGTCGTCTCGCAGTCGTCGCTGCCCGCGCAGAAGAGGACGCAGGCCTCGCCCGAGTCGCCGCCCGACTGGTTCTGGTCGCCGTCGTGGACGAGGACCTGGACGCGGTACGAGTGGCCGGCCACGAAGGGGACGTTCCAGACCACCTCGGCGCCGTACCCTTCGTCCATGAGACCCGACGGCGCCGTGTCCGGGCCGCCGAGGTTCCAGTCGTTCTTGGCCGGATCGGCGTCGGGCGTGATCGTGACCTTGGCGGGCGAGGCGGTCTCGTCGACGGTGCGCACGGCGGCCTTCCAGGTCCCGTAGACGGAGTTGGGCCCGATCGGCCGCCCGCCTTGCTGCCAGTCGCCCACCCGGCTGGTCCCGTCGGTGCTCACGTCGGTGATGAACAGCGCCGGCCACATCGGGCGCAGCGACTGGTCGAGACCGTTCTGATCGCCGGCCAGGATGGTCGAGCCGGTCTCGGGCGAGGTCACGCTCCCCGGATCGGCGGGGAGGGCCGAGACCGGGTAGTCCGTCGTCGTTGCGCCGGAGGCGGAGGTTACCACGACGCTGCGGACGCCGAGCGTCAGCGCGTGCTCGTCGTTGTAGAACAGCCTCACCACGCCCGACGAAGCCGAGCCCGAGGGCTGGATGGCGCGCAGGATGTCGCTCTCGTTGAAGGTGACGCTGGTGAGGACGTCGCTGCTGCTGGTCGGGTAGCCGCAGTCGACGACGACGGTCTGCTGCTGGCCCGACGTGCAGGTGGTCCCGGCGCCGGCCGCGCCGGTCGATCCGGAGCCCGGCCCTTTCATGCCCATCCCCATCCCGCCGGCGCCGGGGCCGGCCGGCCCGCCCCCGGGTGCGCCGCCCATTCCCGGCATCGTCGTGCCGCCGGGGCCACTCTTCGCGGGCGAGCCGCCGCAGCTCGCGAGCGCGGCCAGAGCGCCGGCGACCGCGGTGGCGGCGAGGCCGAACATTCGAGATGGGGGACGCAGCTTCCGCATGGTCGATCCTCCTCCCACTTCAGGGGCGGCCCGCGCGCGCGCGGTTAGGAAAATTCGTCGCCCCGCGCGTCGAATCTCGATCGAGGGGGACGGAGCTAACCGGTCGGGGCGCGCCGGCCCCTAACGGACAGGAGGCCGCCCATGACCGTCAGCGACGTCACGCCGATCGAGACCGACCCGAACTTCGGCCGCCGGCAGGGGCGCCTCGACCTCGACGTCGCCGTCCACCTCGCGACCCACGAAGGCGGGTCGCTCGGCGTCGTCAAGAACGTCTCGAGCGGCGGAATGTTCGTCGCCACATCGCGGCTCCTGTCGGTGGGAGACCAGGTCGCGGTCTGTCTCTCGATGCTCGACGAAGCCCAGATCGTCGAGGCGGAGGCGGAGGTCCGCTGGCTCCGGCGCCTCCCCGAGGGCGACGGCAAGCCGGCGGGAATGGGGCTCCGGTTCGTCGACCGACGTCCGGAGGCGACGGCGTTCCTGCGCAGCATCCTCCGTCTGCGCACCCGCTCCTGGGCCTGACGCCCGAGCTGAGGCCGCCCCCGCACGCCGGCGGCGGTCGGTAGTTTGCCAAGATCGGGCGGCTCGAGACAAACAGGTATGCGTTTCTCATCGTCGACCCCTAAGATGGGAAGCGGTCATGCTCGGCTCGCTCCGTCTCCCTCGGGTCTCCTGGACAGGCGTGGCCGCCTGTGCGGCCCTCTCCTTGGTCGCGTGCACGAACGGCGGAGCGGCCGGTGCCGGCGGAACGCCGGGGAGCGGCGGCACGCAAGCGTCCGGCGGGACGACCGGCTCGGGGGGAACCAGCACAGGCGGCGCCTCGGGCGCGGGCGGCTCGGGGACGACCTGCGCGCTGCCGAGCAAGTTCACGTGGACCTCGTCGGGGCCGCTCGCCACGCCGAAGGCGCCCGCCGGCAAGACCTGGGTCGCGCTCAAGGACTTCTCGGACGTCGTCATGAACGGCGTGCACGTCGTCTACATGTCGACCCACGACGATGCGACCAGCTACGGCTCGGCCATGTTCTCGTTCGCCGATTGGCCCGCCGCCGCCACGGCGACGCAGAACGTGACGCCCCACGGTGTGGCGCCGACGCTGTTCTACTTCGCGCCCAAGAGCACCTGGGTGCTCGCCTACCAGTGGGGCTCGACGGCCTTCAGCTACGTGACGTCATCTGATCCCACCAACCCCACCGGCTGGTCGTCCGAGAAGGCGCTCTTCGCGGGCACGCTCCCGAGCGCGAGCTCGAGCACCGGGCCCATCGATCAGACGGTGATCTGCGACAGCGCGAGCTGCTACCTCTTCTTCGCCGGCGACAACGGCAGCATCTACCGCTCGTCGATGGCGATCGGAGACTTCCCCGCCACCTTCGGCGCGCAGACCACGGTCATGTCCGACACGACAGCGAACCTGTTCGAGGCGGTGGAGGTCTACACCGTCCAGGGGACCGCCAATCAGTACCTGATGATCGTCGAGGCCCAGGGAGCCAACGGCCGCTACTTCCGTTCTTTCACCGCCAGCAGCCTGGGCGGCTCCTGGACCGCGCTGGCGGCGACGGAGAGCAGCCCCTTCGCCGGCAAGGCCAACGTGACCTTCACCGGGACGGCCTGGACCAACGACATCAGCCACGGCGACATGGTCCGCAACAACCCCGACCAGACGATGACCGTCGACGCCTGCAACTTGCAGTTCCTCTACCAGGGCCGCAGCCCCGGCTCGGACGGCACCACCTACGACCTCTTGCCCTACCAGCCGGGCCTGCTCACGCTGCAGCCGTAGAGCGCCGCCGCCGGCTACGGTCGCCCGACGAAGGTGGTCACGCTCTGCGCGCCGAGGATGGCCGAGAAGCGCGACTTCGAGACCGAGTAGGCCGTGCCCGGGGCGAGGGAGTTGTTCGCGTCGGTGACGAATGGCGTGACGGTGCAGGGCGCGCCCCCCGAGATGTAGAACGAGGTCAGCGTCCCGCCGGTGTTGTTGTTGATCGCGACGATGACCACCGTGCCGTCGGTGGGGTTGGTGAAGGCCGAGACCAGCACGCCGGAGGGCGGGGTGCCGCTGGTCGCGACGCGCTGGTAGCCGGGGCGCACGAAGCGGGCGTAGTTCCCCTCGACCCACAGACGTTTGCTGGCGGCGTTCGTCCCCTGATCCCATAGGGCGCCGTTGTCGGCGGCCCCGGGGTAGACCCACCAGTAGTGCCAGGCGTTCATGTTGGCGATGGTCAGCGCGTCGTTGATCAGCTTCGCCACCCGCAGCGCGCTCCCCATGCCGGGGTCCGCGGTGGTGACGCTGTCGTAGATCTCCGTCTGCCAGAACTCCTTGCCGGCGGCGGCGATGTCCGGGTACGCCTTGGGGCTGCAGCCGTATTCGTGGGTGGCGATGATCGAGACGTAACTGTCCTTGACCAACGTCGGCTCGAAGTTGGGGAAGCCGCACCAGTTCTGCGTCTCGGGGGCCATGATCTTGACGCCGCTGCCGGCGAACGCCGGCCCCATGTTGGTCGAGATGAAGGCGTCCATCGTGGCGCCCGTGTAGACGCACGATTCGTAGGTCACGTTGGCGTCCGGCTCGTTGCCGGCGGACACCGCGTAGATCGGCACGCCCTGGCCCTTCATGTAGCTGACGAAGCCGGTGAGGAACGTGGCGTAGGCGGCGCCGTTGGTGAGCGTCCCCTCGACGGAGCTGTCGTTCGACTTGTCGGCGATGGGCGGCGTCCAGGGCGTCGCCCAGACCGTCACCCCGTAGCCGACCGCCAGCTTCGCGATGTTGAGCTCACTGGTGTGTCCGTTGGTGTAGTCGATGCGGATGCGGTGAAGCGAGAGGCCCGCGCCGGTGGTCGTCGACCAGAGCGTCGCCGCGTCGGCTGCGCTCATGGTCGAGCTCCAGGCGGTCGAGGCGCCGAAGCCCGAGATCTTCTGCTGCAGGCTGCCGAGGCTCACGGTCACGTCGCCGGTCATCGTCGGGCCGCCGCCGCAGGTGCCCGAGCCGACGCCCCCGCTCCCGGGGACGCCGCCCGTCGCGCCGCCGGTGCCCGTCGTGCCGCCCGCGCTGCCGGCGTTACCGGTGGTGCCGCCCCCCGCGCCGCCCCTGCCGGCCACCCCACCCGAGCCTCCGCCGCTGCCCGCCAAGCCGGTCACACCGCCGCCGCCGCTGGGCGTGATCCCGCCGGTGCCGGGGGCGCCGCCGCTCGCTTCACCGCCGGTTCCGTCGGATAGCCCGCCGCTCCCGGTCGTCCCGGCCTGGTCGGCGCCGATTCCGCCCGAGCCGCCGTCGGCGCTCTCGTTGCTCGTGCAGGCGACGGCGAAGAGCGCGGCGCTGGCCAGATACACGACCGCGCTGGAGAAGGCCATCGAAGAGAGGCGATGCATGAAATCCTTTGGGTACGGAATGTGCCGCCGCCGTCTCGCCGCCCGCCTTGTAAGAGTCGGCGTATTGCTGCGAAAACTGTCGTAACGCGGGGCGGCGGCGCCGCCGTCTGCCCGTTTTAGGGCAGCGGGTCGGCCATCCGGCGGACGGCCGCGAGGACCGGGCTCCGCGGGAAGCGCCGCTCGAAGGCGGCGATGGCGCGGCGCGCCTCGGCGCTGCGCCCGAGCTCCGCGAGCGCCGTCACGCGCAGCGCTTCGCGCTCCTCGGCCAGACGCCCCTCTCTGAAGCGGCGAGCGTGCTCGGCGAGCGGAATCATCGCCGCTTCGAAGTCCCCTCGGGCCACCGCGGCGCGCGCGCGCTCGAGCAGGTGCAGCTCCTCGCGGGCCAGATCGGCGCGCGAAGCGGACGGCGCGCGCGGCAGGGCGGGGAGCGCCGCCGGTCGATCGATCGTCCGCACCACCGAGCGAACGGCGACAACCGGCGGCGCCGGCGCGATGGTGGGCTGCCGGCGCGCGCCGAGCTCGTACGCGGCGGCTCCACCCGCGACGCCGGCCAGCAAGATCAGGGCGGCGGCCGTGGCCCAGCGGATGGTGTGGGGCGGCGCAGCGACCGTCGCGCGCTCGGCGGGCGGGTGCGAGGTCCGCGCCGCGCGCGCGCGGACCACCGCCCGCGCGCGGACAGCCGCGGGAAGCGCGGGGATCGACCGCTCCCGTTCGAGCAGCGCGTGGACCTCGGGGGAGAGCGCGTCACGCCGGAAGAACATGGGCCCCCACCTCCCTCAGCATTCGCCGGACCGCCGCCTGCAGCTCTCGTCGCGCCTTGCGCAACCGCGAGTAGGCCGTGAAGAGCGGGATCGAGAGCACCGACGCCACCTCGGCGACCGGAACCTCGTCGAGCTCGTGCATGACGAGCACGGCGCGCCTCGGGAGCGGGACCCGCTCGAGCGCCGCCAGCAGCAGCGCCCGCGACTGCTTGGCCCGGAGCGCGTCGTCGGGGCCGGGCCCGGCGTCATCAACCTCGAGGATCCCGAATGCCACCTCCCGGCTCCGTTTCCGCTGGTGCGCCGACGCGATCCGGAAGGCGATGCCGAAGAGATACGGCCGCAACGGGCGGGACGGATCGTACTCGGGCCACGAGCGACGGAGCGCCAGGAACAGGTCCTGCGCCAGGTCGTCCACCTCGGAGGGCGCGGTCCCGAGCCGCCGGAACGTGCGGTAGACGTAGTCGAGCTCGCGCTGGAAGGCGTCGAGACAGGCGTCGTCGGCGCTGACCCGCGGTGGCGGCGGTGGAACCAGACGGAGATGAGTCAAAGGACCCCACTGACCTTTGTCGGGCCGGGGGCCGCGTTGTCAGAAAAACCAGCCACCCGCGCGGGGACAGAACCGCGGCGCGTCAGTTTCCCGACGAGCCGGCATCCGGGCGCGCGCCGGCCGGGAGGAGCGCGCCGCCCGCGATCCGCGCCACCTCGTCGGCGCGCAGCGCGCGCCGATAGAGCATCACGTCGTCGAGCTGGCCCGGGACGAGCTCGGAGACGGCGTGCGAGGTGTCGTTGCCGTTGCCTGACAGGACGACCGGGTTCGTCTCGGCCGCGAACGGGCCGCTGACCGGCAGGCTGGCCACCTCGACGCCGTTGACGTAGAGCCGCGCCTCGCTGCCGTCGTAGGTCCCGGCGAGGTGCATCCAGGTCTGCTGCGGCACCGCCGTCGGGCTGCCGAGCACGACTTGTCCGGAGTTCGGCGTGGTGATGAAGAGGATCGCCTGCAGTCCGGAGTTCACGGACAGGTGGTAGTGCTGGCCGAAGCCGGTTCCGATCTGGCGCGAGATGGCGGTCGCGTAGCTCCCCGAGGCGATCGTCCCTTGCAAGTTCATCCAGGCCGCCACCGTCACCTCGGTGGTGATCGAATCGATCGACGGCGAGTCGGGCACGTCGACGTAGCCTTGCCCCTGCACCGAGAGCGCCCGCCCCTCCGGCCCGTCCGCCACCCAGGCCGTCGTGGGGTCGAGGCCGACCAGCGTGCCGTCGTTCCCCCACCCCGTGGCGTCGTGCGCGGTGGCGCTGCCGGTCGGGTCGTCGAGGTGCCAGTAGCCGACGAGATCGTCGAGCAGGGCGGGCGGGCAGCCGCTCGCGCCGCCGTCCTCGCAGGGGTAGGGATCGACCACCACGATCGTTCGTGGCGAGCAGCCGCCGCCGACGACAATCGCCAGGCCCAGGACCGCGGCGCCGAGCGCGCTAGAACCGCGCAAGCAGCCCTCCGTGAGCGAACAGCGACGCCCCCTCGAGGTGCGCGGCCTGGGCCGTGCCGACGTCGACGTTCACCGCCGGGCGGAACAGCAAGGCTTGCGCCTCCACGACGAGGGCGACCCGCGCGGCGACCGCGAACGCCAACCCGCCGCTGGCGGTGAGGACCCCGGTGAACACCTGACCGTCGTGCGGCGCGCCCAGCGACCGCATCGCGCTGGTGCCGTGCGCGCGAATGTCTTGCCACCCCAGGCCGGCGGCCAACAGCGGTTGAACGATCCGGCCATAGCGAAAGAAACGCACCAGCTCGAGCGTCATGAGGAAACGATCGATCGTCGCCACGCCGTCCGGCCGGCTGACGTCGGCGCTGGGCCCGAAGCCGCTCACCGTCAGGCGGCCGGCGAACGCCGAGGGCCGACCGAGCGCGACGGCCAACCGGGGGAGCACGAAGGCCGGGCCGGCGCCCAGATCGCCGATCACGCCGGCGCCGACGCCGACGGCCAGCGCCGGTTCTTTGGGCGCGGGCGCGGGCGGCGCGGTGGTCGCCACCGCCGCCGGGACGTCGGGAGGTTGGGTCTCGGGGAGCGGGGCCGGTGGCTCGGCGACCGGTTTGCCGGGTGGGCTCACCCCGAGGCGCGCCAGCAACTGGATCTGGATCGCCGTCGCCAGCGCCATCGCCCGCGCCATCTGGACGCAGCTGTCGCTGCGAGAGGAGAAGGTCCGCTCCCCCTCCCATTCGTCGTGGGCGTCGCGCCACTCGACGCGCCCCGCTGTGCGCGCGCCCGAGGCGGTGAGGCGGACCACCAGGCGCCTGGGCGCGTCGTCCCGAAACGGGTCGCGTCCCAGCTGCCGGACGACGTCCCGGCGGAAGTCAGCCGCGCTCGGGCAGTCCGGCAGCGCGGGGTCGGTCGCGAAATCGAGCGCCACGAAGATCCCTCCCTCGGCGTGCGCGGGAAGCGGGACCAGCAGCAGGAGAGACGACGACATCGCTGCCAAGCTCCGGAAAAAGATCGGTAAGAGCAACGCCGAGAACGCGCGCGGTCCGGGCGCCAACGGCTTCACGGTGAGATCAGGATACGCCGACCCGAGGGGGGACATCCACCGGCGCGGGCGCGTCCAGGGCGGTGGTCGATTTCATGACAAGAAAGGCCCCCGCGCGACGAGTGCCAACGGAGTCTTGCCAGTCGATCGGGGCTAACCACCGCGCGGACCAACGCCACCAATCGTTCGTAGCCTGCATGGACGTTCCCATCAGAGCGCGCGCCTCGGGGGCGGGGCCGCTGAGGCGCTCCGCGCGCGTGGACCTGGAGGTGTCGGTTCGTTTTCGCTGGCGCCGGGGATCCGGCGTCGGTCTCACCAAGAACCTCGGCGCGGGCGGGCTCTTCGTGTCCACGCTGCGAACGGCCGTGGTGGGCGACCGCGTCGTCTTGAAGCTCACCTTTCCCCACGACGCGGCGCCGGTCGAGGTTCTGGGCGAGGTTCGCTGGCGGCGTTCGTTTCAGGAGCTCGACGACCGCCCGCCCGGGTGGGGCGTGAGGTTCATCGACACGCCGGTCCGCGCCTCGTTCTACGCGCGGCGATCGCGCGCCGGCACCGCCTCGACCTGAGACCGCCGGCCCGCCTAGAAGCGGGAGGTGCTGGCGAGCGGCGCGCACGCGGTCGAGCCGCCCGAGAGCGTGGCGCAGAGCGTTCCGGCGCAGCAGGCGGCGTCCGTCGCGGTGCACGGTTCGCCCGGGCCGGCGCAGCTGGTCCCGGTGACGGTGGGATCGGTGGGCGTGCAGATCAGGCTCCCGGGGCTGCCGGCGCAGGCCGCGCCGGCGTAGCAGTCGCCGGTCGCCGTGCAGGGGGCGCCGAGCGGCGCGCGGCTCGTGTGACAGGAGAGGACGCCGTCGGCGTCGGGCAGGCAGTGCGTCCCGCAGCATTCGACGTCGAGCGCGCAGGGATACCCGTCGGGGACACACTGCGAGCTGGACGGGGTGCAGCGCATCTCCGGGCCGCAGGTCGCGCCGTTGCAGCAGTCGGTCGGCTTCTTACAGACCTCGCCGATGTCGAGGCACTGACTCATCATCTTCGGTCCGGGCATCCCGCCGCAGCGACCAACGCCGGGCGGGCCCATCATGCAGGTGCCGGAGCCGGAGCAGCATTCGGTCGAGGCGCAGCGCTCCTGCGCCGGCCGGCAGCCGGCCGCCCAGGCGCAGCGGCTCACCCCGTCCGACGTGGCGCAGAGGCCCGAGCAGCAGTCCATCGGCATCTTGCAGAGCTCGAGGGCCGGGTGGCAGGCGGGGAGCGGCTGGCACTTCGTTTGCCCCATGCCGCCGCACTGACCGCTGCAGCAGTCGCTGGCCGTCGTGCAGAGCTCGCCCGCCACGCGACAGTCGGAGAGCAGCGCGCAGAGCAGCGGGCCGCCCTCGGTGAGGTTGGTGCAGAGGCTGCCGCAGCAGTCGGCGCCGGTCAGGCACGTCTCGCCCGCGGGCCGGCAGCCGGGCATCAGCGCCGCGCAGCTGCCGCCCGTGCAGGTGCCGTCGCAGCAGTCGGCGTCGGCGAGGCAGGGGCCGCCCGCCGGCGCGCACATCGGCGCTGCGCAAACGCCGTTTGCGCAGCCGAGGCTGCAGCAGCTCCCCGCGCGCGCGCACGCCTGGCCGTCCGAGGAACACCCGGCCGGGTTCAAGCAAACGGTCGCCGGGCCGCCCGCGGGGCTCGGGCCGCACAGAAACGAGCAGCAGTCGGCGGCCAGGGCGCAGGCGCTCCCTTCGGGCAGGCAAGCGGCCGCCGCGCAGCCGCCGGCGGTGCAGCTCCCGGAGCAGCAATCGGCGGCCGTGGCGCAGGCGGCGCCGTTGGCCGCGCAGGCCGCCGGGGCCGGCCGTAGCGGCGAGGTCAGCTCGACGTCGTTGCGGCAGCCGGCGGTGAGCGCGAGGACGGCGCTGGCGAAGGCCGTCCGCGCCGCCCAGCGCGCCGCCCGCGAGTCGGACCTGTCCGGAGACGGCGGTCTCAACGCGCGGGGCCGCCGCCCGCCAGCCGGCGCGCCGTCGCCGCGCCGATGCCGGTCGGGAACTCGGCGAGGTAACGGTGGGCGAGCGCGCTGGCGCGGCCTGCGTTCCCGGCGCTGTGCTCGGTCTCCATCGCGCCGAGGAGGATCTCCTCGCGCAGGCCGCCCCGCGGCGCGACTTTCAGCCCGCGCTCGTAGTCGAGGCGCGCCGCGCCGTCGTGGCCGCGCCGGCGCTCGATCTCGGCCGCCGCGTAGAGCGCGTTCTGGCGCATGGCCGGCGGGGCGTTTCGCCGATCGAGCGCATGATAGGCGCCGATCGCCTCGTCGAGCCGGCCGGCCTGGTTGAGGGTCTCGGCGCGCAGGTAGCGAAGCTCGTCCTGGCAGGCGGAGAGCTCCTCGCCCCCGCACCGCCCCTCGAGCTCGAACGTCGCGCGGCCGCGCTCGGACAGCGTCCGGAGCGCGCGCGCCGGATCGCCGGCGCGCATGCTGGCCCGCACGGCGCCCGTGGTGTCGCGGCAGAAGCGCATCGCGCCCGCGCAGGTCGGCGGCCGGACCACGGGGGCCTCGAGGCCGGCGGCCGGCGGCGCGACCAGGCTCGGCGCCGGGGGCTCCAAGGCCGGTTCGACCGAGTCCGCGCTCTCGCCGGTGGAGACGAACCGCGTCCGTCCGTCGGCGAATTGAACCAGCACGCGCCCCTCGTCGACGTGGACGCGCGAGCCCTCGGCGCTGCGCAGGACCGAGAACCGCGTCCCCTTGACCTCCACGCGCAGGTCCGGCGTCACGACGGCGAAGGTCTCGCCGGCCAGGCGGTGCGCCACCGCGGCGGTGAGCGCGCCGTCGTCGAGGCGGACGGTCACGGCCGTCGCGGTCCCGGCGAGCGCGACGTGCGCCGGCCCGGCGACGTGCACCAGGGTCCCGCGCGCCATCGCCAGGTCCGCCTCCGCGCCGGCGCCGAGCGCCAGCGTGGATCCCGCCGGCACCGTCATCGACGGCGCGAGCGCGCGCGAATCGACGGTCAGCGCCCCGACCACCCGCGCGACCGTGGCGAACCCGTCCACTTCGAATGCCCGGCCCGCGTCCGGCGGCGGCGCCGGCCGGTGGAGCCAGAGCAGCAGCGCCGCGGCCGCGCCGCAGAGGCCGAGCAGGCTGGGCGCCCAGATCCAGCGCCAGCGAGGCGGCGGCGCGGCGCCCGCCAGGCCGGCCAGCTGCCGTTCGATCTCCACCTGCATGCGCCGGGTCGCCATCGCCGCGGGGAAAGCGGGCTCGAGCGCGCGCAGGGCAGGGGTGAGCTCCCGCCAGAGCGCCGCCCGCTCGCGGCAGCCGGCGCACGACTCGATGTGCGCGTGCAGGCGCACGCTGGCGGCGGGGTCGAGCCGTCCGTCGACGGCGTCGACCAGCCGGGCCTCGACCTCGCGGCAGCGCCAGCCGGTCACGACGTCCCCTCCCGCCCGCTCAGGGCCGCCAAGAGCTCCGGGTGATGCTTGAGCCGGCGCTCGAAGTGGCGGCGGGCGTCGTGGACGCGGACCTTCACCGCCGTCGTCGAGGCGCCGAGGATGGCGGCCACCTCGTCCATCGAATGTCCTTCGAGCACGTTGAGGACGAACGCCGCGCGCCGCTTGGGGCGAAGCTCGCCGAGGAGCCGCTCGAGCACGCCGAGCGCTTCGCGCGCGCCGGCGAGCCGCTCGGGGCCGGGCGCCTCCCCCGCGCGTTCGAGCGCCTGGTCGAGCGAGATGGTCGGCGCCGGTCGTTGCCGGGCGGCGCGCAGGGCCACGCGGACGGCGATCCGCGTGAGCCAGGTCGAGAAGAGCGCGTCTCCGCGAAAGTCCGACAGCGAGCGGAACGCCTCGACGAACGAGGTCTGGACGATGTCCTCGACGTCGGCGCTGGGGCCGTAGATACGGGTGCAGATGCGATGCACGGCGCGCACGTGCGTCTGGAAGAGCTCGCGGAAGGCGGCTGGATCCTGTCGCCGCGCCCGGTCGACCAAGTCGGTCAAACCGGTGGGGATCGACGGCGAGGGATCGGACACAGCCCGCACGTCATCTATAGTGGCGCATTCGCCGGGCGGGGTTAGCTGCGAAATCACGGAAATCTCAACCCCAGGCCGGCGCCCAGCGCCATCTGCAGGCGCGTCGTGTCGAGCACCGGGACCCCTTCGATGTCGTAGCGGGGACCGCCGAGCACGCCGAGCGCGCTGGCGCGCAGGTAACCCCAGGCCGGCCCGCCGATCTTGAGGCGCAGCTCTGCTTCGGCGCCGAGCGCCAGAAGGATGTCGCGGCTCGGATGGACGGGGACCAAGGAGACCACGGAAGGGAGGCTGGAGGCCGTGACATCGATGATGGCCACCTCGGCGAGCGGACCCACCGACAGCTCGACGCGCTCTTTTCGCCAGCGGGCGCGGACGCCGATCATCAGCGGGACCAGGCTGACCACGGCGTCGACGTCGCCGCTCGAGACGTGCGTCGCGCCGAGCTCGGCCGTCCCCACCGTCAGATCGAACCGCCGCGGGAGGCTGTACGTCGCGCTGATGCCGATCCCTTGCAGCACGACGCCGGAGGCCGAGAGCGAGAGCGCCGCATACCCGGCCTCGACCTCGAGCGGACCCGGGGGCCGCGGCGCGTTCGGCGCCACCGCGGGCGGCGTCTCTTCTGAGACCAGCCGCCCCACGGCGGACTTCGGATCGAGGCGGGTGCGCGCCTCCGAGAGCGTCGCCCGGAGGAGCGCCTGGATCTTGAGCGCCAGCGTCCGGTAGAGGTCCTCGTCGCGCGCCGCCTTGGGCATGGTGGCGATGAGCGTCTTGTCGGTGGCCAGGTCCGTCAGCTCGATGTCGACCTCGTCGGGTGTGCCGCGCTCGGCGCGGATGACCGCCACCGCCCGCACGCTCTCGCCGAGGCGCCGGGCGTCGGCGATCCGCTGGCGCAGATCGTCCGCCTGGTCCGGAGCGGCGCTCTCCACGGCGATCCCGAACTCGCTCAGGTAGACGCGCAGCGCGTCCGCCAGCCGCTGCGTGTCGAGCGGCGGCGCGGCGGTGACGACGATCTTGTCGAGCGGTGGGACGCGGGGCGCCTGGAGGTCGCGCGCCTGGACGTCGAACGCCTGGCTCTGGAGCAGGAGCACCCCCGCCACCACCGAAGCGAGCATCGACCTTCATCATACGCGTCGGATCGTAGAGGGCGCGCTCTCCGCGCCCGCGCGGTCGCGTTTTTTTTCTCCTAACCGACGCTCTCGCGACGGTCACTGCATACGACGGAGGAATCATGACCAGCCGACGCGGCCCCCTCGCCTTGCTCACGCTCATTTGTCTCTCGGTGTTGACGGCGGCCGGGTGCGGGTTCTCCGGCTCGCAGTCTGGGAACGGGAGCGGCGGCGCGGGCTCGTCGCCCAAGTTGTCCGGCAGCGGCGGGACCGGCGGCCCGGGGAGCGGCCTTTCGGGCCAGGGCGGCTCCGGCGTCGGCGCGAACGGAGGCGCGGGCAGCTCCACGACGGGCGGAGGCGGCAGCTCGGGCGGCTGCGCCTCGACCTGCGCGACGGGCGACGTCTGCCTGGGCGGCCTCTGCCAGCCCGATCCGTGTGCGGCCAGCAAGATGGCCTGCGGCGGCGGGTCGACCTGCACGGCCACCTGCGTGTCGGTGAGCGATCCCTGCGCCGGCGTCAGCTGCGGCAGCGGCGAGACCTGCGTGGGCGGCCGCTGCGTCGCCGGCTGCTTCGCCACGCCGTGCGCGGGGGTGAGCTGCGGCTCCGGACAGTTCTGCGATCCCGGCAGCGGAAAGTGCACCGCGCTCAAGGCCTGTAGCGCGACCTGCGGCGCGGGGCAGGCCTGCACCCTCGGCTGCTCGGCGGCGAATCCCTGCGCGGGCGTGACCTGCGGCAGCGGCGAGGTCTGCAGCGGCGGCACCTGCGTCAAGAACCTCTGCGCCGGCGTCGTCTGCCAGGCAGGAAGCGTCTGCAGCAACGGCACCTGCATCGACACCTGCAACTGCGGCGCGGCCGGCTGCAGCGTCGGCAAGTGCGTGGGCGGGACGTGCGTCTGCACGCCCGACTGTCCCGCCGACGGCAGCCGCGGCGGCGCGTCCGACGGCTGCGGCAAGACCTGCGGCTGTCCGAGCGGCGCGGTGCTCTACGGCGGCAGCTGCTGCACGCCGAGCTGCCCCAAGGACGGCAGCGAATCGGGCAAGTCGGACGGTTGCGGTGGAACCTGCTCCTGCCCGGCCGGCTCGATGAGCTACCTCGGCTCGTGCTGC
>DATNDC010000185.1:0-8431 GCA_035607055.1 Polyangia bacterium
TGCCGCGCCGCTCTCCGAACCAGTTCGATATGACCATCGTGGCCGGCAGGATAGTCGACCCGCTCAGTCCGACACCCGTGACTACCGATCCGGCGATCACGCTATGGAACGAGCCGGCCCGTGCCATCATCAGGATTCCGATTGCCGTCAGGACGGCCCCGGTGCCCATCACGATTTGTGCCCGAATCCGATCCAGCAGCCAGCCGATCAATGGACCAACCACGAGAGCGGCTAGCGCCTGAGCCGCCGGCACCCATCCGATTTGCTCCCTGCTCAGATGAAATTGCTTGAGCATCGAGGGCAAAAGGATCGGAAAGCAGTCGTAGCCGGCGCCCCAGATGAAGAACAGTGAGATGAAGATCGCGGCGGCGAGCGTCCAGGCCGTACGGTCTTGCCTGGTCATGGACTGCATGGTCATGGAGAGCCCTCCTGGGCGCGCGGCCGAAATCCGGCCGACGTTCAACGGGCTGGCGCCGCGCGGATTGTGCCGCATCCGCCGCGCTCGCGCAAAGCGCGCCAAGGGGGAGGAGTACACAGACATCAGGCCGCGCTCTTTGCCCTTAGTTTTAAGGGCTCACAAAAAATCCTAGGACTCACAAAAAAAAGGGGATGCGACCGAAATCGCATCCCCTGTGTAGATGGCGGAAGGGCGGCAGCTTACGCGGCGGCGGCCTTGGCGGCGGGCGCCTTCACCTCGAATGCCAGCCCGCGCGGTCCCGCGTCAACCACGACTTTGGCGCCGTCGCGTACTTCACCGGCGAGGATCTTGCGCGCAAGCCCGGTCTCGAGCTCCTGCTGCACCAGCCGCTTGAGCGGACGCGCACCGTACTGAGGATCGTAGCCGCGCTCGGCGAAGTAGTCACTCGCCTTATCAGTGAGCTCCAGTTCGATCTTGCGTTCTTCGAGCCGCTTGCGCAGGCCACCGATCTGGATGCTGACGATCTGGCGCAGTTCGTCGCGGCTCAGCGGATGAAACACCACGATCTCGTCGACGCGATTGAGAAACTCCGGACGGAAGCTCTTGCGCAGCACGTCCAGCGCTTCTTCCTTCATCTTGTCGTAGTCCTTGCCCTTGTACGCCAGGATCAACTCGCTCGCGATGTTCGAGGTCATGATCACGACGGTGTTCTTGAAATCCACCGTTCGCCCCTGCCCGTCCGTCAGGCGTCCGTCGTCGAGCAGTTGCAGCAGTACGTTGAAGACGTCGTGATGGGCCTTCTCGATCTCGTCGAACAGGATGACCGAGTAGGGGCGCCGCCGGATCGCCTCGGTGAGCTGGCCGCCCTGGTCGTAGCCGACGTAGCCGGGCGGCGCGCCGATGAGGCGCGAAACCGCATGCTTTTCCATGTACTCCGACATGTCGATCCGCACCATGTGCGTCTCGTCGTCGAACAGAAACTCGGCCAGCGCGCGGGCCAGCTCGGTTTTTCCCACGCCGGTCGGGCCCAGGAAGATGAACGAGCCGATCGGCCGGTTGGGATCCTGCAGGCCGGCGCGGGCGCGGCGAACCGCGTTCGCGACCGCCTCCACCGCCTGGTCCTGGCCCACGACCCGCGCGTGCAGGCGCTCCTCGAGGTGCAAAAGGCGCGCTTGCTCCCCCTCCAGCATCTTGTCGACCGGGATGCCGGTCCACTTGGAGACGACGGCGGCCACGTCCTCTTCCGTGACCTCCTCGCGCAGGAACGACCCGTGCTTCTGGGCTTCCTTCAGCTCCTCGCTCTTGGCCAGGAGCTGCTTGTCGAGCTCGGGGATGCGACCGAAGCGCAGCTCGGCGGCCTTGTTCAGATCGCCGCGGCGCTGGGCCAGCTCCGCCTCGGTCTTGGCCGCTTCGGCCTCCTCCTTCAGTTTGCGGATGGCGCCGATGACGTTCTTCTCGTGTTGCCAGACGGTCTTCATCTGGTCGGCGCGCTCGCGCAGCTCGGCGGTCTCGGTGGTCACCGCCGCCAGTCGCTTGGCCGAGGCCTCGTCCTTCTCCTTGCCGAGCGCCTGCTCTTCGATCGCCAGCGACGTCAGCCGCCGCTCCATCTGATCGATGGGATCGGGGCGGGAGTCGATCTGCATCTTGAGCCGGCTGGCCGCCTCGTCGACCAGGTCGATCGCTTTGTCCGGGAGCTGGCGCCCCTGGATGTACCGGTGCGAGAGGCGCGCCGCTGCCACGAGCGCCGCGTCGCGGATGCGGATCCCGTGGTGGACCTCGTACCGCTCCTTGAGGCCGCGCAGGATGGCCACCGTGTCCTCGAGCGTCGGCTCGCCCACGTAGACGGGCTGGAAGCGCCGCTCGAGCGCCTTGTCCTTCTCGATGTACTTCCGGTACTCGTCCAGCGTCGTGGCGCCGATGCAGCGCAGGTCCCCCCGCGCCAGCGCCGGCTTGAGCATGTTGGCGGCGTCGACCGCCCCCTCGGCGCCGCCGGCGCCGACCAGCGTGTGCAGCTCGTCGATGAACAGGATGACGCTGCCCGCGGCCGCCTCGATCTCCTTGATGACGGCCTTGAGCCGGTCTTCGAACTCGCCGCGGAACTTGGTCCCCGCGATGAGGGCGCCCAGATCGAGCGCCAGGATCCGCTTCTCCTTGAGCGACTCGGGGACGTCGCCGGCGGCGATGCGCTGCGCGATCCCCTCGACGATGGCGGTCTTACCGACCCCCGGATCGCCGATCAACACCGGGTTGTTCTTGGTCCGGCGCGAGAGGACCTGCATCGCGCGACGGACCTCCTCGTCGCGGCCGATGACGGGGTCGAGCTTGCCGTTGCGGGCGAGCTCGGTCAGGTCGCGCGTGTACTTGGCGAGCGCCTGATACTTCCCCTCGGCTTCGGGATCCGTCACGCGCTGCGTGCCCCGCACCTCGGCCAGTGCCTTGAGGAGGGTATCCTTGCGGACGCCGGCGTCCTTCAGCGCGCGGCTGGCGGCCCCGAAGTCCTTGGCCACCAGGGCCAGCAGGAGGTGCTCGCTGGAGACGTACTCGTCCTTGAACTCCTTGGACTGCTTGGTCGCCTCTTCGAGGAGGTCGGTCAGCCGGCGGCCGACGTAGATGTCGGCGCTCGAGCCCCGCACCTGCGGCTGCGCGTCGAGGGCGCTCTGGGCGGCCTGGCGAACCTGCGCGGCGTCGATCCCCACCTTGCGCAGGAGCGCGCCCGTCACGCCGTCCTGCTGGTCGAGCAGCGCCAGGAGCAGGTGCTCCGGCGTCAATTCCTGGTGCCCGCGGCTCCCGGCCAGCTCATGCGCGGCCTGGACGGCCTCTCGGGCCTTGATCGTCAGCTTGTCGAGCCTCATGGGACGCGCTTACAGGTAAGCACCGCGGCAAAGCCGACAAGCCGGGCCTCACCGGGTGGGGGAACCCCTTCCAGGCTTGCCGGGAAGAAATGCTAGATTCCCGTCCGTGTCGTATCTGGTCCTGGCCCGGAAGTACCGGCCGCAGCGGTTCTCGGAGCTGATCGGGCAGGAGCACGTCGCCCGGACGCTCTCCAACGCCATCGCGGCGAACCGGGTCCACCACGCCTTCTTGTTCACCGGCGCCCGCGGCGTCGGAAAGACCAGCGCGGCGCGCATCCTGGCCAAGGCCCTGTCGTGTGAGAAGGGCCCGACGGCCGAGCCGTGCGGCGTCTGCGACATCTGCCAGGAGATCGCCGGCGGCCGGTCGGTCGACGTCATCGAGATCGACGCCGCCTCGAACACCAAGGTCGAAGAGACCAAGTCGGTGCTGGAGGGCGTTCGTTACCTGCCCGCGCGGGCGCGGCGCAAGGTCTACATCATCGACGAGGTCCACATGCTGTCGGCGCACTCGTGGAATGCGCTGCTGAAGACGCTGGAGGAGCCGCCGCCGCACGTGGTGTTCGTGTTCGCCACCACCGAGGTGCACAAGATCCCCGGGACCATCCTGTCGCGCTGCCAGCGCTTCGACTTCAAGCTGATCTCGACGCCGCGGCTGGCGGCGCACCTCACCGAGATCTTGAAGGCCGAGAAGATCGACGCGACGCCGGAGGCGGTCCGGCTGGTGGCCCGGCAGGCGGCCGGATCGGTGCGCGACGGGCTGTCGCTGCTCGACCAGACGATCGCCTACGTGGGCAGCGAGAAGCTGACGGCCGAGGTGACGGCCGACGTGCTCGGCATCGCGGACCGGCAGCTGCTGGTCGGCCTCGCGACGGCGGCCCTCGATCGGGATCCGGGAAACGCGCTGCGGCTCATCGCGCGGGCCGCCGATCGGGGCGTCGACCTCGGTCAGCTCGGGCGGTCATTCCTGGGATTCCTGCGTGATCTGGAGATCATCGTCTCCGTGAAGCCGGCGCCGGGCGTCGAGCTCGGCGACCTCATCGACGCCACGCCCGAAGAGATCGATGAGGCGAAGGGGCTCGCCGAGCGCGGCGCCCCCGGGCTCTTCACCGTCCTGTTCGACCGCTGGGCGCGCGCGGTCGAGGAAGCCTCGCAGCTGCCGACGCCGCGGCTCTTGTACGAGATGGCGGCCATCGATCTGTGCGCGGCCGAGCCGCTGGTGCCGCTCGGCGATCTCTTGCAGCGGCTCGACGATCTGGAGGCGCGGCTGCGTGGCGCGCGGCCGGCGCCCGCCACCGGTCCGGGCGGCGGTTCGGCCGGGCCGGGCGCGCCGCCGCCTCCCCGGGGCAAGCCGGCCCCCGCGCCCGGGTCGCGCGCCTGGGGCGCCCCGGCGGCTCCCGTCGAGACGGCCGCCGCGCCGGCGCCCGTGGCCAAAGCCGAGCTGGCCGAGGCGCCGCGCCCCGAGGTCCCGGCCAGCTCCCTCACCTCTGAAGACCTCTGGCGTCGCGTCCTCGCCACCTTCGAGAAGAAGAGCATGTCGCTCGGGTCGCTGATGGCCCACGCCGACGTCGTGTCGCTGACCGACGGGGCGGTGACGCTGGCCTTCGGGCAGAAGCTGGCCGTCGACCGGGCCGAGAAGGCACGTTCGGAGATCGAGGCGGTCGTCTCCGCGGTGTTCGGCCGGCCGGTCAGGCTGACGGTGACGTCCGGCGGATCGAGCAACGGCGCGGCGGTCCGCTCGGAGGTCGGGCAGCAGAACGACGCGGCCACCGTGGATCGCCTGGCGCGCGAGGCGGAGGCGCGTCAGCATCCGCTCATCCGCAGCGCGCAGGACGTGTTCGGCGCGGCGCTCAAGGAGATCAAAACCTGATGTCCATTCCCGACCTCAAGGGGTTGCTCGAGACCGCGCAGCGGATCCAGAGCGAGGTGGCGCGCGTGCGCGAGGAGCTCGGGCGCAAGACCGTCGTCGGCGAGACCGGCGGCGGGCTCTGTCGCTGCACGGCCAACGGCAAGGGGGAGATCCTGGCGCTGACCCTCGACCCGGCGATCGTGGGCGACAAGAAGATGATCGAGGACCTGGCGGCCGGCGCGGTGAACATCGCGCTTCAGCGGGCCCGCGAGATGGCCGAGGCCGAGCTGGCGCAGGTGACCGGCGGCCTCCCCGTGCCACCCGGGATGTTCGGAGGTTAGGCGGCGGTGTTCGCATCGCCGATCGCGCGCCTCATCCAGCAGCTGGCCAAGCTGCCCGGGGTCGGCGAGAAGACCGCCGCGCGGCTGGCCTTCCACATCCTGCGCGCGTCGCCCGAGGATGCCGCCGCGCTGGCGGCCGCCATCGGCGAGGTCCGGCAGAAGATCCGCTTCTGCTCGCTCTGCTGCGATCTGACCGAGGCCGACCCCTGCGCGATCTGCCGCGACCAGCGGCGCGAGGGGGCGATGGTCTGCGTGGTGGCGCAGCCGCAGGACCTCATCGCCATCGAGCGGGCAGGGGGGTACCGGGGGCGCTACCACGTCCTGCACGGGTTGCTGTCGCCCCTGGACGGTGTGGGGCCGGACGACCTGCGCGTGGCTGAGCTGGTCCGGCGCTGCGGCGACGGGACCGTCCAGGAGGCCATCCTGGCCACCAGCCCCAGCGTCGAGGGGGAGGCGACGGCCGTCTACCTGGCCAAGCTGCTTCGGCCGCTTGGGGTGCGGGCCACCCGGATCGCGACCGGCGTCCCCATGGGGGGCGAGCTCGAGTACGCCGACCAGGCGACGCTGGCCCGGGCCATCGACGGCCGGCGCGAGATGTAGGACGCGCACGTAGAACAGACAGGTAGAACGCCGAGACAGAGAAATAGTCGGCATCGCGCGGCCGGTCCTCAAGTGTCGGGCGTTCACCGACGACGCAAGCTGGGGTACAATGCTTGAAACCCGGTTTCGCGAATGATATTCGTGAGCATTCCGTACTGGCGAGGAGCGCGATGAGTGGCCCCGATGTGATGTTCCCCGAAGAGCAGCAGCAGATGTCACTCGTCTGCGCGCGGCTCGCTCGCGATGCCAACGCCAAGGCGGTGTTGCTCATCGGCCGTGACGGTCAGCCGATCGCCGACGCCGGCGACACCGACGAGCTCGACGTGACGTCGCTGTCGTCGCTGACCGCCGGCAACGTCGCCGCCACCGGCGGCATTTCCAAGATTCTCCGGGAGAAGGATTTCTTCAGCCAGTTCCACGAAGGGGAGAAGACCCACATCCACATCACGCTGGTGGGTGGGCGTGCGATCCTGCTCGTGCTGTTCGACGAGCGATCGTCGCTCGGTCTGGTCCGGCTGCGGGTTCGAAAGTCGTCCGACGAGATGGTGCGCCTCTTCGATCAGGTTGCGAAGAAGGCGGCCTCCAAGAGCCAGCCGTCCATTTTGACGGAGATTACGGACAGCGACATCGACAACCTCTTCAATGACTAACTCGGAACCCTGGGAGGGTTCCGGACCTCCCGCGACGAGCTCCGGCGGCGAAGCCGCCTGCGCTCTCGCGCCGATTGACGCCGGGGCGAGGTGCTCGCCATGAGCTTCATCAATTACTCGTCGCGCGAGATCAACTGCAAGCTGGTCTATTACGGGCCCGGCCTGTGCGGGAAGACGACCAACCTGCACTACATCTACGCGAAGACCAGCCCCGACGCGAAGGGGAAGATGATCTCGCTGGCCACCGAAACCGAGCGGACGCTGTTCTTCGACTTTCTGCCGCTGTCGCTGGGCGAAATCCGCGGTTTCAAGACCCGCTTCCACCTCTACACGGTGCCGGGACAGGTCTTCTACGACGCCAGCCGCAAGTTGATCCTCAAGGGCGTCGACGGCGTGGTGTTCGTCGCCGACTCGCAGATCGAGCGCATGGAGGCGAACATCGAGTCGCTCGACAACCTGCGCCTCAACCTGACCGACCAGGGGTACAACCTCGACAAGCTGCCGTACGTCGTGCAGTACAACAAGCGCGACCTGCCGAACGCGGCGCCGCTCGACCAGCTGCGTGAGGTGCTCAATCCCACCAAGGCGCCCGAATTCGAGGCCTGCGCGACCAGCGGCGCCGGCGTGTTCGACACCTTGAAGGCGGTTGCCAAGTCGGTGTTGACCGAGCTTCGGCGCGGGCAATAGTTTTGCGGGCGCCGACCCGGCGCCCGCCATCATCACTCAATTCGCCATCGTCACCGGAGGACTAGCCTATGAAGCCAAGCAAGCTGATCGCCGCAACCCTGGTCTGGACCGCCGCCTCTCTGGCCGCCTGCGCGTCGGGTGAGTCGCAAGGCACCGCCACCGGTGGGAGCGGCGGCTCGAGCGCTACCGGCGGTTCCAGCGCCACCGGCACCGGGGGGACCGGCGGCGGCGGCAGCGCGCTCCCCCAGCTCACGGTCAACGGCAACAAGCTCCAGGACCCGAGCGGCAAGACGATCGTGCTCCGCGGTTCGTCGCTCATCGACATCGGCTCGCTCTACGTCAACAGCGACGTCAGCATCCGTCTCGGCTTGATCGCCGCCGCGGGGGTCGAGGGCCACGTCGTGCGGCTGCCGGTCTATCCGAAGGTCAACTACAACTCCGGCAAGCCCTACTGCTCGCCCAACCCGTACCCGGTCGGCACCGGCCCCAGCGCCTGCACGCCCTCCACCACCGGCTTCTCGGCGCCGGACTACGTCTCGAAGATCCTCAAGCCGGCGGTCGACGAGGCCACCGCCATGAACCTCTACGCCATCATCGATTTCCACCAGATCGACAACGCCACCACCGGGACGTCGGCCGCCGATGCCAACACCTTCTGGACGGACGTCGCGCCCCAGTTCGCCAGCTACAGCAACGTCTTCTACGAGATCTTCAACGAGCCCATCGACACCGGGGTCTCCTGGTCGGCGCTCAAGCCGGTGGTGCAGGGGCTCATCAACACCGTGCGCGCCGCCGCGCCGAACAACATCATCATCGTCCCCTCGAACAGCTGGGACCAGAAGACCGGCGACGCGGCCAACGATCCGCCCACCGGCGGCAACCTGATGTTCACCGCCCACATCTACTCCAACAACTGGAACTCGACGTTCCAGAGCCAGGTGGCGACGGCGACGGGCAAGGTGCCGGTGTTCGTGACCGAGTGGGGTTCCGCCACCACCGATTCCGCCAGCTTCGAGTCGGGGTTGCAGACGACGCTC
>DATNDC010000201.1:0-8229 GCA_035607055.1 Polyangia bacterium
GCGCGACGGCTTGCAGCTCGAGGTCGATCTCGACCTCCTTGCCGACGAGGAAACCGCCGGTCTCCAGCGCCTGGTTCCACTTGGCGCCGAACTCCTCGCGCTGGATGGCCACCCGGCCGTTGAAGGCGAGCTTGGTCTTCCCCCAGGGATCCTTGGCCTTCCCCAGCCGCTCGACGGAGATGGTGACCGGCTTCGTGACGTCACGGATCGTGAGGTCGCCGGTCACGGCCAGCTTGTCGCCGCCCGCCGGCGCGACCTTGGTGCTCTTGAAGGTGAGCTGGGGAAACTTCTCGGCATCGAGGAAGTCGGCCGACTTGAGGTGGCCGTCGCGCTTCTCGTCGTTGGTCGAGATGCTCGCGGCGTCGATCGACACCTCGACGCGCGACTTCGACCAGTCCTGTTCATCCAGCGTCAACGCTCCCTCCCACTTGAGGAACCGCCCGCGCACCTTGGTGATCACCATGTGGCGAACGGTGAAGGTGATGTCGGAGTGGGCCTTGTCGATCTGCCAGGTCTGGGCTGCCATGAGCGTCGTCTCCTCGTTTGGTTCGGGCGGTCCGTTGCGATGTTGGCTGCCGGCAAAGGTTCCGCGGGCCGGAGCGCCCGGCCGGCTCTTGTGCGATAGTTCCTGGCTCATGCTCGGCAAGGCGGAAACGTTGGCGGTGCTCGGCTGCGGCACCATGGGCGAGGCGATCGTCCGCGGGCTCTTGCGATCGGGGAAGCTGGAGCCCGCGCAGATCTTCGCCACCGATCGCCGCCCGGAGGTCGCGCGCGCGCTCAAGGAGAAGCACGGCGTGCGGACCGGCAGCGACAACCGCGAGGCCTGCCAGGCGGCGGCCGTGATCCTGGTCTGCGTCAAGCCACACGAGGTCGAGCCGCTGCTGGCGGATCCGGCGCTGGCCCCGCTGCTCGCCGGCAAGCTGGTGGTCAGCATCGCGGCGGGCGTGCGGCTCGATCAGCTGGCCGGCTGGCTGCCGAAGAGCGCCGTCGTGCGCGCCATGCCCAACACCCCCTGCCTCATCGGCGAGGGGATGACGGTGATCGCGCGCGGCCCCGGCGTCACCGACGCGCAGGCGGCGACGGCGATCGAGGTCTTCCGCTGCGTGGGCGGCTGCCTCGAGGCCGAGGACAAGGTGATGGACGCCGTCACCAGCCTGAACGGCAGCGGGCCCGCGTTCGTCTACATCATCCTCGAGGCGCTCACCGACGGGGGCGTGCGGATGGGGCTGCGGCGCGACACCGCGATGCAGATCGCCGCCCAGATGTTCCAGGGAGCGGCCCGCATGGTGCTGCAGACGGGGATGCACCCGGCGGCGCTCAAGGACCAGGTGACCACGCCCGCCGGCAGCACGATCGCGGGGTTGCTGATCATGGAGGACGGACGCATCCGGTCGGTCATCGCGCGCGCGGTCGAGGAAGCGGCCAAGACCGCGGCCAAGCTGGGACAACCGAAAAGCTAGCGCCGGCCCGGCGCGGGTGAATTTGCTCCCGGCGCGCGAACGTGGGATCCAAGAACCATGGGAGGCCGCATGGAAAGATCCTGTTCCCGCCTCGGAGGTCTGATCCGCGCGGCCACCGCGTGCGCGCTGCTCGCCATCCCGGCGGCCGCGGGCGCCCAGGAGCTGGCGCCGCCCACAGCCGGCGCGTCGGCGGGTGGCGCGGCCTCGGCCGCACCCGGCGCCGCCTTCGGATCAGGGGGCCAGTGGGCCTTGACCGTCCGGAGCTTGAACGCGGGCGGCGGCGCGTCGTCTTTCTTCTTCGACAAGCAGGCCGGCGGTCCCTGGACCCTCACGCTCCAACCGGCGCTCGACTACTTCATCGCGGGCGGCATCTCGGTCGGCGGCGTGGTCGGCTTCAGCTACGCGTCGGGCGGTTTCACCACGGTCGCCGTCGGCGCGCGGGCCGGCTTCAATCAGGCGCTGAACGAGCGCTTCAGCTTCTGGCCGACCATCGGCGTGAACGCCTCGTTTCAACACAGCAGCGGCACGACCACGCTCGTTCCGCTGGAGATCTTCGCGCCGGTTCTCTATCACCCTGCGCCACACCTCTTCCTCGGTGCCGGGCCGTTCCTGCAGTACCTCATCAAGGGAGGCCCGGACACGCAGTACGGCCTCGACTTCGTCATCGGCGGCTGGCTCTGAGCCGGGGCGCGAGGCCGGAGGCGCGCGCGGCGACGTCGGCGTTGCGCACCGCGAGCGCCAGCGCCTTGCGCGTCCCCACCAGCACGCAGAGCCGCTTGCCGCGCGTCACCGCCGTGTAGAGCAGGTTCCGCTGCAGCATCACGTAGTGCTGGGTGTGCACGGGGATGATCACCGCCGGGTACTCCGACCCCTGCGACTTGTGGACGGTGGCCGCGTAGGCCAGCACCAGCGCGTCGAGCTCGTCGAGCGCGTATTCGACCAGGCGGTCGTCGAAGCGGACGGCCAGCGTCTCGGCCCCCATTCCCTCGATGATGCCGCTGTCGCCGTTCCAGACCTCCTTGTCGTAGTCGTTGCGCACCTGCATCACCTTGTCGCCGACGCGCAAGGTCCGCTGGCCGCGCTCGAGGCCGGGCGCGTCGGCGGTCAGCGTCTCCTGCAGGAGGCGGTTCAAGTTGCCGGCGCCCAGCTCCCCGCGGTGCATCGGCGAGAGCACCTGGATCTCCTGCGGTGAGAACCCGTAGCGGCGCGGCAGCCGCACGGCCACCAGATCGCGGATCAGCTCGGCCGCCTTGACCGGATCGTCCGCCTCGAGGAAAAAAAAGTCGCGTCGATCGGATTCGCGATCGGCCGCCGCGGCCCCCAGCTCGGGCTCGGCGCCTTCCAGGATCCGGTGGGCGTTGACCACGATCAGGCTCTCGGCCGCCTGCCGGAAGATCTCGGTCAGCCGCACCGTCGGCACGACGCCGCTTTCGATCACGTCGGCCAGCACCGTCCCCGGCCCCACCGACGGCAGCTGGTCGACGTCACCGACCAGCACGAGGCGCGCGGCCGGGGCCAGCGCCGCCACCAGATCGGCGCCGAGACGCACATCGACCATGGAAGCCTCGTCGACGATCAACACGTCGGCCTCCAGCGGGTTCGCCGCCGAGCGGGCGAACGTCGCGCTGGCGGGCCGCCACTCGAGCAGGCGGTGGAGCGTCGAGGCGGGGGCGCCGGTCGCGTCGGACAGCCGCTTGGCCGCGCGCCCCGTCGGCGCCGCCAGCGCCGCGGTGAGCCCCTTGCGCCGCAGGATGGAGACGATCCCGCGCACGATGGTGGTCTTGCCGACGCCGGGGCCGCCGGTGATGACCGCCACCTTGGCGGTGAGCGCCAGCTTGACCGCCTCGGCCTGCTGACGCGCGAGCGCGATTCCCGCCTCGCGCTCGTACCAGGCGATCGCCGGCGCGGCGTCGATCGCCAGCGCCGGCGCGGGCGCCTCCAGCAGGCGCTGCAGCCCGGCGGCCAGCGCCGCCTCGGCCTTGTAAAGCTGCGTCTCGTAGACGGCGGGATCGCCGCCGTCGTCGACCACCGTCGCGTCGATCGCCACCTCTCCCGCCCGCGCCAGCCGGTCGATCGCCGCCCCCACGTCGGCCTCGGGCTGGTCGAGCAGCGCCGCCGCTCTTTGCGCCAGGCGCGCGCGGGCCACGAAGACGTGGCCGTTGCCAGATTCCTCGTCGAGCGTGTGGCGGACGCCCGCCTCGAGCCGCGCCGGGGCGTCGCGCGCCACGCCCAGCGCGGCCGCCAGCTTGTCGGCCGAGAGGAAACCGATCCCCCAGACGTCGAAGGCCAGCCGGTAGGGGTTCTCGCGCACGCGGGCGATCGACGCCGGCCCGTACCGTTTGTAGATGCGCGCCGCGAAGGCGGGCGAGACGCCGTAGCCCTGCAGGAAGACCATCACCTCGCGCACCGCCCGCTGCGCGGTCCAGGCGTCGCGCACGGCGCGCGCCCGCGACTGGCCGATCCCGGGCACCTCGCCGATGCGCACCGGATCGCGGTCGAGGATCTCCAGCGTCTCGATGCCGAAGCGGTCGACGATGCGCGAGGCGAGCTCGGGGCCGATCCCCTTGATGAGCCCCGACCCGAGATAGCGGCGCAGCCCCTCGAGCGTCGCGGGCGCCACCTCGGTGTAGTGGGCGACGCGAAACTGGGCGCCGAAGCGGGCGTTGGTCTCGAACCGTCCGACCAGCCGCAACGACGCGCCGGCCGGCACGCCGACCAGACCCCCGACGACGGTCACCACCTCGCCTACGCGTGGACGGAGCTCGGGCTTCGCCCGGGCGGAGTCCTTTGCGGGATGGTCCGGGAACCCTGCCAGGGTTCCCGGCTGGATGTGCTCGAGCTTGAGGCGCGCCACCGTGAAGGCCCCGTCGCCACCGGAGTAGACGATCCGCTCGAGCGTGCCGGCGAGCGTCTCGTCGTCGCCTGGCGCGGCCCGCGAGGTCGCCCCGGCCCGCGGTCGATCGAACAGATCCACGGCCTCAATGGGACCACGACCGGATGTCGGCTTCAACGGCGACCGTGCTAACGTTCACGGCTCATGGCGTTGCCGCCGCCTCTGCCGCCCGACGCCGGTCGACCCTCGCCACCGCCCGCGGCGCCGGCGCCTCCTCCTCCGCCGAAAGGGCCTGACCGGGTGAGCGGCGCCGTCGAGGTGGTGAACCCCTCCGACGGCGGCTTCTTCTACTGGCTGCTGCGCTTCTATGCCTTCGGGCTCTGCTGCGCGCTGGGGCTCGCCTTTCTGGGCGGGGTGGGGATGTACTTCTACTTCGCGGCCACGCAGCCGCCCGTCCCCGACCTGGCGACCTATCACGAGGTGGCGGCCACCACGACCGTGATGCGCGGATGGGACGGGACGCCGCTGGCCGAGCTGGCCACCGAGCGGCGCGAGATCCTCCCCTTCGACAAGATCCCGCCGCAGCTGGTGCACGCCTTTCTGGCCGCCGAGGACCGCCGCTTCTACGAGCACCAGGGGATCGACTACCGCGGCGTCGCCCGGGCGCTGGGCGCCAACCTGCGCGCCGGCGAGGTCGCGCAGGGGGGCTCGACCATCACGCAGCAGGTGGCGAAGTCGTTCCTCTCTTCGGAGCGGACGATCCAGCGCAAGATCCGGGAGGCGATCCTGGCGCGCCGGCTCGAGCGCCGCTACTCGAAGCAGGAGATCCTCACCCTCTACCTCAACCAGGTCTTCCTCGGTCACGGCGCCTACGGCGTGGCCGCCGGCGCGCGCGTCTACTTCGACAAGGCGATCGGCGACCTCGATCTCGGCGAGATGGCGCTCTTGGCCGGCCTCGTGCGCGCGCCGTCGCGCTTCTCGCCGCTCACCAGCCTGGACGCCTCGCGCACGCGCCGCGACCAGGTCCTGGCGGCGATGGTCGCCTCCGGCTACCTCACCGACGACGAGGCGAACCGCTGGCGCGCCCGCCCGGTGATCATCCGCCAGCGGCCCGATTACTTCCGCACCGTGGCCCCCTACTTCGCCGAGCAGGTCCGGCGCGACATCGTCCGGCGCTACGGCGACAAGAAGCTCTACGAAGGGGGCCTCGACATCGAGACCTCGGACCTGCCGTGGATCGACGTGGCGGCGCAGGAGAACGTCGACTTCTCGCTGCGCAAGCTGGACAAGCGCCAGGGGTGGCGCGGACCGATGGCGCACCTCGGGGGCGCGGCCGCCGACGAGCTCCGCCGCCGCGTCGCCGCCCGCTACGGCGGCGAGCCCCCCGCCGAGGGGCGCCTCTACCTGGGCCTGGTCGAGGGGCCGAGCGGCGGCGCCGCGGGCAACTACCGGGTGCGCGTCGGCAGCGGCGTCTACACGCTGCCGGCGGCCAACATGATGTGGGCGGTCCCCTGGAGCGCCAAGGAGACCGCCAACGACCGGAAGCTCGAATCGACGGTGGGTGTCCTGCACACCGGCGACGTCATCTGGGTGAAGAACGCGCACCAGTCGAAGCGGGCCCGCTTCTCCGACTGGGTCTACGACTCCAAGAGTGAAGTCCAGTGGCTGCCGGCCTATGACGAGACCCGCGGCAAGACGCCCAAGCGCCCGCCGCCGCTGGAGCTGACGCTGGAGCAGACGCCGCGCGTGCAGGGGACGATCTTCAGCTACGACCACGGCTCGGGGTACGTGCTGGCCGAGGTGGGCGGCGACGACTACGACCGCTCGGAGTTCAACCGCGTGACCCAGGCCTGCCGCCAGCCCGGCTCGGTCTACAAACCGATGTACTACTCGCTGGCGCTCGATCGCGGCTACGGCTTCGCCTCGCTGCTCAACGACGTGCCGCGCGCCGAGGTCGACCCGATCACCGGCGAGGTCTGGACGCCGACCAACCTCAACAACACCGTCGACTACCAGGTGACGCTCGAGTACGCGCTCATCTGGTCGAAGAACGTGCCGTCGGTGCAGCTGTTCAAGTTGATGGGGGGCAAGGACGTCGAGGCCTGGGCCCGGCGGCTCGGCATCACCACGCCGATCATCCCCGATCAGGCGCTGGCGCTCGGCGCCTCGTGCACGCGGATCGACGAGCTGACCCGCGCTTTCTCGGCGTTCGCCAAGGAGGGCGAGCTGGTCGAGCCGGTCTACATCCGCCGCGTCCGCAACCGCCTGGGCGCCGTCGTCGAGGACCACACGGCGATAGGCGATCCGTTCGGCACGCCCTCGGAGCGCCTCGATCGGCTGGTCGCGCTGGCGGCGCAGCCGGCGCCCAAGCCGGTCATCCCGCCGCGCACCGCCTGGCTCACGTCGACGCTGCTCCGCCACGTGGTCACCCGCGGCCACGCCCCCGCCATCCGCACCGCCGGTCTCTACGCCGCCGGCAAGACCGGCACCTCCAGCGCGACGATGGACACCTGGTTCATCGGCTACACCTCGCGCTGGATGACCTCGACCTGGATCGGCGACGACCTGCGCGAGCGGCCGCTCGGCCAGAAGGACGCGGCCTACATGCTGACCGTCCCCATGTTCGCCCGCTACCTCACCGAGGTGACCGCCGGTCAGCCGCTGCACGACATCCCCTGGGCGCGTCCCGCCGGCGTCAAGGCCGACGACACCGGCGGCAAGGTTCGCACTACGATGGAGGAGGTCCTGGCCGACGGCCAGACCGACCCCAAGGCCGCCGCGCACAAGCCGCGGGGCGTGCCCGCCTCACCGCTCCCCAAGACCGCACGACCCTGAGCGCCGGCGCTCAGGGCGCGAGCAGGTTCTGAAACGGCCGGTGGTTCTTCCAGCGGTAGGCGCCGAAGTCGCGGCGGTCGCTGGAGAGGATGCGCCCGCTGCCGAGGTGCTCTGCCAGGACGACCAGCGACGCGTCGGCCAGGTCCATCGGCAGATCGGCGTACTTGCGCATGAGCTCGAGGACGCGCGGCAGATGCTCGGAGGTCAGCGCAAAGATCTGAAAAGCCCCGCGCTGTGCGGTCCCGATGAAGACCTCAGCGGCGCCGGCCCTCATCCGCGCGGTCATCAGATGACAGGTCTCGGTCATCACCGGCCAGGTGGTGACGAGTGGCTCCGTAACCCGGGCCAGCGCGCGTCTGGCCTGCGGGTGCAGGCGATCGCGCGTGTTGGCCAGGGCCAGGAAGAACCCGGTGTCCGCGATGATCAACGGCCGAGCTTCTCGCCCAGCGAACGACCGAGCTCGCGCTTGTAGTCACGCGAAAGGTCCGCGGGGCCCTCCGCGCATCCGATCAGCTCCGCCAACAGCTCGGCTGGCTTCTCGACCCGCATCACGGCCTCGTAGTAGGCGTCGAGCGAGTCCTTGACGATCTCGGTCGTGGAGCGACCGGTGCGTTCGCGAAGCCGGTGGACCTTCTCGGCCAGCCCGGAATCGAGCCGGGCGTTGATCCGTTTCGTCATACACACTGTATGACACGCGAACGACCGGCGAGCAAGCCGCGCGTGGTCCCCAAAGTCGCTGACGAAAACTCGTCACCGCCGGCCCCTTACACGTATGCTGGCTTCTTTCACGGTCGCCGGAGTCCACGATGCGTGATCGTTCGCTTTTGCTCTTGTCTTTTCTTTGCCTCGGCGCGTTTTCGGCCGCGGGCTGCCTCAAGCCGATGACCGAGCCCGATGGAGGTGGACCTGGCGGCCAGGGACCGACCGGCGGCGCCAGCGGCCTCGGCGGCGCCCACGCCGCCGGCGGAACGACCGGCACGACGGGGACGGGCGGCACCAGCGGGCTCGGCGGCGCGAACGCCACCGGCGGCGCAAACGGATCGGGGGGCCTGGGGAGCGGCGGGAGCGGGGCCGGCAGCGGCGGGACCGGCAGCGGCGCCT
>DATNDC010000202.1:0-17067 GCA_035607055.1 Polyangia bacterium
TTGTCGTTGATCTTCTGCCATTCCTCGAACTGGTGGCCGCAGGCGGCGCAGGCGTACTCGTAGATCGGCATGCGCGGGGAGCTTAAACACCGCCGGGGCGCTGTCAAGCGACCGGCGAGAGTGCCAATTTATTCAAAATACGTGAATATAATCAATTACTTATGACTGCATCCTCCTGCGTGCCGCCACCTCGCGCCCTCAAATCAGCGCTCGGAGGCCGCGACCTCACCGGCAGTGATGCCAGACCCCAAAGTATCTGTTCTGGCGCGGGGATCTCGAACCTGCCCGCCCGCCGGGCCTCCGACGATCCGCGCGGGCAGCGACTACTTGCGGCGCCGTCGCCCGAGCAGCCCGGCGGCCACCGCGAACAGGGAGAGCCCGCCCAGCGTCTGCTTCAGCGGCGGCCGGGCCGGGCCGACGGCGCAGAGTCCACCGGCGGCGCCGCCGGACGGATCTCCCTGGCGGTAGGTGTCGTAGAAGCTGAAAGTCTGGAGCGGCGTTCCGAATCCGACCGGAGACTCGCTGGGATTGCCGCTTTCGTCTACGGCCACCACCGCGGCGGCGTAGGTGATGCCGTTTTGCAGCACGGCGATCCGGGCCGAGGTCGCGCCGGCCGACAGCAGCGGCGAGCAGACGAAGGTCGGATCCAGCCCTTCGACGCCCGTCCCCGTGCGCGCCGACGGGCAGCTCACGAAGGCAGCGGTGAAGGGGCCCGTCGCGCCGCCGCCGGCGGTGGCCGTCTCCGTGAACACCTGGTACTGGTCGGCGCGGCTGCAGAGGATCTGATAGCCGGCGAGGTCGGACGCGCTGACCGCGGTCCAGCCCAGCACCAGCGCCTCGCTGCCCGGCTGGATCGTCGCGCCGGCCGGCGCGGGCGGCGGCGCCAGGTCGACGATCGTCTCGTCCGGGACGGAGAGGTCGATCTCGCCGTCGCCATCGAAGTCGAAGTTCACGTTGATCACCTGCGTGAACGCCATACCGTTCGGCGCCACACAGCTGCCGGACGCCCCGCCGTCGGCCGTCGGGACGCCGTAGGAGACGCTGAGCTGTTGGGCGTCCGTCGGGAAGGTGAGCTGCGTCTGACTCAAGAACGTGACGACCGACTCCGTGTCCAGAAGCTTGCAGGTCCCGAGCGGTGTCCCAGTGGCCACCGCATCGCGGGTCTTGCAGCCCGACCCGAGGACGATCGAGACCGTCCCGGTCTGGGCGGTGACGGCGGCGCGCTTGCCGAGCCCCGACTGCAACAGCGCCACGTTGATCGCGACCGGGACCTGACAGTTGCAGCGGGCCAGGTTGAAGAAGCGCGACTCGTCCGCCGTCGTCAGGCGATTGCCGTCGGGTCCGTTGATGGCGACGAAAAAGTCGTCCCCCACGAACGGCTGGGCGGCTCCGCTGGTCCCGCCCGTTCCGGTGGTCCCGCCCGTTCCGGCCGTCTGGGCCTGGGCTCGGCTGCCGCCGACCACGATCGACGTCCCCAGGGCGGCCATGGCGAGGATCGATCTGAGTGGTCTGCTTTCCAGCATGCGTTCCCTTCCGTCTGCTTCAGGTCGGTGCGTCGTGGTGCAAGGAAGATGCCCTGGCGGAGAAGGCCTCCGCGTCGCGGATCGACGGCCACTCGGTGCCCGTCTGGCGGGAACCTCCCTCGGACTCTGCCATTTTGTCCCTGGATTGCCCAGGTTCGCGGCGCTAGCTCGCGCGGCTGACCGACCGCAGCCGGCGAACCAGGTCGTCGATGCGGTCACCGTGAAGCTTGGCCGCCGCGCGGCCGACGCAAAGCCGGGCGCTCACCTCGAGGATCGTCTCTACCTCGCGCAGGCGGTGCTGGCGCAGCGTCTCGCCGGACGACACCAAGTCGACGATCCGGTCGGCCAGGCCGACCAGCGGCGCGATCTCGATCGAGCCGTAGAGCTTGATGATCTCCGCCACGGTGCCCCGCGCCTGCAGGTGGCGCCGGGTGATCTCCGCGAACTTGGTGGCGTAGCGGAGGTGGACCTGGGCGTTCTCGTCCACCGGCCGGTCCTCTGGCTCGGCGACCACCATCCGGCAGCGGCCGATTCCGAGGTCGAGCGGCTCGTAGAGGTCCCGGTCCTGCTCCTCGAGCACGTCGCGCCCCGCGATCCCCAGGTGCGCGGCGCCGTGCTCGACGTAGGCCGGCACGTCGGTGTCGCGCACGATGAGGACGCGCAGGTCGTGCTCCGGGATGGGGATGATGAGCCGCCGGCCGGCGCGGGCCTTGTCCGCGGCGCCGAGGTCGATCCCCGCGCGCGCGAACAGCGGCAGCGCCTCGTCGAGGATCCGCCCGCGCGGCAGCGCGATGGTCAGCGTCACTGCGCCGGTGCTCTCCTTGGTCTTCTTCACGCCGATCCCTTCGCGCGCCGAACGTCGGCACCCAGCGCCCGCAGCTTTCTGTCCAGGCGATCATAGCCGCGGTCCAGGTGGTAGATGCGCAGAATCTCGGTCTTCCCCTCGGCCACCAGCCCCGCCAGCACGAGGCAGGCCGAGGCGCGCAGGTCGGTCGCCATCACCGTGGCCCCCGTCAGCTTGGTCGGACCGCGCACGATCGCCGTCCGCCCCTCGACCAGGATGTCGGCCCCCATGCGCTGCAGCTCCGGCACGTGCATGTAGCGGTTCTCGAAGATCGTCTCCGACAGCACCGACTGTCCCTGCGCGCGCGTCATCAGCACCATGAACTGCGCCTGCATGTCGGTGGGAAAGCCGGGGAACGGCTGCGTCGAGATGTCGGCCGGCTTGAACTCGCTCTTGCCGCGCACGCGGATCCCGTCGCCCTCCGCCGTCACCTCGGCGCCCGCGGCGCGCAGCTTGGCGATCACCGCCTCCAGGTGCTCGGGGAGGCAGTCGCGCACCAGCACGTCGCCGCGGGTGATCGCCGCCGCCACCAGCAGCGTCCCGGCCTCGATGCGGTCGGGGATGACGGCGTGCTCGATGGGGTGCAGCTCGTCGACGCCCTCGACGGTGATGAGCGAGGTCCCCGCGCCGCGAATGCGCGCCCCCATCTTGTTGAGGACGCGCGCCAGCTCTTCGACCTCCGGCTCGCGCGCGGCGTTCTCCAGCGTCGTCTGCCCGCGCGCCAGCGCCGCCGCCATCATCAGGTTCTCCGTCCCGGTGACGGTCGGCATGTCGAACACGATGGTCGCCCCGCGCAGCCGCCGCGCGCGCGCGTTGACGTAGCCGTGCTCGAGGTCGATGCGCGCCCCCATGGCCGCCAGGCCCTTGAGGTGCTGATCGATCGGCCGCGCGCCGATGGCGCACCCACCGGGGAGTGACACGCGCGCCTTGCCGTGGCGGGCGACGAGCGGCCCCAGCACGAGGACCGAGGCGCGCATCGTCTTGACCAGGTCGTAAGGGGCCTCGTGCTCGGTGATGGCCGAGGTGTCGACGTGCGCCACGCCGCGTCCGACGTCGGTGAAGCGGGCGCCCAGCTGCCCGAGCAGGCGTCCCATCGTCCGCACGTCGCCCAGCGCCGGGACGTTGCGGTAGATCGACCGGCCCCCCGCCAGCAGCGACGATGCGAGGATAGGGAGCGCGGCGTTCTTCGATCCCGAGACCCGGACCTCGCCCGCCAGGCGGACGCCGCCGCGGATGACGATCTTCTGCAAGGGCGAGCGCCCTTAAGCGGCCGGCGCGGCGCCTTCGGCGGCCGGCGCGGCGACGCCGGCGTGCTCGTCGCAGAGGCCGCCCTTGGTGCGCGGCTTGCGACAGGCTTCCTTGCTGCAGACCTTGTAGCGGTGGTGGTCGCCCACCTCGCCGCGGCGCCAGGCGAGGTAGTGCTTGCGGCAGTACCCCTTGGCGCGCACCGGCTGCTTGCACTTGTCGGCGCGGCAGGTCGGCCCGTCACCGGTCACGGCCGGCGTGGCCTTCCCCTTGGCCTTCGTGGAGGCCGCCTTGTCGGCCGGCTTGGCGGCAGCGGCCTTGCCGGCCGGTTTGGTCTTCTTGACGGCCGCACCCTTGGGACTGTCCTTGTTTTCTTGCGCCATGGCAGCGGCCGAGAATAGGCGGTCGGGAAGGAGAGTCAAGGCTGGCCGGAGCGGAGCATTAAGATTCTTCTGTCCTGGTTTTCAATAAATAACAACGTAATATGTCTAGGTGCGCGCACATAAGGACATATTTGCGGGCGTCATCCGGAAGTTCGTCCCGAGGTACGGGACGCCGGGGCGGCTCGTGCTCGAGGCGCTGAGAGACCTCTGCGAGCCTTTGCGCGGTGAGAACGCCCGCGATGAGGTTGAGGTCGATGGGCTGATCGGGACAGCTTCTACACGCGCGGCGGTCCGTGACCCCATCCGCCCGCTCGACCAGAAGCAGGCCCGACTCGCCTGCATCGATCTGTTCCGCGAGTTCGAGGCCGCGCGCCTCGGAGCGCTCATCGTGGGACGGCGTCGACACCGAACACGGTTCCGGTTCTCTTCGCGCAGCCCGGACGAGGGCGCGACAGCGCTCTGGGAAGCGCTCATCGAGCCCGACCACATGCTCGGACGCGCGGTCAGCGACCCGGACGAGAAGCCCACTTCCACCGGCCAGGAAAGGCCGCGAAAGGACGATATCGTCTCGCGATTGAAATCTCATTCGGAGGATTTTCGTCGCCTTGGCGTCTCCAGGTTGGCGCTGTTCGGATCGATCGCTCGGGACGATGCTCGGCCCGACAGCGACGTCGACCTCCTCGCCGCGTTCGATTCAGGCGTGACGTCGGAGGCGTTCTTCGACACCAAGTTCTTCCTCGAGGATCTCTTGGGAAGACGGGTCGACTTGGTGACGGAGGCGGCACTCCGCGACCGCGTTCGCTCGGCAATCGAACCGGAGCTCATTCGTGTCGCGTGATGCCAGGCTCTTCTTGGAGGACATCGTTGCGTGCTGCGACAAGATTGGCCGCTACACCCTCGGGCTCGTCTTCGAGCAGTTCCGAAAAGACGATAAGACCCTGGATGCCGTCGCACGAAACTTGGAGCTCATAGGCGAAGCGACCAAGCGCCTACCGGAGGAGTTGCGGAAACGGTACCAGGACGTCCCGTGGCGCAGGATGGCCGGCCTACGAGACGTGATCGTACACGGCTACTTCGGGATCGACGTCCAGCTCCTCTGGGACATCGTCCAAAAGGACGTTCCCGCTGCCCGGCTCAAGGTCGCCGCTATCCTCGCCACAGAGTTCTCCTCGGGGTGAGATCCGCGCCGGCGCGCCCGCGTGGTAGAGAGATCGGCATGAAGATCGAGCTTGCCAATCGTATCCGGGAGCTGCCCCCCTACCTGTTCGCGCGCATCGACGCGCTCAAGACCGAAGAGCGCAAGAAGGGCAAGGACCTCATCGACCTCGGCATCGGCGACCCCGACCTGCCGACGCCGCCGCACATCGTGGCGGCGCTGGCCGAGGCGGCGCGCGATCCGGGGACGCACCGCTACCCGTCGTACGTGGGGATGGAGGCCTTTCGTCAGGCGGCCGCCGACTTCATGAAGTCACGCTTCGGCCTCACCTTCGACCACGGCAAGGAGGTCATCGCCGTCATCGGCTCGAAGGAGGCGATCGCGCACTTCCCGTTCGCCTTCGTCAACCCGGGCGACGTGGTCCTCTGCCCGGATCCCGGCTATCCCGTCTACGCGACGCTGACCCGGTTCGCGGGCGGCGAGCCCTACTTTCTGCCGTTGCGGCGCGACAACGGGTTTCTCCCCGACCTGGACGCCATCCCGACCGACGTCGCCAGGCGGGCCAAGATCCTCTGGATTAACTACCCCAACAACCCGACCGCCGCGCTGGCCGCGCCGGGGTTCTACGAGAAGGTGGTGGCGTTCGCCCAGAAGAACGAGGTGATCGTGGCCAGCGATCTGGCCTACAGCGAGATGTACTACGAGGCGCCGCCGCCGTCGTTTCTGGAGACGCCGGGCGCGCGCGAGGTCGGCATCGAGTTCCACTCGCTGTCGAAGACCTACAACATGACGGGCTGGCGCATCGGGTGGGCCTGCGGCAACGCCGCCCTGGTCGCCGGCCTCGGCCAGGTGAAGACCAACGTCGACTCGGGCGCGTTCGACGCGGTCCAGCGCGCGGGCATCGCGGCGCTGACCGGCGATCAAGCGTGCGTGGCGCGGCAGCGCGCCATCTACCGCGAGCGGCGCGACGTTCTCTGCGGCGGGCTCGGCAAGGCCGGCTTCGACGTGCTGACGCCCAAGGCCAGCTTCTACACGCTGGTGGCGAACCCCAAGGGGATGACCTCGATCGAGTTCGCCGCGCGGCTGCTCGGCGAGGCGGGCGTCGTCGCCACGCCGGCCACCGGGTTCGGCGCCGCCGGCGAGGGGTTCGTGCGCCTGACGGTCTGCGCGGACAAGGCGCGCCTGGCCGAGGCGGTCGAGCGGCTCAAGGCGATGAAGCTGTAGGCGCCGTGACCCGGCCCATCGCCATTTCTTTGGGCGACCCCGCCGGGATCGGGCCGGAGATCGTCGTCCGTGCGCTGGCCGAGCGGCCGGACCTCGAGGTCGTCGTGTTCGGCGACGAGGGCGTGCTGGCCCGGGCGGCCAAGATCGTGGGAGTCGCCGGCGTCGCCGGCGTCGCGTCGCCACGCGCGCGCGTCTACGCAGCCACGCACCTCGCCGACGACGAGGTCACGCCGGGAAGGCCGAACGACGTCTCGGGGCGCGCGCAGCTGGCCTACCTGACGGCCGCGGTCGACGCGGCGCTGGCGGGCGAGGTCGCGGCGCTGGTGACGGCTCCCATCTCGAAGGAATGGATCGGACGCGCGGGGTTCAAGTTCCCCGGCCACACCGAGTACCTGGCCGCGCGCGCCGGCGTGTCTGAGTTCGCCATGATGCTCGCCGGTCCCCGGCTGCGCGTGACGGTGGCGACCACGCACGTCCCGCTGGCCGAGGTGCCGCGCCTGCTGACCAGCGAGGGGATCGCCTCCACGATCTGGCTGACGGCCGAGGGGCTCGCCCGCCGCTTCGGGATCGCGGCGCCACGCGTGGCGGTCGCCGGGCTCAACCCGCACGCCGGCGAGGCGGGGCGTTTCGGCGACGAGGAAGAGCGCCTGGTCAAGCCGGCGATCGAAAAGGCGCGCGCCCGGCTGGCGTCGGCCGGGCTGGCGGCGACGGTCGATGGACCGCTGGTCCCCGACTCGGTGTTCCGCCAGGCGGCCGGCGGCGCGTACGACGCCGTCGTCGCGCTCTACCACGACCAGGGTCTCATCCCGCTCAAGCTGCTGCACTTCGACGACGGCGTGAACCTGACGCTCGGATTGCCGTTCGTCCGCACCTCGCCCGATCACGGCACCGCCTACGACATCGCGGGCATGGGCCGCGCCCGCGCGCAGAGCTTCCTGGCGGCGCTCGACCTGGCCCAGGCCACCGCGCGCTGAGCGAAGCCGCCGGCCGGCTATTGAAAGTGATAGGTCCGTTGCGCCGCGATGTCGCGGCCGGTGTGCTTGGCGAAGACCCACTCGCTGACGACGCGCTTCGCGCAGGCGGCGATCTCCAGGTCGGTGCCGGGGGCCGAGACCGCCTCCGCCTCACGCACGTGCCCGTTCGCCTGCACGGTGAAGTGCACGACCACCTCTTTCGCCGCCAGCTTACTCGGCGAGATCTGCCGACGGCGCGCGACCTCGACGCGGCAGCCGGCCACCGGGGCGTCGGTCCGGTGGAACTCCTCTTCGGAGAGGACGGCGGTGACGGCGTCTTTAGGCTCGGTGGCCTCGTGGTCGTCGTCGTCGGCCGGCACCTCGGGCGCGCGGGCCGCCGTGTCGGCCTCCTTCGGCGCCGGCTCGATGGGGGTGGAGGACCGGGGCGCGTAGACACCGATTCGACCGGTCGATCCGAGCTCGCGATCGAGCCCGTTGAGACCCGTCGAGGGCGGCTCCGCCCAGGCCCTGCCGCCGAGCCCCCAGACCGCCGCACCGATCAGCAACAACCACCGCGCCGACATCGCCTCTGCTCTGCCCCCCTTCCTCGATAGAGGCAAGATGCCAGCCAAAGCGAGCCCGCGATGTCGCGGGCCGGCGGTTACAGCGGGGTAAAGGACCGGCGCGCCCGACGGCCCGATCGGTGACGCCGGTCCCGGAGGCCTGGTCAGGACTTGTGGGCGTGCTTATCCTTCTTCGCCGCCTTCGCCGCGGTCGAGCTGTCGGCGGGGCTGCTCTTGGCAGCCATGGTCGGCTTGGTGTCCTTCTCGACCGAGGGCGGCTCCGCCGCCTTCGCCTTGGCCAGATCGGCCTTCGAGGTGGTGAGCTGCTGTTGCAGCGTGGCGACCTGAACCTTGAGGTCGTCGCGCTCCCGGGTCAAGTTGGCCACGTTCGTCTTCGCCGACTCGAGCTCCACCCTCGAACCGTCGCAGCCGACCAGCATGGCCAGCACACCCAGACACAGGAACGTTTTCATGGATCTCTCCTCTCGTCTCGTCTCGCGTGGGGGAAGCGCCGCCCGTCGGGCGCGGCGCGGTCCCCGGGACGCTCGCACGTTTCATGCCGCCCGGGCGGTCCCGTCGCTTCCGCCGTTCGCGCGCCCGGCGTGGAAAGAAACTGTGCGTTCCGACGGTGAGCGCGCGATCCTTCGCCTGAGGGGACGGCCGTAAGGCGCGCTTCCGTCGCGCGCGACGCCGTCGGCAGAAGACCGGAGCCGCGCCCGCCCGGTCGCGCTCAGTCGAGCAGCGCCGCCCTGATCTCGGGGATCCACTTCCCCGCGAAGCCGAGCTGCGCGTAGGCGGCGAAGTTGCGGCAGAAGTCCCAGTAGCCCCAGCCGAAGCCGCGCTTCTCCGCCTCCGTCCGCGCGGTCCTGACCCAGCGCCCGCGCGAGGCGACGTCGGCGTTGACGCCCGCGCCGAACTCGCCCAGGTAGACGCGCATCCCGGTCCGTTTGGCGAACGCCTCGGCCATCTCCATCTGTTCGATGATGGCGGCCGGGCCGCCGGGGTTGGTCGCCTCGGGCTCGCTGTTGTAGCGCTGGAAGAAATCGTGCCCCTCCGCGTGGGCGTCGGCGGCGGCCACCGGCGCGACCGGCGCCGCCGGCGGGCCGGGGAAGGTCACGCCGCGCGTCTGGTACCAGGGCTCCATCCAGCTGAACCCCTGGTGCGTGAAGTACATCGGCGCGTACATGTGAAAGCTGGCGACGATGTTGGGATCGCCGGTCGGGACCTGCAGCGTGTCGCGCAGATCCTTGGCCGAGGCCCAGTGCGCCCCCTCGACGATGATCACCCGCTCGGGATCGATGGCCCGGATGGCGGCCACCACGCGCGCCAGGATGGGGTTCCAGACCTCGGCCGTCAGCTTGTCGGTCGGCTCGTTCAGCACCTCGTAGACCACCGCGCGCGGCATCCCGCGGTAGTGGGCGGCGATCTGCCGCCAGAGCCCGACCAGACGGTCGGCGTGCACCTTGGGCGCCGCCATCATCGGCTGGTAGTGGTGCATGTCGACGATGATCCCCAGGTCGTTCGACAGCGCCTGGTCGACGGCCCAATCCATCCGATGCAGGAACCGCTTCTCGATCGCGTAGGGCGGCTTGGCGTCGGCGTGCGACGAGATCCGCATCGGCACCCGCACGTGATCGAACCCGGCCGCGCGCACCGCCGCGAAGTCCGACGCCGAGAGCGTCCACCCCCAGTCCCCTTCGTTGGGCGCGTCCATGGCGTCGCCGAAGTTCATCCCCCGCTTGAGGTCGGCGGTGGCGCGCGTTTGCAGTCGCCCGGCCTTGAATCCTTCGATTCGAGCGGCGGTGCTGGAGCAGGCCGCCAGCGCCAGGACGTACAAGAGAGCAACGACCACCGCGCCCAACGTCTGCTGAGGCCGCGCGTCAACGTCGTGACCGGTTTGGCTCATGGCCCGACGAGCTTAGCCGGTTTGGGGCTTGCCACCCGTGATAGGGTATAGGCGGTCGCAATCCGCTCTGGCTGCGCGTCCGGCTTGCCTGTCTGGTCTTTTCGGCGCGCGTCACGGATCCGTCCGGCAGCATGAAGAAGACCCACGGCATCAAGATCAAGGGCGCGCGCGAGCACAACCTCAAGAACATCGACGTCGAGATCCCGCGCGACAAGCTGGTGGTCATCACCGGGCTGTCGGGCTCGGGGAAGTCGTCGCTGGCCTTCGACACCCTGTACGCCGAGGGGCAGCGCCGCTACGTCGAGTCGCTGTCGGCCTACGCGCGGCAGTTCCTCGACCAGATGCACAAGCCCGACGTCGACTCGATCGAGGGCCTGTCGCCGGCCATCTCGATCGAACAGAAGACCGGTTCGCGCAACCCGCGCTCGACCGTGGGGACGGCGACGGAGATCTACGACTACCTGCGGCTGCTCTGGGCGCGGATCGGCACCGTCCACTGCTGGAACTGCGGCCAGCCGATCGCCTCGCAGACCATCCAGCAGATGGTGGACCGGGTGCTGGAGCTTCCCGAGGGCGAGCGCTTCTCCGTGCTGGCGCCGGTGGTGCGCGAGAAGAAAGGGGACTTCGCCGACGTGCTGGGCAAGCTGCGCCAGGACGGCTTCGTGCGCGCCAACGTCGACGGCGAGCTCTGCGAGCTCGCCGAGCCGCCCGCGCTGGCCAAGGGCGCCGCCCACACCATCGAGGTCTTCGTCGACCGGCTGGTCAAGAAGGACGGCATCCGGCAGCGGCTCACGGATTCGATCGAGCTGGCCGCCAAGCTGACCGAGGGGGTGGTCAAGGTCTCGCCGCTCGAGGGAGACGATCTGTTGTTCTCCGAGAAGTTCGCCTGCACCACCTGCGGGATCAGCTACCCGGAGATCACGCCCCGGCTGTTCTCCTTCAACAACCCGGCCGGCGCCTGCCCCACCTGCGACGGCATCGGCGCCAAGATGTTCTTCGACCCGGACCTGATCGTCCCCGACGAGGAGCTCTCCATCCGCGAAGGTGCCATCGAACCCTGGGAGCGCCGCAACAACGTCTTCTTCCACCAGATCCTCGACGCCGTCTGCACCAAGTTCGAGATCGATCAGTACGTCGCCTGGGGCAAGCTGCCGGAGAAGGCGAAGAAGCTGCTGCTCGAGGGGAAGGAAGGGGAAGAGGTCGAGCTGACGTTCGAGAAGAACGGGCGCAAGCACACCTTCAAGCGCGAGTTCGAAGGGGTGCTGGCCAACCTCCGCCGGCGCTTCGAGGAGCACGAGCGCCGCCGGCGCGAGCAGGGGCGCACCAGCGAGGAGGACTTCGAGGCGATCTACGAGGAGTTCCACCGTTACATGTCGCAGACCACCTGCGAGGACTGCGGCGGCGCGCGGCTGCGCAAGGAGGCCCGCTTCGTCAAGGTCGGCGGCAAGAGCATCACCGAGATGACCGCGCTGACCATCCGCCAGGCGCACGACTTCCTCAAGGGGCTCTCGCTCTCGACGCGGCAGAAGGAGATCGCCGGACGGATCCTGCGCGAAGGCGGCGACCGACTCTCCTTCCTCAACAACGTGGGGGTCGATTACCTGTCGCTCGACAGAACCGCCGCCACGCTGTCGGGGGGCGAGTCGCAGCGGATCCGCCTGGCCACCCAGATCGGCAGCTCCCTGGTCGGCGTCCTCTACATCCTCGACGAACCGTCGATCGGGCTGCACCAGCGGGACAACGCGCGCCTGCTCGAGGCGCTGACCCGGCTGCGCGACCTCGGCAACAGCGTCATCGTCGTCGAGCACGACGAGGAGATCATCCGCGCCGCCGACCACGTGATCGACATGGGGCCGCGCGCCGGCGTGGGCGGCGGGCGCATCGTCGCCGCCGGCACCCCGGAGGACATCGCGGGAAACACCCAGTCGCTGACCGGCGCTTATCTCTCAGGTCGCAAGGCGATCGAGGCGCCGCGCCAGCGCCGCCAGTCGGGCGGGCGCGCGCTCACCGTGCGGCACGCCCGCGGGCACAACCTGCACGACCTGACGATCGGATTCCCCATCGGCGTCCTCACCTGCGTGACCGGCGTGTCGGGCTCGGGCAAGTCGACGCTGGTGATCGACACCTTGCTGCGCGCGCTGGCCGGCAAGCTCCACCACGCCAAGACGGCGCCCGAGCCGCACGAAGGGCTCGACGGTCTCCAGCACGTCGACAAGGTGATCGACATCGACCAGGCGCCCATCGGCCGCACGCCGCGCTCGAACCCCTCGACCTACACCGGCGTCTTCACGCACGTCCGGGACCTGTTCGCCAACCTCCCCGAATCGAAGGCGCGCGGCTACAAGCCGGGGCGCTACTCGTTCAACGTCAAAGGGGGGCGCTGCGAGGCCTGCCAGGGGGACGGCATCATCCGCATCGAGATGCACTTCCTGCCCGACGTCTACATCGAGTGCGAGGCCTGCGGCGGGCGGCGCTACAACCGCGAGACGCTGGAGGTGCGTTACCGGCAGGCCTCGATCGCCGACGTCCTGGACATGACCGTCAACCAGGCCTGCGATTTTCTGGAGAACATCCCCAAGGTCCGGCAGAAGCTGGAGACGTTGCGCGAGGTCGGCCTCGGCTACCTCAAGCTCGGTCAGTCGGCGACGACGCTGTCGGGCGGCGAGGCGCAGCGGATCAAGCTCTCCAAGGAGCTGGCCAAAAAATCGACGGGCCGCACGGTCTACATCCTCGACGAGCCGACCACCGGCCTGCACTTCGCCGACATCGCGCAGCTCCTCTCGGTGCTGAACCGCCTGGTGGACGCCGGCAACACGGTCATCGTCATCGAGCACAACCTGGACGTCATCAAGACCGCCGACTGGGTGATCGATCTCGGGCCCGAAGGGGGTCCGGGAGGCGGCCAGATCATCGCCCAGGGGACGCCCGACGACGTGGCGCGGGTGGCCGCCAGCTACACGGGCCAATTCCTCCGCAAGGTGCTATGACCCCACGCATGAGGAAGCTGGTCATCGGAGGGGTCCTGGTCGGCGCCGCCGTGCTCATGGTGGCGCGCAGTCACGCCAACGACTCGCTGCTGCCGGTCGGCGCCGTGGCGCCCGAGGTGGTGGGCAAGGACGCCGCCGGGACGACGTTCAAGCTGTCGGCCCAGAAGGGGCACTTCGCGGTCGTCTACTTCTATCCCAAGGACGAGACCACCGGCTGCATCAAGGAGGCCTGCGCCTTCCGCGACGCCTCGGGCGACTACGCCAAGGCGGGGATCACCGTCTTCGCCGTCTCGCGCCAGGACGACGCCAGCCACAAGGGCTTCCGCGAGCACTACCACCTGCCGTTCCCGATGGTGGCGGACACCTCGGGCGCGGTGCAGAAGGCGTACGGCGTCCCCTCGGTCATGCCCGGCGTGGACATCTCCGCGCGCGTGACGTTCCTGGTCGGCCCCGACGGAAAGATCGCGCGCGTCTGGCCCAAGGTCGATCCGGTGGTCAACGCCAAGGAAGTGCTGGCGGCCGCCGCGGCGACGCCGCACAAACATAGCTAGAACCAGCTAGAGGCCGCCCGGCGGGGCCGCCAGGACGGCCCACTCCCGATCGAGGAACAGCGTGTGCCAGCCCGCGCCGCGAAGCTCGTCGGCCAGCTTCGCCTCGGCGGGAATGAACGCGCAGCGGACGCCGAACTTCGCGAACAGCCAGCGGTACGGCGCGCCGTGCTCGACCGCGAAGCTCTCGTGCAGGAGCGAGACCGGAAACGGGTCCTGCCGCCCGTCGACGAAGTCCTGGCGCTCGGGCGCGAACCAGACCAGCCCGCCGCCGTCGCCGTAGAAGTTGTAGAGCGGCCCGGGACAGCGATCGAGCGCCCGCAGCGCCGCTCGCGGGAACGGATTCCAATACAGGCTCTCCGGCCCGATCCGCCAGATCATCACCACCACGGCCAGCCCAGCAGCGCCGAGCCCGGCCAGCAGCGCCAGATTGAGGCGCGGGTGCTCGGGGCTGGCCGGACGCGGGCCGCGCCCGAGGCGAAAGCGAAACGCGGGACCGAGCGCGTGGCTGGCCGCCGGCATCGCCAGGACGAGGAACGGTCCGATGTTGCGCGCCGAGCGGATCCCGAGCGGCAGGAGCGCCAGCGCCGCGGCCACCGTCACCCAATCGGTCCAGTCGCCCGCCGCGATCGCGCGCCACCGGAGAACGATGACCAGCGCGAAGGCGATCGTCGCCGCCCAGAACAGCGCGCCGAAGACCGAATCCGGGCGCAGCATGAACCACTCGGCGATCTGCACCTGGTACGACCGCGCGGCCGAGGCGACCACGAAGCGGTAGAGGTGGAAACCGAGCGGCGTCGCGGCGACCGCCAGCGCCGAGAGCGGCAATACACCCGACAGCAGCAGCGCGCGGCGGCGATCGGCGGGCGCGCGCCTCTTCATCCAACGCAGGAGCGCCGCCCCGGTGGAGACGGCCAGCACCAGGCCGCCCAGCGCCACGCCGCCGTGGGCGTTCGCCCAGAACAGAAACAGGGGCGGGATGACCAGATAGCGCTCGCGTGCCAGCAACCAGACCAAGGCCGGGAGCAAGAACAGCGTCAGCAGCTGCGGCCGCAGCGACCAGGCGCTGGAAACGATCGCCAGCCCGACCACCATGAGCGCGAAGCGCGTGGTCGCCGGCCCGACCATCGATCGGTAGACGGTCGCGGCGGCCGCCAGGATGAGCAGCGCCGCGCCGAGCTCCAGTCCGGGCATCCCCCCCGCCCCATAGGCGCTGTACATCAACAGTTGAGAGAGCCACTCGTGGTCGGGCCACGGCGTGCCGTACGCCGTGTGCGAGTAGACGTCGACGCGCGGCACCCGCCCCGTGCGCCAGATGTCCGCGCCGGCGCGCAGATGCCAGAAGGTGTCTCCTTGCGCCGGCGTGAGCAGCGCCAGCACGGCGACGGCCAGGAAAAGGAGGCCGACCGCCAGCTGGTCGAACGTCAGCCCCCGCCGGAGCCAGCCGATCCGCGTGGGCGCGGGCCCCCCGTTCTCCATCTCAGTCAGCCCCGGGCGCGGCCAGCACGGCCCAGCGGTCGTCGCGGAACGTCGTCCGCCATCGATCGGCGGTCAGCACGCCGATGGTCTTCGATTCGACGGGCAGGAAGGCGCACCGGATCCCGTACCGATCGAACAGCGGGCGATAGGGCTTTCCGCTGTCGACCGCCGTGGCCGCCAACGTGAACGCCAAGGGATAGGGATCTTGCCGGTTGTCGATGAAGACTCGCCTTTCGGGCACGAACCAGATCAAGTAACCGCCGTCGTAGTAGCGATTGTAGATCGGGCCGGGACAGGCGCGGACGGCCGCGATCGCCGCGGGGGTCAGCGGCTGCCATCCGAGGGTGGCAAACGGGATGTTCCAGGCCCACACGACGATGGCCGCTTCGAGCAGCGAGACCCCTCCGAGGAGCGCGAGGTTCAGCCGCGGACGCTCGACGGCCTCCGCGCGCGCCGGCGCGCGCCCGAGCCGAAAGTCGGGCCCCAAGAGCCGGCTGGCGGCCGGCATGGCGATCATCAGGAACACCGCCACGTTGCGGATGGCCTGGAAGGCGAGCGGCAGCACGACCAGCGCGGCCGTGTAGAGGACGGCATCGGCCCAGCTCGCCTGCCGCAGGCGGCGGCGGCGCCAGATGACGAGCGCGACGAACGCAGCGGCCAGCGCCCAGAACGAGAGGCCCAAGAACCCGGCCGGGCGCACCGGCTGCCACTCGAGCACGCCGTTCTGCCGCGACAGCGCCATCGAGGTCCGAATGAAGCGCCAGAGCCCGAACCCGAGGGGCGTCAGCGCGGTCGCCAGCGCGCAGAGCGGCGTCAGCGCCAGGAGCCGCCGCGCGCGCCGGCGATCGATCGGGTCGCCGCCGTACGCGCGCCCGATCGCCACCAGGGTGACGGCCGCCAGCAAGAGACCGCCCATCGCCACGGCGCCGTGCGCGTTGGCCCAGATCGCGAAGAGCGCGGGCAGCACCAGCTCGTGCCCGCGCACCAAGCACCAGAGCATGAGGGCCAGCATCAGGATGGTCACGACCTGCGGCCGCAGCACCCAGAGGGACGACGACAAGGGCAGCGCCAGCAGCATGATCGCGAACCGCATCCGCGCGCTGCCCACCATCAAGCGGTAGAGGATGACCGTCGCCCCGACGACGAAGGCGGCGCCGCCGAGCACCAGCAGCCGCATGCCACCCAGTCGGTAGAGGGCGTAGGCGATCGCCTGCCAGAGCCACTCGTGATCGGGCCAGAACCGACCGTCGGCCGTGTAGGAGTAGTGCTCCAGGAGCGGCACGTGCAGCGTCCGCCAGATCTCCTGACCGGCGCGCAAGTGCCAGAAGGTGTCCGAGTGCACCGGCATGAGGCAGGCGCAGACGCCGAGCGCGCCGAACAGCAGGCCGGCGGTGAGCTGCGCGAACGTCAGCCCGCGGGTCACGCGGTCATCGTCTGGGCGACGCGGCGTTCGCGCAGCCGCCAGATGCGCCCGTCGAGCAGGAAGTGGTGCAGGTTGACGAAGCTCGCCACGGCGGCCGTCGCCAGCAGCGTGCGCGCCTCGTCCGGGCTGTTGAAGGCGACGAACAGCAGCGGCCGGATGACGAAGCCGAGCCCCAGCACGACCACCAGGTAGCGGACGAAGCGCCAGGGGCTCCCGGCGCCGGGCTCGCGCGTCGCGTGCCAGCTGGTCAGCGCCAGGTACTGCAGTCCGTGGAACATCGGCACCAGCGTGATGTTGAAGAGCGGATGGTAGAGCGCGATCGTGAACCAGAGGATCTGCGCCGAGAGCACCGCGTAGGTGGGCCAGGGAAGCGGCACCCCGCGCGCGCGCCGGCCGCGCGCCACGACGACGACCGCGAGCATGCTCAGCGCCAACACCGCGAGGCCGAGCCCCATCACCCAACCGGGAAGCATCGGCCCCGGGTAGGCCCGGCGAACGGCCTCGTAGGCCGGGTTGCGCGCCGAGCCCGAGAGCCGGAACATCCCCAGCAGCGAGAGAATCCACGACACGTAGAGCGGCAGCCCGAGGAGGCGCTTCTCGCGCGCGTCGAGCCGCGCCCCCTGCCGGAGCGGATAGAGCATCGCGATCCCCAGCGACTGCCGCGAGTAGTGAAACCCCGACCAGGCGACGTAGAGCCCGAAGTAGCCGAGCCCGATCCGCGTCGGATCGCGCACCGCCGCCAGCGCCGCCACGAGCAAGATCGGCGGCGCCACCAGCGTGACCCAGGGATGGTCGCGGATCACGTCGCGCGAAGTGTAGGCGCGCCGGTAGGT
>DATNDC010000205.1:0-34369 GCA_035607055.1 Polyangia bacterium
GGTCCCGAGAAGGCCTGGGAGTTCTTCCAGCGCACGGGCGGCGACTACGCGCCGAAGATGATGGAGTCGCTGGCCGAGCTCTACTGGGAGCAGGGCCAGTTCGGCGACTCGAGCCGTGTCTACAAGAAGGTCATCGCGCAGAACATGGATTCACCGCGCATCTGCGAATGGCAGAACAAGATCGTCCGCAACACGCTGTCGGCCGGCAACAAGAAGGACCAGGTCCAGGAGATCGAGCGCCTGGGCGCCGTCTACGACAAGGTCGCCGACAACAAGGCGATCAAGAAGGATCAGCTCGAGGAGTGCCGCAACACCTTCCACGACACGACGAAGGAGCTGGCGCTCATCTGGCACAAGGAAGCGCAGAAGACGAAGAACCAGGACACCTACGCGCTCGACAAGTTCATCTACAAGGTCTACCTGGACCACTTCCCGAAGGACAAAGACTCGTACGAGATGAACTACTACTACGGCGAGCTCCTCTGGACCCTCGAGAACTGGAAGGACGCGGCCGAGCAGTACACGCACGTCGTCGAGATGAAGCCTGACGGCAAGTACGTGAAGGACGCCGCCTACGCCGCCGTCCTGGCCTGGAAGAACGCGCTCAACGTCGACGACCACGAGAACAAGGAGCTGGTCGAGAAGGACCGCGAGACGGAGAAGAACAGGGCCGAAAAGAAGAAGATCGAACCGATGGAGATCCCCGAGTACCAGAAAAAGATGATCGGGGCCTTCGACACCTACATCAAGTACGTCCCTGACGCGCCGGAGCTGGTGACGATCAAGTACCGCAAGGCGCGCATCTACTACGAGTACAACCACTTCGACGAGGCGGCGAAGCTGTTCGAGGACATCGTGCGGAAGTACCCCAAGCACGAGCTGTCGATCTACTCGGCCAACCTGCTGCTCGACTCCTTGAACGCGCAGGGGAAGACCAAGGAGGTCGTCGCCTGGGTCGACAAGTTCCTCGAGATGCCGGAGCTCATGAAGGACCCCGAGTTCGGCAAGCAGATGATCTCGCTCAAGAGCGACACCTACGACATGGAAGGGCACCAGTACGAGAAGGAGAAGAACTTCAAGGAGTGCGGCCGTTCGATGCTGGCCGCCGCCGAGGCCCTCCCCGATCACGCCAAGCACGCCGAGCGGCTTTGGAACGCCGGCCAGTGCTTCCAGAACGCGCACCTCGTCGGGCAGGCGCTCAAGGCGCGCCTGGCGCTCATCCAGGCGCACCCGAAAGATCCGCTGGCGCAGAAGGCGCTCTTCCGCGTGGCCGCCGGCTACCACCAGCTGGCCTACTACTCGAAGGCCTCGGAGTACTACGAGGACTACGCCAACAAGTTCCCCGGTGAGAAGAAGGCGACCGACGCGCTCGGCAACGCCACCACCTTCCGCATCGGCCTCGGCGAGAGCGACAAGGCGATCGCCGACATGGATTCGTTCGTGAAGTTCTACGGCTCGCGCAAGCCGCAGGACGCCGCGGGCGTCTTCTTCCAGATGGGCGACGTCTACGAGAAGGAGAAGGACTACGACAAGCTGGCCAAGCACCTCGAGGAGTACCTCAAGAAGTGGGGCCCGCAGGGCGGCCCCGACCGCCAGGTGCAGGCGCACTTCCGCCTCGGCGAGCTGGCCTGGAAGGCCTCCTGCCCGAAGGCCTCCGAGGACGGCGCCTGCCTCGAGATCAAGCGCGTCGCCGCCACCGGCCGCCAGAAGGTCCTCTACGACCTCAACAAGAAGCTGAAGAAGGGCCACAAGATCAAGGAGGCCAAGCGGACGCAGTGCGGGCCGCCCACCAGCTCGAAGATCATCGTCTACGACCGCAACAAGCAGCAGGCGGCCAAGGCGGCGGAGCACTTCCAGGCCGTGCTGAAGATCTGGAACAAGGGGGCGGCGGCCTCCAAGATCACCGGCAAGGACGTGGAGTCGCGCGCCGGCCTGGCGGCCTACGCCGTGGCGGGCTCGGCGTTCGATCTCGCCGAGAGCCAGTACGAGGCCTTCCTGCGCGTCAAGTTCCCCGAGGGGCTCGACTTCCAGCAGCCGTCCCAGTACGACACCAAGAAGAAGGCGGAGGCCAAGAAGAAGAAGGCCGCCGAGTCGGTCAAGAAGTTCACATCCTACCTCGACGAGAAGGCCAAGGGGCTCGGCCGCGCCCGCGACCAGTACCTCGAGGTCTTCAAGATGAAGCAGGCGCAGTGGGCCATCGCCTCCAGCGCCCGCATCGGGCAGCTCTACGCCGACTTCGTCGGCCAGCTCTACACCGCCGAGATCCCCAAGGACCTGAAAGAGCAGGACGAGTGGGGGAACCGCCCGCGCGAGATCTTCTGCGACGCCCTGGTCGACAAGGCGGAGCCGATCGAGGCCAAGGCCGTCGAGGGGTTCGAGACCTGCCTCAAGGCCGCGACCGACTACTCCTGGTACAACGAGTGGTCGCGCCTCTGCGAGCGCGAGCTGAACCAGATGAAGCCGACGGAGTACCCGCTGGCCTCGGAGATCAAGCCGGATCCCGGATACGTCTCGACGACGATGTCGGAGACGTCCGTCATCCCCGAGCTCAGTGAGTCGGCGTCGGGGGCGGCCGCAGCCGCCGCCTCTTCGGCCGCGAACGACAAGTGAGGACCCAGCACATGGCGACCATCCAGATGAAGCAGCAGACTGGCCGCGGCCTCGGGCTCGGGTTGATCCTGACCGGGGGACTGGCCTTCACTCTCGGCGTCATCGGCTGCGGCAGCTCGCCGCCGCCGAAGGCCAGGCACGCGGGCAACGCCGACGAAGAGGCCGGCACCATGGGCGGTGAGGCGACCGAGCACGACACCATCAGCAAGGCAGGCGCCGCGGAGCTCATCCCCAAGGAGAAGAAGCGCGCCATCAGCGAGGACCAGCGCGCCGACTTCGAGAAGGCGATGCAGCGCTACGCCTCGGCCAAGAAATCGGGCGGCCTGACCGGTGGGGAGTGCAGCAGCGTCTCCGACGCCTTCAAGTCGGTCGCCGACAGCAACCCTGGCCTCCTGGAGGCCCGCTTCAACCAGGGCGCCGTGCTGTCCGAGTGCGGTCGCGAGGACGAAGCGCAGCGGGTCTGGCGCGGAATGACCAACTACGGCCCGGCCATCACCAACCTCGGCTACGCCGCGTGGAAGCGCGGCGAGCGCGGTGAGGCGGAGTCGGACTTCAACCACGCCATCCAGGTCGATCCGCTCCATACCGTGGAGGCCCGGAACAACCTGGCGCAGATCCTGCGCGACAAGGCCCGTCGCGCCAGCGGCGACGAGAAGAAGCAGTACGTCGCGCAGGCGGTGAGCAACCTGCGCACGGCGCTGGCGCTCGACAGCAACAACCTCCAGGCCTTCTCGACGCTGGCGTTCATCTACTACGACATGAACATGCTGGAGATGGCCAAGCTGGTCGGCAACCAGGCGATCGCCAAGGCCGACGAGATCGCCACCGGCAAGTTCGCCGAGGAGAAGGTCGAAGAGGCCGCCGAGGGCAAGGCCGGCAAGGGGAAGAAGGGGAAGAAGGAGAAGAAGGAGAGCGGGGACGACACCGAGGGGGGCAAGCTGGCCAAAGAGGTGAACGTTCGCGAAGAGGGGACCGGCGTCACCCCCGAGATGAAGAAGAGCCTGGCGACCGTCTACAACACGCTGGGCCTGATCGAGCTCAAGAAGAAGAACATCAGCCCCGCCATCAAGCAGTTCAAGCAGGCGGTGGAGCTGAACCCCAAGTTGGCCGAGGCGCGTCTCAATCTGGCGGTCCTCTCGCTCAACAACCGCGACTACAACACCGCGGAGGAGAACTTCCGCAAGGTCATCGAGCTGCAGCCGAAGAACTACGAGGCGGCGATCGGCCTCGGCGTCGCGTTGCGCGGCAACAAGAAGATCGACGAGGCGGAGCAGCAGTACAACTCGGCCGAGAAGCTCGATCCGTCGAACCCCTGGAGCTACTTCAACCTCGGCCTGCTCTACCAGGACTACAAGGACGGCCAGAAGCCGGCGCTGCACAAGGCGCAGGACTACTACCGCGAGTTCCTGGGGCACGCCAACGACAAGACGGCCCAGCGGTACCGTGACGAGGCGGAGAAGCGCATCAAGGACATCGACGAAATCTACGTCGCCCTCGACGAAGCCGCGAAGATGCAGGCCGAGGCCGAGGCGATGCAGAAGAAGGCCGAAGAGCAGCAGAAGCAGATGGAAGAGCAGATGAAGAAGCAGGAGGCCGACGAGGCCGCTGCAGCTGCCAAGGCCAAGGAGGGTGGCGACAAGGGCGCGGCACCGGGAGCCCCCGGCGCGGCCGCTCCCGCCGGTGACGCCGACAAGGCGGCGGCGGCCGCCGCCCCCACCGACGATCAGGCCGGCGGTGGCAAGAAGAAGAAAAAGAAGAAGTAGTCACCCGCGACTACGGTCGCCCCGGGAACGTAATGAACATTGCAGACGGCAGAGCCGAGAAAGCTCTGCCGTTTTGCATTTGGGGGCCGGCGGGGTACGGGACGCACCTCAACGCTGAATGTCGTCGGATCTGGTAGATTCTTTGGAACCCGCAGGGCGCTCGGTTGTCTGAAGTCCAGCACCGTGCTCCCGGCAGTTGAAGGAGATCGAATCATGAAGAAGCTCATTGTCGGTTTTGCCGTCTTCGGGAGCCTGATGTTGGTGGGCGCGGCCGGCCGCGCGCTGGCCGCCGACCCGGCGGCGGGCGGCGGTGACGACAAGGCGGCCACCGCCGGCGGTGCTGGGGGCGACGACGCCAACACGACCTACAAGGCCAAGACGGTGTACGACTTCGAGGACGACACGGTGGAAGGCGATCTGCAGCGCCCGGACGGCGAGCTGGTGAGCGCGCAGAAGAAGGCCGAGCACTCGAGCCTCATCGAGATCCGCAAAGACTTCATCCCGGAGATGTTGAAGACGCTGGAAGATATCTAGGTCGTCTAGATGGGGACCCTGAAAGGGCCCCACATCCCCCCGCGATGGGCTCCGGCGAGCAAAGCTCGCCTCCGCCCGACGCGATCGGGGAGCTGACCTAGATTTCCCCAGCGCTTCGCTCTCCGACATAGAACAGCAACAAGAGGAGAGCGAACCATGGCCGATGTGAACGTCCCCATTCGTTTCGAGATCTACAAAGGGGACCAGCTGGCGCGCGAGGAGGTCCTCGCGCAAGACGTCATCAAGATCGGGAAGCTCGCTTCTTCCCACCTTCGCCTCGACGACGAGACGGTGTCGCGCATGCACGCCGTCATCGAGACGACCGGGCCGAACGAGATCCACGTCGTGGACCTCGGCTCGACCCGCGGGACGACGGTCAACGGTGAGCGGATCACCAAGGCGCGCCTCCAATCGGGCGACGAGATCATGTTCGGCGACTGCCGCGTGGTCGTGACCTTCATGGAGGCCGCCGCGCAGGAGACGCCGCCGCCGCAGCCCGGAGCCTGGGGCGGGCGTCCGGCCGCCTACGCGCCGCCGCCGCAGCAGGCTTACGCGCCGCCGCCGCAGCAGGCCTACGCGCCGCCGCCCGGCTACGCACCGCCGCCCGGTCCGCAGGGCGGTTACCAGCAGCCGGAGCCGGCCTATCAGGCGCCGCAGCAGTCGTACGCGCCGCCCTCATTCGCCGGCGCGCCCGGCGCCGGGGCTGAGGTCGAGGTCCACGACGGCTCGCGCGCGATGGAGGTCCAGACTGTCTTCCGCGGCGTCGTCACGGGCACGCGCCATCTCTTCAACCCCGAGGGGAAGTCGACGCACGCGCAGGGGACCTCGATGCTGTACGGCGGCATCGCGGGCGTCATCGTCGGCCTGGGTGCCTTCATCGTCGCCGCGATCAACGAGGGCGCCGAGAAGGTGCGATACGAGGACTGGCAGACGGCGGGCAAGGAGGCGAAGAACTTCGTCTGGAATCAGCCCAACCCGATCGTGCCGATCCTCGTGTTCGGCGGCCTCATCGTCGGTCTCGCGCTCTGCTACATGGGTCTCAAGCGGCGCGGCAAGTCGAACGCCAACTTCGTGATCGGCTCGGACGCCGAGGTCGACGCGCCGGTTTCGGCGGACTTCGTGCCGTCGTCGTCGCATCCGCTGGTCGCCGCGACGGGCGCCGACTACGTCATCAACGTCACCCCGCGCATGACCGGCGAGGTCTACGTCGACGGCCAGAGCTACCAGCTGCAGCAGTTCATCCAGCAGCGCGGCTCCAGCTTCTCGCTGCCGCCGGGCGGTTCGGTCCGCCTCGACTGCGGCGAGACGACGTTCGTCATCACCGGGACCGCGCGGCCGCGCACGCTGGAGGTCCCGTTCCTCGCCTGGAAGTGGAGCGAGCAGGTCTACACCGTCGGCACGGCAGTGGCCCTGGCCCTCTTCCTGCTCATGATCTTCGCGGTTCCGCCGGACCCGAAGTCGCTGTCGCTCGACCTCTTCAACAGCGACAACCGCTTCGTGAAGTTCCTCATCAAGCCGCCGGAGGAGAAGGAAGAGGACATCCCCGAGTTCCTCAAGAAGAAGGACGACTCGCAGCAGGGTGGCAAGGGCAAGCGCCACAAGGGCGAGGAAGGGAAGATGGGGAAGAAGACCTCCAAGAACAAGGAGGGTCTCTACGGCTTGAAGGGTCCGAAGGACAACCCCGACCCGCACCTGGCCAAGAAGCTCGCCGAGGAGCAGGCGAAGAACGCCGGCATCTTGGGCGTCCTCAAGCAGACCGAGGGCTCGCACATCGCCTCGATCTTCGGGCGCGACTCGGCGCTCGGTAACGACGCGGCCGACGTGCTCGGTGGTCTCGTCGGCAACCAGATCGGCGAGGCCTACGGCGTCGGCGGTCTCGGCCTGGTCGGCACCGGGTCGGGCGGCGGCGGCACCGGCGAAGGGACCATCGGCCTCGGCAACCTGGGGACCATCGGCAAGGGCGGCGGCGGCGGCAACGGCAGCGGTTACGGCCGCGGCGCCGGCGGCCTCGGCGGCCGTCGCGCTCACGCGCCGGACGTCATCCCCGGTCAGGCGAACGTTCGCGGTTCGCTCGACAAAGAGATCATCCGCCGCATCATCCGGCGCCACATCAACGAGGTGAAGTACTGCTACGAGCAGGAGCTGACGAAGAAGCCGGATCTCGGTGGCCGCATCATGGTGCAGTTCACCATCGCGGCCTCGGGTCAGGTCATCGCGTCGGTGCTCCAGAACTCGACCATGGGCAACGCCCGCGTCGAGAACTGCACCGTGCAGGCGGTTCGTCGTTGGGAGTTCCCCAAGCCGCTCGGCGGCGGTATCGTCATCGTGTCGTATCCGTTCGTGCTCACGCCCGCCGGCGGAGGAGAGTAAGAGATGAACAATCGATCACTGCTCGTCGTTCTGACGATCGCCTGCGTGCTTCCGGCCTGCGAGGGCTTCACCTGCAGCCAGGAGCGCTTGAAGGCGATGGACCTCTCAAACAGGGGAACTGAGGAGTTCAAGAACAACCTCTACGACTCGGCGGAGAAGGACTTCAAGCAGGCGATCCAGACCGATCCGACGTACGAGCTCTCCTACTACAACCTGGGGAAGGTCTTCGAGAAACAGCGGAAGTGGGACAAGGCTATCGAGAACTTCGAGCAGGCCGTCCAGCGCAAGCCGGACAACGCCAACTACCAGTACGATCTGGGCGAGGCGTACTCCGAAGCGAAGCGGAACGACGACGCGGTGAAGGCCTTCCAGGCCGCCACCTCAGCCGACCCCAAGCGCTTCAAGGCCTGGTGGCGGATGGGGAAGATCTACGCCGCCATGGACCGTCCGAAGGAGGCCGACGAGGCTTTTCGGCACGCCATCGAGGCCAACTCCCGGTTCTCGAAGTCTTACGTCGGGCTCGGCTACCTCTACCTCGACTACGACTTCAACAAAGAAGCGGCTCAGGTGTTCCAGGGCTGCGTGACCGCCAAGGACGACGACGGCGAGTGCCACAACGGCTACGGCTTGGCGCTCAAGAACCTCAAGCAGTACGAGCAGGCCACCGGCGAGTTCAAGAAGGCGATCGACGATGATCCCGAGCTCTACGATGCCGTCTACAACTGCGGCATGGCCTACGCCGACTGGTACGATGAGGCGCACGGCAACGATCAGAAGGAAAAGGCTCGCGAGTACCTTCAGAAGTTCGTGGGCACCAGCAGCAAGACGACCGATCCGAACTACCTGAAAGCCGCCAACGACAAGCTCTACGCGCTGTCCGGCTAGCCAACACCTACATCCACGCCTCCCTCGAAAGCGACCGGGAACCTTGTGTTCTCGGTCGCTTTCATGTTTTTAGCGGCTCGACGCCGTGCTATAAAAATCGTCCTGTTTTCTAGTCTGTTTCGCTACTTAGCGGACAGACACGCCGGCACGATCCGAGTCTGGAGGAGCGCAGTGGATCAGCAGTCCAAGCAGGGCCAAGGACAGGGCCACGGGAAGCGAAAGAAGGACGACGAGACGTCCGCCGGCGGCAACGGTGCCGCGAATTCCCACGACGATTTCCCCGCCGACCTCGCGGCGCCCGCCAAGGCGGCGCGCGAAGCCGAGAAGCAGTCGGTCGACAAGGGGATCGCCGAGTGGAAGAAGCTGGTCGCTTCCAACCAGACCGAGTGGGCGCCGCGTCGCGAGCTGGCGCGCGTCTACCGGGAAGCCGAGCGCTGGAACAACTTCGTCGAGACGATGAAGGAGGCGATCGACAAGGTCAAATGGGCGAGCCCCGAGGAGAAGATCCCGGTGCTGCGCGAGATGATCGAGGTCTATCGCGATCGTCTGAAGTTGGACGTCATGGTGGTGGGTGCGTTCACCCAGATTCTGAACATCCAGCCGAACAACTTCCAGGCGATCGACGAGCTGGCCGCGCAGTACGAGACGATGAAGCGCTGGCCGGATCTGATCGCGCTCCTGCGCAAGAAGGCCTCGGCGGTGGAGACGCCGGCGGAGAAGGTGGCGCTGCAGCTGCGCATCGCCAACCTTTTCCTGGAGAAGTTTTCGAACCAGGCGGAGGCGATCAAAGCCTTCGAGGCGATCCTGGAGATCGATCCGGAGAACGCCGACGGGCTCGCGTTCGTCAAGCAGATGTACGAAAAGCGCCGCGAGTGGGAGAAGCTGGTCGCGGTCAATCAGCGCGAGATCGAGAAGATCACCGACGCCGACGTGCGCCGGAGCCGCCGCGTGGAGGTGGCCAAGCTCGCCTCCGAGAAGATGAAGAAGGCGGTGGTCTCGATCGACCTTTGGCAGAAGGTGTTGGCCGACGACGCCGAGAACGCCGAGGCGCTCGGGGAGCTGGAGAAGCTGTACGAACGCGAGAAGATGTGGAACGAGCTCGGCGCGGTGCTGGAGCGCCAGGTGGCGATGGCGTCGGACGCCGCGCGCCGCTCGGCGATCTACGTCAAGCTGGGCGTGCTCTACACCGAGAAGGTGCAGAACACGGCGCAGGCGACGACGGCCTGGCAAGCGCTTCTGCAGGCGGAGCCGGACAACCGGCGCGCGCAGGACGCGCTCAAGAAGCTCTATCTGCAGCAGAAGGACTGGAATGCGCTGGAGCAGTTCTACGCCGCGCAGGGGAAGTGGGACGAGCTGGTGCGCGTCCTCGAACGCCAGGCCGAGTCCGAAGACGGCGCGGCGCGCGTCGGCCTGTGGAACAAGATCGGCGAGCTCTATCGCGATCGCCTGCAGAAGGGCGATCGGGCGCAGAAGGCCTACGAGAAGGTGCTGTCGATCGACGGCCAGAACCTCGAGGCCGCGCTGGCGCTGATCCCGCTCTACGAGAAGGCCAAGGACGTCAAGCACCTCGCCGAGGTGCTGTTCGTCGAGCTCGGACACACGACGGATCCGAGCGAGCGCCCGGCGCGCCTCAAACGACTCGCCGAGCTGCTCGATCTCGGCGCCGGCGACAAGCAGGGGGCGCTGCGCGTCGCGCTCGCCGCGCTCGCCGAGACGCCCACCGACGGTTGGGCGATCGAGACCTCGCGCCGCCTGGCGCAGGAGGGGCGGGGCTGGGCTGACTTGGTTCAGGCCTACGAGGCGGTGCTGCCGAAGGCCGCCGGCGACCAGGAGGCGCTGCTGGCGCTGTTGGGGACGCTGGCCGCGGCGTACGAGTCGGAGCTGGGGAACCCGGACGCGGCCATCGAACGCAACCAGAAGATCCTGGAGCTTTCGCCCAAGAACCCGGAGGCGGTGGGGGCGCTCGAGCGGCTCTACATCGCCACCGGGCGCTTCGCCGATCTGCTCGCCGTCTACGACAAGAAGCTGGGTCTGGCCAAGAGCAAGGACGAGGAGCTCTCGATCCGCTTCAAGCTGGCCTCGCTCTACGAGGAGGAGATCAGGCAGCCCGACAAGGCGGTGCAGCTCTATCAAGAGATCCTCAAGCAGGATCCGCGGCAGGCGCCGGCGCTGGCCGCCCTCGACCGGATCTATCAGCAGCTCGGTCGCTGGAAAGAGCTGGCCGCCACCATCGAGGCGGAGATCGATCTCTCGACCGACATGGGCGCCGTCGCCGAGCTGAAGTTCCGGCGCGGCGCCATCCTCGAGCAGCACCTCTCCGACGGAGCGGGCGCGGTCGCCTCCTACCGGGAGGCGCTGACGCTGGAGCCGGCGCACGTCGGGGCGCGCACGGCGCTGCAGGCCTATCTCTCGAGCGCCGATCCGGCCCTGCAGCAGGCGGCCGTCGAGGAGCTGGAGCCGATCTACGAAGCGGGCAACGATCTGGCGCGCCTGGTCGAGGTGCAGCGGATCAAGCTCGCGCACGAGAAGAAGACCGACAAGCGCGTCGACCTGCTGCTCCGCATCGGCAAGCTGGAAGGGCAGCTGGGGAACGCCGACCAGGCCTGGGAGGCCTACACGCGCGCGTTCGCAGAAAGCCCGGGCGCGGCGCCGGCCCGCGAGGCGCTGGAGAACCTGGCCAACATCCTCGACAACTGGCAGCCGCTGGTCGCGCTCTACGAAAATGCGCTCTCGACCAAGGGGAAGGGGAAAGAGAAGCTCCCCTCGGCCCTCGAGCGCGAGCTGCTCCTGGTGGTGGCGGTCGCCTATGACGAGAAGCTGGGGCACTCCGACCGCGCGGTGGAGTACTTCCGGCGCGCCCAGAGCATCCAGCCCGAGGACGCCTCGGCGCTGGTGGCGCTGGAGCGGCTCTACACGCGCACCGAGCGCTGGAGCGATCTGGTCGACACGCTGCTCAAGAAGGCGCAGCTGGTCAGCGACGCCGCGGAGCGCGAGGAGATCCGGATCCGGATCGCCACCGTCTGGGAGGAGATGCTGGGGAACGCCGAGCAGGCGATCGTGGCCTGGAACGTCGTCCTCCAGGAGAGCCCCTCGAACCTGCGCGCGCTGCGGGCGCTCGATCGGCTCTATCTGGGGCGGGGGGAGTTTCGCGAGCTGGCCGACAACCTGCAGCGGCAGCTGACCCTCGTCGAGGAGGAGGGAGACGCCGGCGGGGCCGAGAACGTCATCCTGCTGGGACGCCTGGGCGCGCTGCGCGAGCTGAAGCTCGATCAGCTCGGTGCCGCGGTCGACACCTACTCGAAGATCCTCCAGCTCGAGCCCGAGCACCGGGAGACGATCGCCGCGCTCGAGCGGATCCTCACCAACGCCGAGCACGAGCTCGACGCCGCGCTCCTGCTGGAGCCGATCTACAAGATCCGCGGCGACTGGCCGCGCCTCATCGCCGTCTACGAGGTGGAGGCGCGCCACACCTCCGATCCCGAGCAGAAGATCTCCCTTCTGCGCCAGATCGCCGACGGGTACGAGGTCGGGCTGGACGATCCGGCGCACGCTTACGAGGCGCTGGGCCGCGCGCTCGGCGAGGATCCGCAGAACGCCGAGGTGCAGACGGCGGTCGAGCGGCTGGCCCGCGCGCTCGACAAGCTCGACGATCTGGTCGCTCGTTACGGACGCCTCGTCGCCGGGGTCTCCGACCCTGAACGCAAAAACGCGCTCTATCACAAGATCGCGCGCCTCTGCGAGGTCGACCTCGGCGACGATCGCCAGGCGGCGGCTGCCTATGGCGCGGCGCTGGAAGTCTGGCCCCGCGATCTCGAGGCGGCCAACGCGCTCGAGCAGCTCTATCTGCGCGGCGGCGACTATCCGAACCTGGTGCAGCTCCTGCAGCGCAAGGCGGAGATCGTCGACGCGCCGGCGGAGAAGAAGGCTTTGCTCTTCAGGGCGGCGCAGCTCTACGAAGAGGTCCTCGAGGATCTGGAGAGCGCGGTCAAGGTGTTCCAGCACGCGCTCTCCGTCGACGACGCCGACACCTCGGCGCTCGATCAGCTCGAACGGCTCTACATCCGCCTCGGGCGCTGGAGCGATCTGAAGGACATCTACGCCAAGAAGGCGGAGCTGGCCCAGACGCCGGTCGAGAAGAAACAGATGCTCTTCGTGCTCGGCCAGGTCTACGACCGCGAGCTCGGCGATCCGGAGCGCGCCGTCGAGACCTACAGCTCGATCATCGACCTCGATCCCGAGGACTACGACGCCGCGCAGGCGCTCGATCGTCTGTATCAGCAGCTCGGACGCTGGTACGACCTGCTGGCCGTTCTCGAGCGGCAGACCGAGATGGCCCCCTCGCCGGCCGAGGTGGTTTCGTTGCGCTTCCGCATCGGCGAGCTCTGGCGCGAGCACCTCAAGGATCTGGCGCGCGCCGTGGAGGCCTACCGCCAGGTGCTGACCATGGATCCGGCGCACGACCCGACCGTCCGCGCGCTGGAAGCGCTCATGGTCGGCAACGAGGCCGATTCGGCGGTGCTGGCCGCCCAGGTGCTGGAGCCGATCTACGAGAGCGCCGGCGAGTGGGACCGGGTCATCACCGTCTACGAGGTGATGCAGGCGCAGGCCGAGGAGGTCGGCCGCCGGGTCGAGCTGCTCGGGCGGATGGCGGAGATCGAGGAGCGACGGCTGTCGCACCAGAACGCCGCCTTCGACATCTACGGGCGCGCGCTGCGCGTCGACCCGACGAACCAGGACGTGCTCGGACAGCTGGATCGCCTGGCGGCCGAGACGGGGCACTGGGCCAAGCTCGGCAACCTGTTCGCCGCCGAGCTCGACAAGGTCGACGATCCGCGCAAGCAGATCGACCTCCTCCTGCGCCTCGGGCGCGTCTACGAGGAAGAGATCAACCAGCCCGAGGAGGCCATCGCCACTTACCGCAAGGCGATCGACGCCGACGCCGAGAACAAGCAGGCGCTGGTGGCGCTCGATCGGCTGTACGGGCGGGCGCAGCAGTGGGACGAGCTGGCGGCCATCGTGCGCCGAGAGATCGGCATCGCCCCCTCCGACGAGCAGCGGGTCGCGCTGACCTTCCGGCTGGCCCAGATCTACGAGCTGGCGCTGATGGATCTGCCGAAGGCCGTGGAGGCCTACCGCGAGATCTTGGTCGCCGATCCCACCCACGCCGAGACGCGCGCCGCCCTCGAGCGGATGTTCATGGGCGGCACCATGCAGATCGAGATCGCCGAGGTGCTGGAGCCGCTCTACCGCGCGGGCGAGGAGTGGGAGAAGCTGCACCAGATCCACGAGGTGCAGCTCGCTCGGGTGACCGACCTGCCCGAGCGGCAGGCGCTCCTGCGGCGCCTGGCCGAGCTCGCCGAGCACAAGCTGGTCGACCAGGTCGCCGCCTTCGCCTGGTGGGCCGAGGCGGTCAAGGAGGATCCCTCCTCCGCGCAGGCGCTCGACGAGCTCCTGCGGCTGGCGCGCGCCACGCACCAGTGGGACGCCTACGTCACCACCATGTCCGAGGCGGCCTCGGCCGACCGGGCGCCGGAGGTGCGGCGCGACGTCCTGCTGCGACTCGGCGCCAGCTTCGAGAACGACCTCGGCGATCTGGAACGCGCCGAGACGGCGCTCCAGGCGGTGCTCAGCGAGCACGCCAAAGATCCCGCGGCGCTGGCTTCGCTCGACCGCATCTACGAGAGCCAGGGGATGTACGAGAACCTGGCCGGCGTCCTGCGCCAGCGGCTGGCGATCACCGACGACAGCGCGGAGCTGGTGACCTTCAACCTGCGGCTCGGGCGCGTTTACGCCGAGGCGCTGGAGGAGCGCGATCAGGCGATCGCCAGCTACCTGGCGGTGCTGGAGCACGAGCCGCAGTCGCGCGAGGCGCTCGAAGCGCTCGAGCGGCTCTACTTCCGCGGCGAACGCTGGAGCGACCTCTACGGCGTCTACGAGAAGATCTCGGGGATCACCAGCGACGAGATGGCGCTCGCCGACTGTTACGCGCGGATGGCCAAGCTGGCCGCCGACGCGCTCGACGACCGCGCCAAGGCGGTCGAATTGTGGGGCCGCGTCGTCGACATCCGTGGCGAGGACGCCATCGCGCTCTCCGGGCTGGCCGACCTGCACGAGATGGCCGGCGAGTGGACGCCTTTGACAGAGGTGCTCGAGAAGCAGGTGGCGGCCACGCCGGAGGTCGAGGCGCGGATCCCGATCTACAAGCGCCTGGGGCGCATCTGGGGCGAGAAGCTGTCGCGCGAGCGCAACTCGCTCGAGAGCTGGCAGAAGGTCCTGGAGATCGATCCGCAGGACGTCGACGCGCTCCGCGCCATCGCCGCCAACTACCGCAGCGCGGGCGCCTGGGAGGAGCTGTCGCAGGCCCTGCGGCGCCTCATCCAGGTCGGCCAGCTGGGGGGCAGCGGAATCGAGAGCGAGGAGCTCAAGGAGCTGTTCGCGCAGCTCGGCGAGCTCGAGGGCGACACCCTCATGCGGACCCAGGACGCCATCGACGCCTGGCGCGAGGTGCTGGAGCTCGATCCGGCCGACTTCCGCGCGCTGGCGGCGCTCGAGCGCCTGTTCATGCAGGAGGCGCGCTGGGAAGAGGCGGTCGACATCCTCGAGCGGCGCGTGGAGGCGCTGGCCAACCCGACCGAGCGGGTCGACGTCCTCATGCAGGCGGCCTCCTTGTGGGCCGATAAAATAGGGGACGGCGGCTCGGCGGCGCAGGTCTACGAGCGGGTGCTGCAGATCGATCCGGGGCACCAGACGGCCTCCCTCGAGCTCGAGCAGCTCTATCGCCAGCGCAAGAGCTGGATGAAGCTGGTCGACCTCTTGCTGGCGCGGACCGAGTTCGCGGCCGACCCGGCGGCGCGTATCGGCCTCCTGGTCCAGGTGGCGGAGATCTACGAACAGCAGCTCGGCGATCGCGACAGCGCGTTCGTCACCTTGCAGGCCGCCTTCCGCGAGGACTACTCGAACGACCAGGTCGCGCAGGAGCTGCAGCGCCTGGCCACCGCCGCCGACAAGTGGAACGAGCTCATCGGCGACTACACGCAGGTGGTCCAGGGGATCGCCGATCCCAAGCAGGCCGCCGATCTGTGGGTGAAGATCGCGCGCTGGTACGACTCGGCGCTCCGTCACGTCGACTACGCCATCGCTTCGGCGCAGCAAGCGCTGCAGCTCGACAACGCGCACGTCGGCGCCCTGCAGGCGCTGGAGGACTTCTACCGCAAGCAGAAGCGGTGGAACGATCTCGTCACCGTGCTGGCCCGCCACGCCGAGTGCGAGACCGAGCCCGTCGCGCGCGTCGACATCCTGCTGGCGCTGGCCGACACCTACGAGTCGCAGGTGGGCGACGCCACGCAGGCGGTGAACGCCTACCAGCGCGCGCTCGACACCGACGAGCGCTGCATCGACGCCATCAACGCCCTGGAGCGGCTCTACCGGCGTACGCAGGCCTGGGACCGCCTGGTCGACGTGCTGGCCAAGAAGTCGCAGGTGGTCGACGACACCGAGCAGGCGATCAAGCTCAAGCTGCAGGTCGGCGAGCTGTGGGAGGACCGCCTGGGCGACAACGATCGCGCCGTCGAGGCCTACAAAGAGGTCCTCTCGGTCGATCCGCGCAACCTGCCGGCGCTCACCGCGCTCGACGCCCTCTACGAGAAGACGGGGCGGATGGAGGAGTACCTCGAGAACCTCGAGCACCGCCTGGAGGTCTCGCCCCCCGAGGAGGATCGGGTCGCCACCTACCAGAAGATGGCGACGATCTGGGAAGAGAACTTCGCCAAGCCGGATCGCGCCTCGGAGGTGCTGGAGAAGATCCTCCTCATCGACGAGAAGAACGCCAAAGCCTACCGCGACCTCGAGCGCCTCTACCAGCAAGAGCGCAAGTGGGAGCAGCTGGTCGAGACCTACCGCAAGCACCTGGGCGTCACCACCGACGGGACCGAGCGGATCCAGCTCTTCACCAAGATGGGGGCGGTGTACGAGCAGGAGCTGCGCGATCTCGACAAGGCGATCGAGTCGTACAACGACGTGCTCAGCGTGGAGAGCGAGCACCACGACGCGCTGGCCGGCATCGCCCGCCTCTACGAGGAGACCTCGCAGTGGAACGAGGCGGTGGAGGTGATGCGGCGCCTGCTTCGGATCAGCGTCGAGCCGAAGGAGAAGGTCGACCTCAACTATCGATTAGGAAAGGTGTACGACGAGCAGATGCAGGATCCCGAGCCCGCCCAGGAATACCTGGTCGAGGCCCTGTCCCAGGATCCGGCGCACGTCCCGTCGATGCTGTCGCTGCTCGGCATCTACAAGCGGCGCGGCGACTGGCAAAAGGCGGCCCAGCTCATGGTTCGCGCCGAGGCGGCCACCGTCAACCCGCTGGAGAAGACGCGCCTCTTGCACGAGGCGGGGAAGATCTTCCAGGAGAAGCTCTCCGACGAGGGACAGGCGGGCGACATGTTCGCCCGGGTCATGCAGCTCGATCCCGAGCACGTGGAGGCCGCCGAGCCGCTCTCGCACATCTACTTCAAGCGCGAGGAGTGGGCGCCGCTGGTGCCGCTGCTCGAGATGCTGGCGCGCAAGGCCGATCGCAAGACCAACCGCGAGCTGACGCAGCTTTATCACCGGCTGGCCAAGGCGGCCGACCGCCTGGGCGAGAACGAGAAGGCGCTCAAGTACTACAAGCAGTCCTACGACCTCGATTCGACCTACCTGCCGACGCTCGTGGATCGCGCCGGGCTGCTCTACAAGCTCGAGCATTGGGACGACGCGTTCCGCATCTACCAGACGATCCTGGTCCACCACCGCGATACTCAAAAAGACGACGAGATCGTCGACATCTTCTTCCGTCTGGGGCGCATCAAGCTGAAGCTCAACGAGCGCACCAAGTCGGTGAACATGTTCGAGAAGGCGCTGGAGATTCAGCCCGGACACCGAGCGACGCTCCAGGCGCTCATCGACCTCTACACCGACGCCGGCGACTTCGAGGCGGTCATCAAGCAGAAGCGCGCCGTCCTGAGCGCGGCCGCCACGCCCGCCGACGAGAAGTTCACCATCTCCCAGGAGATCGCCGGGATCTACAAGGACAAGCTGGCCAACCCCCAGAAGGCGATCGCAGCCCATCTGGAGGCGCTCAATTACAAGGCGAACGACCGCCAGCTGCTGCACGACCTGCTCGATCTCTTCTCCGAGACCAAGCAGTGGAAGAAGGCGATGGAGATCCTGGCCAAGCTGGCGGAGATCGAGAGCGGCAAGGTCAAGGCCCGCTACCTGGTGGCGGCCGGCAACATCGCCAACTACGAGCTGCACTCCACCGACGAGGCGGTCGAGCTCTACAACCAGGCGCTCGACGAAGATCCGGACGATCTGAAGGCGTTCGAGCGGATCGACAAGATCATGACCGCCAAGAAGGACTGGAAGAACCAGGAGCGGAACTTCCGGCGGATGATCAAGCGCATCGGGCAGGATCCGCCGCCCGAGCGCAAGGCGACGGTGATCGCGCTCTGGCACGGGCTGGGCGAGATCTATCGTTCGCGCCTCAAGGACTTCAAGTCGGCGACGGCCGCCTTCGAGGTCTGCGTGCAGCTCGATCCCGAGGCGACGCCGCGTCACCAGATCCTCGCCGAGCTGTATCAGCTCTCGGGGCCCGAGTCGTACGACAAGGCGGTGAACGAGTACCGCCACCTCATCAAGGCGACGCCGGACTTCGGCCAGATGGCGGTCTACATGAAGACGCTGCGCGGCCTCTACATGGCCATGCAGCAGTACGACCGCGCCTGGTGCGTCGCCGCCGCGATGGCCTTCTTGCGCAAGGCCGACGCCGAGGAGCAGCAGTTCTTCGAGCAGTATCGCGCCAAGGGCTTCGTCCGCGCCAAGGCCCGCCTCACCGAGGACCTCTGGAAGAACATCTATCACGCCGACGAGGACCGCATCGTCTCGCACATCTTCGCGGCGGTCAGTCACACGGTGGCCGGGTTGCGCGCCAAGGAGCACAAGGAGTACCAGCTCAAGCGCAAGGACAAGCGCGACGTGGCGAACGACCAGCTGCTCTTCAGCAAGGTCTTCAATTACGTCGACCAGGTGCTGGGCGTGCAGCAGCCGGAGCTCTACCTGCGGCCCGAGTCGCCGGGCGAGCTGGAGATGTACAACCTCCGGGAGAAGGGTGTCCTGACGCCGTCCTTCGTGGTCGGGTCGGCGCTGCTCCAGGGGCGCCCGGAGAGGGAGCTGGCCTACCTGACCGGCAAGAAGCTGACGCTGATGCGCCCCGATCACTTCGTGCGCTGGCCGCAGGTCGTCCCCACCGTCGCCGAGCTCAAGGTCCTCTTTCTGGCGGCGCTCAAGCTGGTTCACCCGCCGCTGGAGGTCAAAAAGGACGTTCAGGAGGCGGTCGGGACCTACCTCGCCGAGCTCAAGAAGAGGGTGCCGGCTCAGATGCTGGAGCAGCTGAGCGCCGTCGTGCAGCGCTTCGCCACCGGAAAGGGCGAGGCCGACATCCACAAGTGGGCGAACGCGGTCGACATGACAGCGACCCGGGTCGGGTTCCTCATCTGCAACGATCTCGACGTGGCCGCGCGCCTGGTGCAGAGCGAGCCGGTTTCGATCGGCATCGCCGATCCCAAGGACAAGATTCGCGACCTCCTCATCTGGTCGATCTCCGAGGATTACTTCCTCGTCCGCGAGCACCTCGGGTTGGGGATCGGACAGGGCTAATCACGGCGGCCGGACCTCGGGTCAGGAAAGTCGGGTCAGGAAAGTCGAGCCAGGAAAAATGGAGACCTCGCTCGCCGCGCTGCTCGTCACCGCGGCGGTGGTCGCGGCGGCCGGCGTCGTGCTCGGCCGCCGGGTGGCGCATCAACGCGCGGCGATGTTGTCGGCGGGGGTGCGGCAGCTCACCGCGGCGATGGCGCGCGCCGCCGAGACCGAGCGCGCCGAGATCCTGCGTGGCGCCGAGGCGGGCGGGCGCGAGCAAGCGCGCGCCGCCGCGGCCGCCGCCGAGGCGGCGATGCGGACGCGGGCCGCCGAGCTCGAGGGGCGGCAGCGCAGGCTCGAGGGACGCGAGGCGGAGAGCGGTCGTGCCAAGGCCGATCTGACCGAAGCCGCCGCGCGCCTGGCGGCGGAGCGCGAGCGGGTGACCGCCCACGAGGCCGAAGCCGCCCGCACCCGCGAAGAGCTGGGGACGGTCGATCGTCAGGCGCGAGCGGCGCTCGAGCGCGCCGCTGGACAGTCGGCCAAAGAAGCCGTCGAGGCGCTGCGCGACGCCGAGGTCGACGAGACCCGCATGACCTCGACCCGCGCGGCGCGCCTGGCGGCCGAGACGACCGCCGACGGCGCCGTCAAAGGCGCCAAGCGGATCATGGGGATCGCCGTGGGGCGCTTCTACGGTCACTACCTGACCGAGCGACTGCACGCGGTGGTGCCGTTGCCCTCGGGCGAGGCGGGTACGGCGCTCCTGGGACGCGAGGAGGCGAACCTGCGCGCCATCGAGGCGGTGGCCGGCGTGACGCTGGTGCTCTCCGAGCAGCGGGACACGTTGCGGCTGGAGGGGCTCGACGGCGTGGGACGCGAGGTGGCGCGGCGGACGCTCACCCGCCTGCAGCGGCAGCCGGGCACGGCGCGCGATCCGGCCGCGGTGGCCAAGGCGGCGCGCGAGGTCGCGACAGGCCTCGACGCCGAGCTGAACGACCTCGGGCGGCGCGCCTTCTCCATGCTGGAGATCCCGCCGGCGCACCCGGAGATCGTCAAGCTGGTAGGCCGGCTCAACTACCGGACCAGCTACACGCAGAACCAGTGGAAGCACGCCGTCGAGGCCGCCTATCTCTGCGGGATGATGGCCGACGAGATCGGCCTCGACCTGAAGCTGGCCCGTCGCGCGGCCCTGATGCACGACATCGGCAAGGCGCTCACCCACGAGCTCGACGGCTCGCACGCGGTCATCGGCGCCGACTACGCGCGCCGGCTGGGCGAGGCCGAGGCGGTGGCCAACGCCATCGGGGCTCACCACACCGACGAGCCCTTCAACAGCGCCTACGCCTATCTGGTCGCGGCCGCCGACGCCATGTCGGGCGGGCGTCCCGGGGCGCGCCGCCAGACCGACGAGAGCTACCTGGCGCGGGTCGAGGACCTGGAGCGAATCACCCGCGGCTTTCAGGGCGTCGCCGAGGCCTACGCCGTGCAAGGCGGACGGGAGATCCGGATCTACGTCGAGGAGGACCGGGTCGACGATCTGGGAGCCGTGAATCTGTCGACCGAGATCGCGCAAAAGATCTCGCGCGAGATGCGGTTTCCGGGGCAGATTCGGGTTACCGTCATCCGCGAGCTCAGAGCCATGGAGATCGCCAGCTAGTGAACGTCGTCCTCCCCCCTCTCTTCTTCTACGCCGTCGGGCTGGCCCTGACGATCGGCGGCATCGCGCGGGTGGCGATGCTCGGCCGTCGCGACGCCTCGCGCGAGATCAACGACGACAGCCCCGAGCGGGAGCGGGCGCGCCGCCGCCACCGGACGTTCGGCATCGTCTGGATCGTGATGGGGCTCTTCCTCATCGCCTCGACGGCCGGCGTCCTCCGCCTGCGCCACTGACCGGCGGCGCCGCCGCGGATTACAGCGACGTCGAGGGGGGCTGGCGATCGAGCGGCTGCGCCGGCTCGGCCTTGTCATCGCTCGTCACGGAACCCTCGTCTGTCTCGTCGTCGAGCGGGCGGGCCCGGCGCCACAGGAGGACCGCCGGCAGCGCCACGATCGCGGCCGACAGACAGGCGACCTCGCCCAGGATCGCCATCAGGCCGAACCCCTGCAGCGCCCGGTTGCGCGCCGCCAGCAGCGAGCCGTAGCCGACGATGGTGGTCCAGGAGCAGAGCGCGACCGCCGCCCCGGTCGAGACGACCGCGCGCGCCACGTCGCGTTCTTCGCGGTAGCGGGTGATGACGTTCAGCGCGTATTCCGCGCCTATGCCGAAGGTGATGGGCAGGGCGATGAAGTTCAGGAAGGTGACCCGCACCTCGGCCCAGCCGGCGCTCCCCACCATCAGCAGGACGCCGAGCAGCAGCGTCGACAGCGCCATCAACGCCGCGGCCGCGGGCCGGATGGTGAAGCAGATGATCACCAGCACGGCGATGAGCGACGCCGCGGTGGCGATGGGCCCGTCGTGGAGGATCGAGCGGATCATCGCCGCGAAGACCACGGCCGACCCCGACGTCTCCACCACCTTCCCGTTCGGCAGATGCAGGTACTGCATCACGGAGGCACTCCGCAGCAGATCGCGCCCGTTCCAGACCGAGAACTTCTGGTCCGGCGGGTAGACCAGCACCACGCGCCCGATGGTGCCGTCGCTCTCGGTGAAGGGCCGGCGCGCGAACGGGGGCAGGTCGGTCGGCTTGAGCTCGTGCAGGCCCTCGGGCGGGTTGATCTTGTTCAGGTCGGCCCGCTCCTTGTCGTTCAGCACTTCCAGCGCCGGGTCGTGCGTCAGTTTATGGATCTGGGCGATGAGCCCGAGCTTGCGCTGTTGCACCTCGGGCAGGCCCGGGAGCAGGTCCCAGATCGTGACGACCTGACCGACGACCGGCGGCCCGGAATGCTCCGTGTCCTGCTTGCGGAGCGCCTGCCTGATCGGCTCCACCTCGTCGACGGTGTCGGCCAGCACCACCGTCGGCGACGGCCAGCGCCCGAACAGCTTGTCGACGCTGTGGTTGAACTGCTTGGCCTCCTCGGTCGTCTTCAGCTTGGCGGAGAGCTTGCTGAAATCGTATTCGAAGGGGTCCCGGAGAAAGTGGCGCGATCCGATCGCGCCCGCGATGGCCAGCACGGTGAACACCGCGGTGATTGTCCCGCTCCGCCGCGCCAGCAGGCGGGCCAGCGGCGAGAACTCGATGGGGGGGCGGGCCCGCCCGGAGAACCGGGTGGGGCGGCGGTCCAGCAGCACGAGCAGCGCCGGCAGCGCGGTGAAGGTGGCCAGCCAGCAGGCCAGTGACCCGACCGCCCCCATGACGCCGAACTGGTAGAAGCCGCGGAAGCTGGTCACCATCAGCGAGGCGTAGGCGGCCGAGGCCGAGATCGAGGCCACCAGCGTCCCGCGCCAGACCCCCCCCAGCGCCTGGCCGAGCGCCGCGTCCGGGCTGGCGCCGCGCGCCCGGTGCTCCTCGTAGCGCGACATGAGGACGATCGCATAGTTGATCCCGTTGCCGACGATGATCGACCCCAGGAACGAGGTCGACTCGGTCAGGTACCCGAACGCCAGCTCGGCCACGGCGAAGGCGACGGCCGCCCCGATGGCGGCCGGGATCCCGGTCAGCGGGATGGCCCGCAGCCGCCGGAAGTAGAACCCGATCGACAGGATGACGATCACCACGCAGATGGTGGTGACCATGATGATGTCGTCGACGACCGCCTGGCGGTTGGCGATGCCGGTGGCGATCGGCCCCGACACCCTGGCCGTCATCTGCGGCTGGTAGCGCGAGGGGGGATCGGCCTTGATGAGGTCGTTGGCCGCGTTGTAGAGCGACTCCCCGGCGTGCTCGACGAACAGGCCGCCGGGGGGCAGCGCCGCGATCCAGACGTACTCACCGTTGTTGCTGCTGAAGATGCCGCCCGGGAAGCGTTCGTCGAGCCCGTCGTGGTGCTCGATCCGCTTCTGCATCTGGTCGATCGGCTCCTCCTCCTCGAGCGGGACGAAGAGCGGGTTCTTGCGCTTGCTGATCTCGTTGCGCAGGCGATCGCGGATCGATTCCAGGTCGTCCTCGGAGACGAACAGCCACTTGTTCTTCTCGTAGAAGGCGCGCAGATCGCGCACGTCGTAGGTCGCCAGGTTGACCACCGTGCGCGGCAGGGCGCGCAGCTTCTGGGTCAGCGCCTCGGCGTAGCGCAGGTTGGCCTGATAGTCGGGCGACCGGATCCCGATGAGCAGCAGCGACATGTCCCCCATGCGCTTCTGCGTGCGGGTGAGGGTCACCACCCCCGGGTCGTTGCTGGGAAGTAGTTCCGAGAACGCCGTCTTGAGCTGGAGGCGCGAGGCCAGGGCGCCACAGGCGGCCGCCACCGCCAGAGCGCCGATCAGCACAGCCGCGGGGTAACGCGTGATCCAGCGGTGATAGCGGCTGATCCGGCTGTGCGCGGGGGGCACCATCCGCCCCGAACGTTACCAGGATTCCCGCCGGCCGTGGAGCGGTCAATCACGCCTCTGCAACGTCTCCTGGACCTCTCCTCGACGTCTCCTGGACGTCTCCTCGACGTCCCTCGACGTATGCGGACGCACGTTCTGGGTGTGCGAGTTCTCATGACGTTTGGGCAGGCCGTTCATCCCGGTGTTTACGAATGGCGGCTCGACCGATATCCTTGGAGCATGGCCTCGCTTCGATTGTCCGCGCGGGGAGCGCTCGTCGCCGCGGCGATCGGTATTGGCATTGCCCTTTCGCCCGGCCGCGCCCTGGCCGTGGGCGAGCAGATCACGGACGTCCGGGTGCTGGACAACCAGCGCACGGAAGAGTCGACGGTCCGCTCCATCGCCGGTATCTCGATCGGCGACACGCTCGAGTCCGACACGCTCGATACGGTGCGCGAGCGGCTCAACACGACGGGCCTGTTCGCCGACGTCAACGTCTGGTGGGAGGCCAACGGCTCGGGCGTGCGGGTCAACATCTCGGTCAAGGACAAGTTCCCCTGGGCGCCGGTGCCCACGGCCTCCTGGTCGTCGAACAACAAGTCGATCGGCCTTCTGTTCGTCCACGGCAACCTGTTCGGTCACGGCAAGCAGCTGCTCATCGGCGGGCGCCTGGCCCAGATCGACTCGGGCGCGGTCATCGGTTACCGCGATCCCTCGCTGTTCGGGACCTGGGCCTACTGGCAGCTCCAGGGGGTCGTGCAGCGGCAGATCATCCCGGAGTACCAGAACTCGGGGGTGACGCCGCTGGGGGTGGCGACGCTGGCCAACCCCTACGAGTTCCGCGAGACGCGCCTCTTCTCCTACGGCTTCGAGCCGGCCTTCGGCATCGCCTGGATGCGGCGGGTAAAGACCCAGGTCGCCTGGCACCTCGAGAAGTTCGAGTATTTCGACGTCGGGTCGGACAATCCCGTGACCGGAGCGCCGACCGTGCAGGCGACGAGCCCCGGGACCTCCGGCTTCGGCCGCGCCATGCTGAGCTTCGACTTCCGCGCCCGCGAGTTCTCGGTCATGACCGGCCAGGCGCTCACGGGGAGCGTCGACTACGGCAGCCCGGCGTTCGGGAGCGACTTCACCTTCTGGCGGGTGGGCGCCGGCTGGGAGCAGGGGATCAAGTTCTTCCGCTCGCACAACCTCATCTACTCGGTGGGCGGCGTCTTCTCCAACAACGTCCCGTTCTGGAACGAGAACACGGCCGGGGGCACGAACCTGCGCGGCTACCTCGGCCAGCAGTTTCGCGGCGACACGCAGCTCGGCGGCAAGCTCGAGTACCACTTCCCGCTGTTCTCGATAAGCTCGCTCGACTTCCGCGCGCTCGGGTTCTACGACGTCCAGGCCGTCTGGTTCCGCGATCTGCCGACGGGGACCGACCTGACCGATCCGATCACCGGCGCGACGTACCGCCAGCGCGACACCACGGACAGGCGCAGCCTCTCCACCGGCCCCGTACCGCTTCCGACCGGGTTCGGCCGCGACGCCATCCACAACGACGTCGGCGTCGGGCTGCGCTTCTTCCTGCGCTCGGTCGCCGTGCCGCTGGTGGGGGTCGACTTCGGCTACGGCATCGAAGCCGCCAACTGGCAGTTCATCATCATCGTCGGCGCCTGATCCACCTCCGATCGACACTTGGATGTTGGAAAACGGTCAGATGGGCTGTCAAAAATTGAACAGCCGGCGCCATTTTATCCACAAAAATTACACGATTACGACAAGTTAGGCTCATGACGCCCTCTGGCGTCGGCCTTGCTTTCTCGAACGGACCATGTCGGCATCTGGGTCCTTCGCTGCTCCCGCTCTGGCCAAGCTTTCTCCCGGGACCGCGCTCCGGGCTCCCGGCGTGGCGCGCCGTCCGGCGCTCGCCCAGCTTCCGCTGCCGCGCGTCCTGCTCTGCGACCTCGACGGGACGCTGATCGACAGCATGCCGACCCTGGCCGAGATCGCGGCCGAGGTGATGGAGCAGGTCTACGAGACGCCGGGAATCCTGGCCCGCGAGCTCTACCTCGCGACCTGCGGGCTTCCGTTTGCCAGCCAGCTCGAGGAGATCTACCCGGGCGACCCTCGCAACGCGCGCGCCTCGGAGATGTTCGAATCGCAGAAGCCGGCGCGTTGCAGCCGCATCCAGATGCCGGTCGAGACCCGGCGGACGCTGGAGAGCCTGCGGGCCGCCGGCGTGCGCATCGTCGTCTCCTCGAACAACGGCGTCGAGAACGTCGACACCTTCGCGCGGGTCTCGAGCTTCGGGTTCGATCTGACCCTGGGGTTCGGCGGGGGCCTGGCCAAGGGGCGGCCGCACTTCGACGCCGTGTCGCGCCTCTTCCAGATCGACCGGCAGGAGATGCTGTTCGTGGGCGACTCGCTGCACGACGGCGAGATCGCCGAACGGGAGGGGGTCCCGTTCGTCGCGCTGGCGACGACCTTCTCGTCCGAGCGCTTCATGCTGCGCTTCCCGCAGGTCCCGGTGGTGCGCCGCTTCGCCGCGCTCCCCGAGCTGTTTGGCTAGGAGCTGGTCATGCAGGCGGTGCTGTTGGCGGCCGGTCTCGGGAGCCGCCTCGGCGCGCTGACCGAGCGGATCCCCAAGGCGCTCATCGAGGTGGGCGGTGCGCCGCTCTTGGTGCACGCCGTGCGGTTCGCCGAGAAGGCCGGCGCGCGCGGCATCATCGTGGTGGGCGGCTTCGGGTTCGATCAGGTGGCCGCCGAGGTGGCCCGCCGCGAGCTGCCGGTGACGCTGATCGAGAACCGCGCCTTTCACGACGGCAACCTGGTGTCGCTGCTGGCCGCGCGCGCGCTCATCGTCGACGAGTTCCTGCTGATGAACGTCGACCACATCTACCGGGCGCCCATCGCGGCCCTGGCCGCGGCCGACGTCCCGGACGTCACCGCCTTCATCGACACCGATCGCCAGCTCGGCCCCGACGACATGAAGGTCGAGCGGGACGGGCGCGGGCGGGTGCGGCAGATCGCCAAGACGCTCACCACGTTCGATGCCGGCTACGTGGGGATGACCAAGGTGCCGGCCGCCGCCGCCGAGCCGTACTGGGCGGCGGTCGCCGCGGCGCAGGCCGAGGAGGGGCGGGCGATCCACGTCGAGCGGGTGCTGGCGCGACTGGCCGACGGCGGCCACCCGCCGCTCTGCCGCGACATCAGCGGCCACGGCTGGCTGGAGGTGGACCTGCCCGAAGAGCGGGCCCATGCCGACGAGGTGCTCGGGCGTGTCGACTTCGGCTACGCGCTGGACTGATCGTCACGCCGATTGCATGGAGAGGTCTGCGAGTCGTTTGGCATGTCGTCGTTCCCGAGTGTAAAAACGTCAGCTCTCATGCCGGCCGGCGTCTCCAGCGAGCACGCGCTCGACATCCAGCGGGGCGAGCGGTTCGCCTTCGGCGAGAACTGGGCCCGCTTCCTGGCCGTGCTCGACGACGCGCGGATCGAGGAGGCCTGCCGGTCGCTCAAGGAGATGCTGGGGGTCGAGTCGCTCGCCGGACGCAGCTTCCTCGACGTCGGCAACGGCAGCGGCCTGTTCTCGCTGGCGGCCATGCGCCTCGGGGCCGCGCGCGTCGTCTCCTTCGACTTCGATCCGTCGAGCGTCGCCTGCGCGGAGGAGCTCAAGCGCCGTTACTTTCCGGGCGCCGTCCACTGGACGATCGGGGCGGGGAGCGTTCTCGACGAGGCGTACCTGGGCGGCCTCGGCCAGTTCGATGTCGTCTACTCCTGGGGCGTGCTGCACCACACGGGCCAGATGTGGCGCGCGCTGACGAGCGTGGTCGAGCTGGTGCGCCGGGGCGGCTCGCTGTTCATCGCCATCTACCGTGACCAGGGGTGGCGCTCGCGCGCCTGGCTGCGCATCAAGCAGCTCTACAACCGCGGCCGGGTCGGGCGCGCGCTGGTCTGGGGCGTGTTCTGCTCCTATTACGCGGCCGAGGGGCTGCTGGCCGACCTGGCGCGGCTGCGCAACCCCTGGCGCCGTTACCGTGAGATGCGCGGCCGCGGCATGTCCCGCTACCGCGACTGGATCGACTGGATCGGTGGCCTGCCGTTCGAGGTCGCGACCGCGGAGCAGATCTTCAAGTTCTACAAGGCGCGCGGGTTTCGCGTGGAGAACATGACGATCTCCGACGGGCACGGCTGCAGCGAGTTCGTGTTCTCCCGGCCGCCCGAGCCGACGGCGCGCTGATGGCGGCGGGACGGGTGAAGGTCTTCTACCTGATCCCCAGCCTGGTGCAGGGGGGGGCAGAGCGGCAGATCCTGGAGCTGATCGCGCGGCTGCCGGAGCGGTTCGAGCCGGTGCTGGCGCTCTGGACCGACCAGGTCCACTACCGGGAGAAGCTGCCGGCTGGCCAGCCGCGGTACGTGCTGGGGACCAAGCGCATGACCCGCCGCGCGTTCCGTCGGCTGGTCGAGATCCTGCGCGCCGAGCGCCCCGACATCGTCCACTGCTACCTCAATGAGGCCAACTTCTGGGGGAGGCTGGCGGCCCGCCGCGCGGAGGTGCCGGTGATCCTGGCGTCGTTCCGGGCGCGCGTCATCGAGCTGCGCTACCTGTTGTTCGAGCGCTGGCTGTCGGAGCGCTCGCAGCTCTTGCTGGTCAACTCGCTGGGGATCCGCGGCGAGCTGGTGACCCTGGGGCGCGTCCGGCCGGAGCGGATCCGGGTGATCCACAATTTCCTCGATCTGGATCATTTCCGTCCGCCGACCGACGAGGAACGGCGCGCCGCGCGCGCCCACTACGAGCTTTCCGCCGAGACGCGCGTCCTGACCATGCCCGGGCGGATCTCGGTGCAGAAGCACCAGCTCAGCTTCCTGTGGGCGCTCGAGCGGCTGGCGCGCGACGGCCGGTTGCCGCCCGACGTCGTCGTCCTGATGCCGGGGCGGCGCGGATCGAAATGGATCGGCGACTGGGTCGCGCGCGTCGCCGCTCGTCCGGCGCTGGCCAAGGTGGTGCGGATGATCGGCGCCGAGAGCGACATGCGTTCGCTCTACTGGGCGTCGGACCTGCTCGTGCTCTCCTCACTCTGGGAGGGGCTCCCCAACGTGGCGCTGGAGGCGTCGGCCAGCGGGCTGCCGGCGATCTTGAGCCACGCGGCCAACCTCGACGGCATCGTGGCGCCGGGCGAGACCGGCTGGGAGGTCCCCACCGGGCGCCAGCGGCCACTGGTCGGCGCGCTGGCCGAGGCGCTGGCGCTGCCGCCGGCGCGCTGGCGCGAGCTGGGGCACGCCGGGCGCCGCCGGGTGGAAGAGCTCTTCCCCCCCGAGCGCGTGCTGGCCGAGACGCTGGCCACCTACGACGGTCTCATCGCGGAGCGGACGGCATGTGCGGCATAGCGGGCCACGTCGGGCTCGGCAGCGCGCCGCCGCGCGCGCCGGACGACGCGCGGGCGCTGGTGCGCGCGATGGCGGACGCGCTGGCCCACCGCGGCCCGGACGCCTCCGCGGTGCACCAGGCGGGCGCGGCGGTCCTCGGCCACACCCGCCTGGCGATCATCGATCTGTCCACCGACGCCAACCAGCCGATGGTCAGCGCCGACGGCCAGGTCACGCTGGTGTTCAACGGCGAGATCTACAACTTCCACGAGCTGGCGGCCGAGCTGCGCGCCGCCGGCGTCGCGCTGCGGACCAAGTCCGACACCGAGGTGCTGCTCGAGCTCTACCGCCTGCACGGCCCTTCGTTCGTGGGGAAGATGCGCGGCATGTTCGCCTTCGCCATCTGGGACGCGCCGCGCCGCCGGCTCATGCTGGGGCGCGATCGGCTGGGGAAGAAGCCGCTCTTCTTTTACCTGGGCGCGCGCGGTTTATCGTTCGCCTCCGAGCTGCGGGCGCTGCTCGCCGACGCCGACATCGCCCGCAAGCCCGAGGCCCGGGCGCTGCACGCCTACCTCTCGCTCGGCTTCGTCCCCACCACGTACGCCGCCATCGAAGGCGTCCGCAAGCTGCCGCCGGGGGCGCTGGCTCTCTACGAGGACGGCCAGCTGCGCGAGGAGATCTACTGGAAGCTCGCCTTCGCGCCGCGCCGGCGGCCGACCGGCGAGCTCGTCGAGGAGCTGCGCCACCTGCTGTTCGAGGCGGTCAAGCTCCGCCTGGTCGCCGACGTACCGCTGGGGGCGTTCCTTTCGGGTGGCATCGACTCCTCGGCGGTGGTGGCGATCATGAGCAAGGTCGGCGCCAAGCCGGTGAAGACCTTCTCCATCGGCTTCGAGGAGAAGGACTTCTCCGAGGTCGAGTACGCGCGGAAGATCGCCAAGCTGTACGAGACCGAGCACCACGAGGAGATCCTGCGGCCACGCGCCGCCGAGCTGCTCCCCAAGCTGGTTCGGTTCTATGGCGAGCCGTTCGCCGATCCTTCGGCGCTGCCCTCGTATCTCCTGGCGGAGATGACCCGCCAGCACGTCACCGTCGCCCTCTCCGGTGATGGCGGTGACGAGGCGTTCGCCGGCTACACGCGCTACGCGCACGAGAAGCTGGCCCGCCTGTTCCGCCTCTTGCCGCGCGGGCTGGTGATGCCGGCGGCGCGCTTCATCGAAAGGGCGTTTCCCGGACGCCAGGCCGGCTTCTGGGGCGAGGTGGGCGCCACGGTGCGGACGCACGCCCGTCGGATCCAGCTGGATGAAAGCTCGCGGTACCTGGCGCAGTTCGGGAACTTCACGCCGGAGCAGCTCGGCGAGCTCTGCACGCCAGACTTCGCCGCGGCGGGGGCGGATGCCGGCCGCGCGCTCTTCGGCGAGCTCTTCGCGGCGGGGACGGCCACCGACGCGCTGGCGCGCCTGCTCGAGCTCGACACCAAGGTCTACCTGGTCGACGACATCTTCACCAAGGTGGACATCGCCTCGATGGCCAATTCGCTGGAGGTGCGCTGCCCGCTGGTCGACCACCGGTTGATCGAGTTCGCCGCCACCGTCCCCTCCGACCTGAAGATGAAGGGCTTCCGCGGCAAGTGGCTCCTGCGCAAGGCGCTGGGCGATCTCCTGCCGCGCGACATCCTCTACCGCCGCAAGCGCGGGTTCGGGATCCCGCACGCCCGCTGGCTGCGCGGCGAGCTGCGGCCGATGTTGCGCGACACGCTCTCCTCGCCGCGCGTCTACCAGCGCGGGTTTCTCCAGCGCGCGGCTGTCGAGCGCTTGATGGACGAGCACGACTCGGGGCGGGTGAACCACGGCCTGCGGCTCTGGAACCTCTTGTGGCTCGAGCTCTGGTTCCAGACCTTCGTCGACCCGCGCTAGAACACCTTCGGTCAGGACGATATTGGTTAGCGCTTCCGGCCGACGAACACCAGGTGGGGCGGATGGGCGAACAGGCGGTAAAGAGTCGCGAGGAGCGCGCCGCGTACGCGGCTCTCTCCTCGGCGGCGGAAGCGCGTGGCGCCTGCATAGACCGTGTCGAAGCCGGCCTCGTTGGCGATCGCCGCGACGTCGCTGGGAACCAGGCTCTGCAGGTGCTGCACCGGGTGGAACAGGCAGGCGCACTCCGGGCAGAGCACCTCTGCGGCCTGGAGATCCTCGCGGTTTGGGCACGACACCAGGATGTGTCCGCCCGTCGGGAGCAGCGCACTGATGTCGCGCAGGAAGTTGACCGCGGCCGGGCGTGGTACGTGCTCGATCACCTCGACGACCATCGCGGTGTCGGGCTGTGCCGGCAAGGTCGTGGTCGGGGTCTGGAACGCGCCCAGGAAGCCCTCGCGGCCGGCGAACCGCGTCTGCGTGCCGCTCACGTTGGCCGGCGCCGAATCAGCGCCCATGCAGCGGCGTCCGCGCACGAGCAGAAGATCGAGCAGGTCGCCGCGGCCGCAGCCGTAGTCGAGCACGACGCCTCCCTGGCGTGTGTAACGATCGGCGATGTCGACGATGCCCGGCCCGCAGGTGAGGCTGAACCACCGGGTCTGGAAGTGCGGGATCGAGCGGTAGTTGTCCCAGAATTGGGTGATCTGCTCGAACGTCCAGGCAGGGGGGTGCACGGCGGGGCCGTTGCCCAGGGCGGACGGTGCGCGATCACTCATGCGGGGGAAATCTACTCCAACCGTTCGCGCAGCGACAGGGTGGCGCCGCTTACGGCTCGCCGTGGGCGCCGATGAACGGCAGGACCACTCTAGGCTCGCCTTATCGCCTGGATCAGGGCCGAGGAGGTCGTCAGATCGTCCTCGGTCATCCCGCGAAACCGGGGCGCCAAATCGCCGCGCGCGATCGACGACACCAGCTTTTCCGTCCGGCTCCCTGCCAGCGCGAGCCCGTTTTGCGCCAGCAGCTCGAGATGGCGCGAGAACGGTGCGCGGTTGAGCAGGTACGCGCGCTTCCCCCGAATGAGTCTCCAGGTCCGGTCGGAGTAGAACCAGTGTCCGTTCCACAGGTGGGCGGTGTTGTGGCAGCGGAAATCGATCTGGTTCGACGCGAGGCCGTTCGGCTTCAACCAGAGCGCCATCGCCCGGTAGGCGCTCGGGAGATCGTCGACGTGCTCCAGCACCGCCTGCGAGAACAGGAGGTCGATCGAGTCGCGCTCGATCGCCGCGTCGTCGAACCAGCGCGTCCGGTAGTCGATCATCGAGCCCGGCGTGTTCTGCCGCGCGACCGAGTCCCGGACTCGCGCCAGGCGCGCCTCCGAGAGCGCCTGGCCCAGGCGCTCGTCGGTCAGGAGGTGGCGTGGGAAGGCGTAGCTCGACAGGTTGGGTCGCACCTCGGGCAGCTCGGCCTCGCCGGGGATGTCGGCGCGCGCCCGAAAGAGCCCGATGAGCTCCTCCAGCACCGCCTGGTTCCGGTCCACGCGCGCGTGCTGGACGACGTCGAAGGCGTGGTAGGCCTCGGCCCCCGAGACCAGCGCCGCCAGGCCGACGCCCAACGAATCGCCGGGGCCGAGCTCGGCGACGACGAGCGGTTGGCCCCGCCAGCCGCCCTCGTGGGCCGCCACCAGGTGGCGCAGCCAGACCGAGTAGCAATACCGCGCCGACTTCGAGTCCCCGCCGCCGCGGCCGAAGATGGGCGCCACGCCGGGAACGAACGTCGCCAGCCCATAGAGCAGCTGCGAAACCTTCACTCGATGCGACGAGCTCGCCATTCGCCGCGCAAGCGTTCGCCGACGACCGATGTCCTGTCAACCGGGATGCCTCAAGTTTTTCCCAGCGCTCTCCTCGTCCACCTCGTCGAAGTCTGGGAATCGGCTAGGGCGACCTCCGCCCTGAGCTGGGCCGACGACGAGATGAGGTAGAAGACCCTGCCCCGGAGCACGGAGGGCGTTCGGCGGCAGGCCAGCAGAACAAGGCCATCCGACGCGCGCCCGCGAGCACCGCCGGCCGGGCCGGGCGCAGGCCCCGTCTTTGCTACTGTTGGACCGATGTTGGGCCGAGGTTGGGCCGAAAATAGATGACGAAAATGACGACCCAAAGCGCCCCACTGCCCAATCGGGCCGGCGACGCCCGACACATCGCGCGCAGCGGCGTGCTCCAGCTGCTCTCGGCGGTGGGCCAGAGCCTGATGCCGGTCACGCACATCCTCGTCGCCCGGCTGTTCGGCCGCGCGGTTTTCGGGGCCTATCAGGCGAGCGTCGCGGTCCTCGACGTGCTGACCCGGGCCGGCCAGGTCGGTTCGATGGGTGGCATGCACCGCTTCATCGCCGCGCATCGCGCGGCGGGCCAAGAGGATCTGACCAAGCGCGCTCTCGGCACCGGGGTCCGGCTGACAGTCGTCGTTTCCGGCATCCTGGCCGTCGGACTGGGATTGCTGGCGACCCCCATCGCCCGCGCATGGCACGAACCGAGCCTGTCGGCGACGCTGCCGATCATGGCGCCGGCCGTGCTGCTCGCAGCGACGACGCTGGTGCTCATCAACGCGACCCTGGGCGCGAAGGTCGCCCGTATGAGCCTCTACGTCCGCGGCATCGCCGAACCCTTGCTGCTGCTGGCGGCCGTCCTGCTCGCGTCGCGGTTCGGGGCCAGCCTGCGCAGCCTGGCCATTGCGCACCTCGGCACGGCGCTGGTGGTCACCGGGCTGGCCGTTGCGGCGTGCGCCCGGGTCTTCGGTGGTTCGTACCTCCGGCAGGCGCTCGGCGCCGAGCGCCATCCCACCTTCGTCCGCTTCGCCGTGCCGCTCGGCGCGTCGGATCTGATGAGCGCCGTGCTTCAACGGGCGGATACCCTCCTCGTCGCCAGCTTTGCGGGTCTGGACGCGCTCGCCCTCTATACCGCCGCCGAGTTCGTCACCCGCGTCATCGCCAACCCGCGCTATCTGTTCGACTACATCATCGCGCCGGTCGTGTCCGAGGCGCTCGCCGCGAAGGACCCCGCGCGCGTCCGCTACAACCTGGCCCTGGTGACACGCTGGGTGGTCACCGCCTGCTCACCGGTTGCGGTGACGGTGGTCGTGCTGCGCGCGGAGATCCTCGGGCTCTACGGCGCGGCGTTCGTGGCGGGGACCGGCACGTTGGTCATCCTGGCGATCAACAACTGGATCGTCGGGTGCTTGGGGCTGACGCCCTACGTGCTCTCGATGGGCGGGCGCTCGCGGCTGTTTCTGATCAACAACGTCTGCGCGGCAACCGTGAACATCGCGATCGGACTGGTGCTGATTCCGCGCCTGGGCATTTCGGGCGCGGCCATCGCCGTCTTGATCAGCACGGGCGGCCTCCAGGTCGCGCTGACCATCCAGACCTGGATGCTCGAGCGCGTTCATCCGTTCACGACGTCGCTGCTCAAACCGGTTGGCGCGGCGCTGGTGTCGTTGGCGGTCGAATATACGCTGCGCGCATCCATGCATCCCGGGGCGGAGCGCGTCACCTCGGTGATTGTGGCCGGGGCCATCAGCTTCCTGGCGGCGCTGTTCGTGTTCGGCCTGGCCCCCGAAGAGCGTGAGGTGGTGCGAAAGCTCGTGGGCCGTCTGCGTTCGTGGGCCCGCCGGTGACGAATGGTCGCCCGATGCCGGGGCGTCCTCCCTGTCAGAGCCCAGGCCGTTTCGGCGCTTCCGGGCGGCCGCTGGCCTTCGAGCGATAGGCGGCGTCGAGGTAGGCGAAGTCGGCGAACGTCTGCGCCAGGGTCAGCTCGGGCGTCCGGCCGGTCTCGGCGGCCGCCAGGAAGTCGGCCCACATGGCGCGGTAGCCGCTGGCGTCGCGC
>DATNDC010000212.1:0-5557 GCA_035607055.1 Polyangia bacterium
CGCAGGGCCTGGACAAACAGACTTAGCTGCCGCCGGTCGCCAGTGTTTTCTTCTTTCATCGGACTCGATGCATCGGGCAGCTCGAATCGGAGTCGGTTCTCCGAGAGAAGGACGTCGGCCGGGACGGTGATCTTGTACGTCGCGAAGTTCGGCTCACGAACAGTCAGAGACTGGAGAACTTTGCCGTTCAACGTGACGCCGAGACGCTGGCCGACGATTCTCCCTCCGCCCAAGTAGGGGCGCAGGTCGATCTCGAGAACGCCCGGTCGCCGATCCTCGAGTGAGAACCGAATCGTGGCGTAGGGACCGTCAGTCCAACGCGCGTCCCCTTCGGGTCCAGACCAGCCCATACCCAAGTAGGTCGTCGCCTCGGCGCTGCCGAAGCGAAGTCCGTCCGCGGGCAGCTCGGGAAACGGTCCCCTGGGCTCCAGGAAAGGAGCGGCGAACTGCGGCCGGCTCCAGCTCCAGAGGCGAGCCGGTGTCTCGTCGATGTTGGGATTCACATTCCAGTTTGCTGCCTCGGGAGAGAAGGCGCCGACCGCGTTGATCGCAATACTGAGGACTGACAGAAAGCCCAGGATCGCCAGAACCGCGGTGCCGCTTCGGGGGGCCCGAGCGCGGGTTTCGCGGAAGGCAGCGAGCCCGATGACCATCAGGACTGACAGCCAAGGGACAAGTCCACCGGTGAGGCGCGCACCGAAACAATGGCCGCCCCACCAATGTCCGAACCCCGCGAGCATCACCAGATGCCCGCAAATCACGAAGAGCGACAGGGCTACGAACGGTCGACAACGAATTGCTTTGCGGTAGAGCAGCAGCAGGAGGGCGATTCCGAGAACCAGGGGCACATAGATGAGCAACCCGCGGCTCGGGCTGAGCAGGTTTCCGAGCAGGCCGGACCAGCCGATCGAAAAGTCGATGCGCCGCCCGGCCTCGAAATAAGAGGGCACGAGGTGATGAAAGTGCCGCCAAGAGTAGGCGACGAAAAGAGAGAGCCAAGCGGCGGCCGTCATCAGGAAGGGCCAGGCGGCTCTCCGCACGCTCACGAGCAAGTAGACCGCAGTTGCTATCAGAGCCAAAGAATTGGTCGGCCGGACGACGTACGCCCACACCTCGATCGTGGCAAGCAACGGCAGGTTCGGTGGTCGGCTCCGAATAGCCGAGCTGAGCAAAATGAAGACCGCGAGCCCGATGAGAAATACACCCCAGGTGTCGGACCACAACGCCCGTGAAATGCTGCTGAAGACCTGAGTGCCGAATGCCGAGGCGACGGTCACCGCCACGCTCCAGGCGACCGGCAACAGCAACCGTGCGGTGATATAGACAGTGACCGCGAACGCCGCCATGAGCAGAGCCGCGAGTCGACTCTCGAGGCCCCTCTCTGCTTCCAGGTCGTAAGTCCCACGGCGAAGAACGGACTTGCCGCGCAGGTGCATGAGGGCCACGTAGGGGATCGACAGGACCGACGTTCCGGGGGGAAAACCGTAATAGCGGTGCTCGCCGACGTCCTCGAGCCGATAGTCCGGCCTCGGCAGATCGTATCTTTCGAGTGTGAAATCCCGATGTCGCAGCAGGTTCTCGGCCAGCAACAAGGAGTAACGATCGTCGCCGCCAGTCTGTTGAATCGGCGCGTGCCAAAAAAGCAGAAAACACGCGAGGAAGATCAGCCCACCGGCGACCAGCTCCCTCCGCGCGAGCGGCGGCTTGGATGTCGGCCGAGGCGGCACGCTCGGACCATGCCACACTCTCACGCCGTCCGCCGCGGCCGGCGCCCGTGCTGCCCGCCGCCCCTGCCGCTTGCCGCGCCGGCGCTTATCTCCCGGGCGCGCGCACGCCGGCGCTCTTCTTCTTGGGCGCCTTGGGCGCCGCGCCGAGGAGTGGGACGCCGTTCTTCTCCTTGATGACCAGGTCGCCGCCGTCCTTGCAGACCCCCGCGATCTCCTTGCCGTCGTCGCTGCGCCCCTGGACCTTGCCGGGGGCGATGGTCGTCGTCGCGTGGGCGCCGACCCGCTGGTTGGCCGTGTTGCCGGAGGCGACCATGAACGTCGTGGCGGTCTCGTTCTTGATGCGGCAGCTCGCCGCCACGGGCGCGGCGCCGATCAGGAGGAGGCCGCCGACCAGAATGCCGGTGGTACGCATGGGAGGTTAGTGGCACCACCGCCCCGATTTCGTCAGGTCCGAACCCTGGAAAATCAGCCAATCAGGGGGACGTCGGGGGCGGCGCCGCCAGCCCTTCCGGGAAGTCGGCGGCCGAATTCGGCGGGGGCCGGTAACCGCCTCGCCGGCTCAAACCGTGAGGGGGTCAGCTGCGCGCGCTGTAGAGCGCGACCAGCGCGGCGCCGATCGCCTGCGACAGCTCGCCCAGCGTCGAGGGCAGGATGCGGACGCGGTCGCGCTGCACGGGCCAGAGGTGCGGGCGCGCCGTCTCGCCGACGACCTTGAGGTAACGTTCGCGGAAGGGCTCGGTCGTGCTCTCGGGATCCATCAGGCCGCCGCCGATCACCACGAACTCGGGATCGAGCGCCAGCACCAGGTTGGCGATGTGATAGCCCATCGCGCGCGCCTGGAAGTCGAACAGCTCGACCGCCAGCGGGTCACCCGACTGGGCGAGGCCGCGCAACGCGAGCGCCTTCTTCTTCGGCGTGTCGGTCGACTTGGCCAGCGGGTGATCGGGACGGGTGGCCAGCTTCTCCTCCAGCAGATAGGGGAGGCCGGCCAGCGTGGTGTAGAGCTCGACGCAACCCCAGGTGCGGCCGCAACCGCACTTGTACGGCTTGGCCCCGAGGAGGTGGAGCGGCGCCGCCATGTGCGCCGTCTCCATCCCGGCCAGCGTGTCGCCCGAAAGCGGCAACCCCCGCGCGTCGATGTACGCCGAGCCGAGCCCCGAGCCGGGGGCCAGCATGAGAACGCCGCCGGTTCCGGCCCCGCGCACCCGGTGCGCTTCGCCGACGCCGCCGAAGGCGCCGTCGTTGCCCACCGTGAGCGGCACCGCGCGTCCGGCCTTCACCGCCAGCGCCTGCAGGTAGTCGTTGTAGAAGTCCCACCCGTCGAACGCCGCGGGCATGTTCGCCGAGTGGGCGAGGACGCCGTAGCTCAAGTACGGCCCCGGGATCGCCAGGCCGACGCCGCTCACCTGATCCCAGGCGAGCCCGTTCTGCGCCAGGTAGCGGCCGACCGCCTCGATCCAGCCGGCGACGACCGCCGCGCGGCCCGCCTCGGAGCTGGTGGGGTGCTGGTAGAGCTTGGTGGAGACGGTGGTGCCGTCGCTCCAGACGCCGCCCACCTTGGACATCGTGGCGCCGCAGTCGGTTCCGATGAAGACCTGCCGGTTGTCGCTCATGCGGCGAGAGTCTAGGGGACCCGGGCGCCCGCGTCACGATCTCCGACGGAGGCACGCGCTGTCGCCCGACGGCATCTGGATGATCGTTCGACCTGGTCCTCGAAGCGCGATCCTGAGGGGCGGCCCCGAGGAGGCATCCGCGGCGGCGGCGGGTTTCGGCCCGCGCCGCCACAGGTTGCCGCGGCGCTCCGCGGTCGCGCTAAGGGCGCTGGCTGCTACCGCCGATGCTACCTGCAGGGGCAAACGGAGACCTGCAAGTGGTCGGTTCGAGGGCAACAGAAGACGAGTGGCGCGTCTACTACGACCGCGCCGACGCGCAGCGCGCGGCGGTGGGCGATCCGTTCCGGCGGCACATCGCGCGGGCGGCGCTGCGCGGGCGGATCTTGTTCCTCGGCGCGTCGCTCCTCGTCCTGGGTCTGGTGACGAGCGCCTTCTACCTGCTGACCAGGTAGCGCCGGTTAGGCGCGGGCGCGCGCGGCGGCCGTCTCGAGCCAGCCGCGCACGGCGGCCGGGGCCAGCTCGCCGGCGGAGCGGAGCTTGAGGTGCTTGCCGGTCTTGCCGTCCCCCTCGAGGCGGCCGTCGGGGTCGGCGTAGGTCCCGGGCGGGCCGGGGAGGATCAGGTTGACGTGCTGCTTGAAGGCGCCGATCGCGCAGACCGTGTTGCCGGCGATCTCGTAGAAGGGCATCCCCCATTTGATCGAGCTCTCCGCGTCGGGGGCCGCCTCGCCGATGAGGACGCGGAGCTGGTCTACGATCGGGCGGATGTGCGGCGGCTGGCGGGCGAAGAACCCATCGACCGGCGCCCCCAGATCCTTGCGCGGACCGAACTTCATCGGGGTGGAGGCGACCTTGGGACTGGGCCGCTGGGGAGCTTTCGCCTTGGCAGCTTTGACGGAGGGCTGGCTGGCTTTTGCCTTGGGCTTGGCGGGCTTGGGCATGAAGGCGAGGATGCCACGAAAAAAAGTTTGGGCGGCTGTCGATCCCTGTCGATCTCTGTCGATCTTGGCGAACGCCGATTGTCGGGATGTTAGGACGCTGGAAAACCTAAACCAAGGAGAGAGCCATGAAGTTCCTGATGACCTACGCCGCCTCGAAGCGCAACGCGCCCCCCACGCCCGAGCACATGGCCGCCATCGGTCAGTTCAGCGCGCAGATGGCCAAGTCGGGCATCCTGCTCATGACCGGCGGCCTGGTCCGGCCGAGCAAGGGGACGCAGGTGAAGATGGCGTCGGGGAAGTTCACCGTCACCGACGGCCCGTTCGCCGAATCGAAGGAGCTCATCGACGGGTTCGCGCTGGTCGAGACGAAGTCGAAGCAGGAGGCGCTCGACGTCTGCGAGCGCTTCATGAAGATCGCCGGCGACGGCGAGGGCGAGATCCTGCAGGTGTTCGAGAACGGGGAGGGGCAGCCGGGCTGACAGCGGCGGCCGCGCCGCTTGCGCGGCGTTGGTGACGTGCTCTGATCGGGGGCCGTGGCGGCCTCCGAGACCCAGGCGGCGATTCAGGCGGTCTTCCGCATCGAGTGGGCCCGTCTGGTCGCCGGCCTGGCGCGGCTGACGCGCGACGTGGGGGCCGCCGAGGAGCTGGCGCAGGACGCGCTGGTGGCGGCCCTCGAGCACTGGCCGGGGAGCGGCCTGCCCGACAACCCCGGTGCCTGGCTGATGGCCACCGCCAAGAACGCCGGGCTCAATCGCTTGCGGCGCGACAAGCTCTTGGCCCGGAAGCGCGCCGAGATCGCCGCCGAGCTCGACGAGGAGGCGGGGACCGACGCGCGCGCCGCCGCGCTCGAGGCGGCCCTGGACAACGACGTGGGAGACGACGTGCTGCGGCTCATGTTCACCGCCTGCCATCCGGCGCTCTCGACCGAGGCGCAGGTGGCCCTGACGTTGCGGCTTCTGGGCGGGCTCTCGACTGACGAGATCGCGCGGGCCTTCCTGACGCCCGAGCCGACGATCGCCCAGCGGATCGTGCGCGCCAAGCGGACGCTGGCCGAGAAGAAGGTGCCGTTCGAGATCCCGCGCGGCGCCGAGCTCGGGCCGCGGCTCGGGTCGGTGCTGGACGTCATCTACCTGATCTTCAACGAGGGGTACGCCGCCACGGCCGGCGCCGACTGGACCCGGCCCGATCTGTGCTCCGAGGCCATCCGGCTCGGCCGGATCCTGACGTCGCTGCTGCCCGGGGAGTCCGAGCTGCACGGCCTGTCGGCCCTGATGCAGCT
>DATNDC010000220.1:0-14155 GCA_035607055.1 Polyangia bacterium
CGTCGCTCTGGCGGCGCTCGGCCTCTTCAAGAAGCGTCCGGCGCTGGGGTTCGCCGATTGTCTGATCCTGGAGACCGCGCGCAAGGCGGGTCACTTGCCGCTCGGGACGTTCGATCGCCAGCTCGGCAAGATCGATGGCGCCCGGCGACTCTAAGCGCGCTACTCGCCCCAGGCTGGGGCATCCTCATCGGCGGCGTAGTTCTCGAAGCGGGTGTATTCCTTGATGAAGGTCATCTTGACGGCGCCGGTGCCGCCGTTGCGGTGCTTGCCGATGATGATCTCCGCCAGCGCGGTCGGCATGGCGCCGTCGGGCGTGTCGCCGGAGGCCATGTCCTCGCGGTGGATGAAGAGGACCATGTCGGCGTCCTGCTCGATGCTCCCCGACTCGCGCAGGTCGGAGAGGCGCGGTTTTCCTTCCCGCTTCTCGACTTCGCGGTTCAGCTGAGAGATGGCGATGATCGGGACCTTGAGGTCCTTGGCCAGCGCCTTCAAGCCGCGGGAGATGTCGGCGATCTCCTGCTGGCGGTTGTCGTCGCGCCGGCTGCTCGCGCCGCGCGCCAGCTGCAGGTAGTCGACCACGATCAGCCCGAGAGGGGGCTGCGGCGGGCGCCCGTCGCTGGCCGGGGGCGGCGGCGGAAAGTACTTGGGGTCGCTTCTGAATCGCCGGGCCTTGGCCCGGATCTCCATGATCGAGATGGCCGAGGAGTCGTCGATCAGGATGGGGGCCGAGGCGAGCCGCCCCGAGGCCGGGTGGATCTTGTTTTTCCAGTCGGCGTATTCGAGGAAACCGCGCTTGATCTTCGACGAATCGATGCGCGCCTCGCCGGCCAGCATGCGCTCCATGAGCTCGTACTTCGACATCTCCAGCGAGAAGAGCAGACAGGGGATGTTGTGCTGCAGCGCCGCGTGCATGGCGACGTTCACCGCCCACGACGTCTTGCCGCCGCCGGGGCGCGCCGCGACGATGATCAGGTTCTCGCGCTGCAACCCGGCGGTCAGCTCGTCGAGCTTGGAGAACCCGGTCGGCACGCCGGTGACGGCCTTGCGCTCGGCGGTGCGGACCTCCAGGTTGTGCAGGACCTCTTCCATCAGGTCGCCGGTGGCCGAGTAGGTCTCGCGCCGGTTCTGCTGGGCGACCTTGAAGATCTTGGTCTCCGCCTCGTCGAGAAAGCTCTCGAACTCGCCGAAGTCGCCGTAAGCGGTCGACTGCACCTCGGCGCAGGCGGCGATGAGCCGGCGCAGCGTCGCCTTCTCGCGCACGAGGCGCGCGTAGTGGAGCACGTTCTCGGCCGTGGGGACGGCGTTGGCCAGGCCCATCAGGTACGCCTCCCCCCCCTCGAGCCGCCCCAGCATGCCGCGCGTCTTCAGCTCGTCCGCCACCGCCACGAAGTCGAGCGCCTGGCGCCGCTTGTCGATGGCCAGCATGGCCTCGAAGATCTCGCGGTGGACCGGCAGGAAGAAGTCGTCGACCTCCAGGTTGGTCCCCACCTCGTCGAAGGCGGCCGGCTTGATGAAGATGGCGCCCAGGACCGACTTCTCGGCCTCTATGTTGTGCGGCGGGGTGCGCGCCGCCGGCGCCGGGTTCGAGCTGACGACCTCCAGCATGGGGTCCGCGATTCTACGCTTGGCTGCGGGCATCCGATCGAGGAACGACCGATCCCCTGTTGATAAGCTCGGAAAAAAGAAAAGGGCGCTGCCGTGAGGCAGCGCCCTTCGATCGTACGGGTCAATCGGAGCGATCGGGAGGAGCTAGTCCTCTTTCTTGACCACCCACACCTTGATGGTGGCGGTGACGCCGCGCCCCAGCTTGAGCGGCACCTCGGCCAGGCCGAGCGCCTTGATCGGCTCCTCGAGGTGGATCTTCTTGGCGTCGACGTGCACGCCCTTCTCCTTGAGGGCCTCGGCGATGTCGCGCGCGGTGACCGAACCGAACAGCTTGTCCTCTTCGCCGGTGGCGCGCGCGATGGAGACCGCCACCTGGGACAGGTTGTCGGCCTCGGCTTGCGCCTCCTTGGCGAGCTTGGCGGTGCGCGCCGCGATGACCCGCTTCTCGTGCTCGACGCGCGCCACGTCGCTGGCGGTCGCCTTGATGGCCAGGCCGCGCGGCAGAAGGTAGTTCCGCGCGTAGCCCGGCTTGACGTTCACCACCTCGCCCGACTTGCCGAGGTTGTCCAGGTCGTCTCTCAGGATGATCTGCATGGCTTACGCTCCGGTGACGGCGAACGGCATGAGCGCGATCATCCGCGCGCGGTTGACCGCCGTGGCGATGGCGCGCTGGTGCTTGGCGCAGTTGCCGGTGAGGCGCCGCGGGACCAGCTTTCCACGATCGGTGATGAAGTACTTGAGTAAGGAGGCGTCCTTGTAGTCGATCTTGATCGCCTCGTCCGCGCAGAACTTGCACTGCTTGCGCCGGCCGACGGGGCGCTTCTTGTCGTCGCCCCCGCGCCCGCCGCGCTCGCCCTTGCCTTCAGTTGCGTCCAGGGATGCCATCGTTACCCATCCTTTCGGCCGCGGCCCGGCTCGTCGACGCTGCCGAACACGGCCTCTTCGAAGTCGAATGCGCCTTCGTCATCCTCGAACGGCGAGCGCGCCTCGGCCTGACCGGTGGCGATCGCCTCCTCGTCCGGCCCCGGCGTCGACGCCTTGGCGAAGGACTCGTCGGTCACCTCGGAGGTGCGCCCCGCGGGGTCGACGTTCTCCTCGATCTTGACCGAGTAGTAGCGGATGACCGAGTCGGTGAGGCGCAGGTTGCGCTCGACCTCTTCGACCAGCCCGGCGGTGCCGAGGTAGGAGAAGAAGAGGTAGATCCCCTTGAGCTGCTTCTTCACCTCGTAGGCCAGCTTGCGCTTGCCCCAGTTGTCGACCTTGAGCAGCGTCCCGCCGCCCGCCTCGATGACGCCGCGGATCTTCTGGTTCACCTGGGCGATCACGTCGGTGGTGCTGTCGGGACGCAGGATGTAGATGGTCTCGTACTCCCGCTTGCGGCCGGCCAGATCGCGGGCCGATCCCCTGCGTTGCGTGAGGCCCGCCGTCGGCGTCCCCGCGCCGGCGCGCGTCGCCGGCTCCGTTCCTGTTGCGCTCATGTTCTCTCCTTATGGGCTGATTCTTGGTCCGTGTCGCCACGGGCAAGGAGTGACGGTCGGGCGTGACCATTCACGCCTGGTCGTCGCTGTTGGTTCCTGGCTGTCAGTCCCGGGTGTCCTTGTTGTTCTGACCTTTTCCGTTGAACTTGTTCATCGCCGCGGTGAGGCCGCCCGTGAGGATCGCCTGCACCGCGTCGGCGGCGGCGCCGATGAGCTCGGGGAGCTCCTTCGCCTCGGCGCGCGAGAAGTTGGAGAGCAGGTAGTTGGCCGGGTCGTGCCCCGGCGTCGGGCGGCCCACGCCGACCCGCACGCGCGCGAACGAGGCGTCGCCCAGATCTGCCAGCAGCGAGCGGATGCCGTTGTGGCCGCCGTGGCCGCCGCCGGCGCCCAGCTTGAGACGGCCGAACGGCAGGTCGAGCTCGTCGTGCACGACGATGACCTCGGCGACCGGCACTTTCCAGAAACCGGCCACCCGAGCCACCGCCTGTCCGCTGACGTTCATGTATTCCATCGGTTTGCAAAGAAGGACGCGCTCGCCCGCGATCGTGACCTCGCCCAGCTCGGCGCCGAACTTGGCCCGCGGCGCGGCGCCCCGCGCGCGGGCCGAAAGCTCGTCCACCACCTTGAACCCCAAGTTGTGCCGGTTGTCCTGGTATTCCGGTCCAGGATTGCCGAGCCCGACCACGAGGCGCATGCGGGTCCGCTGCTCGCGTGTCTACGCGACGGCTACTTCCCCTTCTTCTCCTCTTTGCCAGCGGCCGCCGGGGCCGCCGCGCCGCCCTTGCCGCCGGCCGCCGGAGCCGCCGCGCCGCCCGCCGCCGGGGCCGCCGCAGCGCCCTCCGCCGGGACCGCGCCCTCGACCGGGGCCGCCTCGGCCTCGACCTTTTCGGCTTTCGGCGCCACCACCGAGGCGATGGCCTCGCGGGGGTCGAGCAGCGCGCGCACCCCTTCGCCGAGCTTCAGATCGCTCACGTGGAGCGCGTCGCCGATGTCCAGCGCCGTCACGTCGGCCTCCAGCTTGGTCGGGATGGCGGCCGGCTTCGCCGCGATCGCGATGACGTGCATGCTCTGGTGCAGGTTGCCGCCGTTGGTGAGGCCGACCGCCTTGCCGGTCAGCAGCAGTGGCACCGTGACGTGGACCTCGGTGTCCAGATCGACACGCAGGAAGTCGACGTGGACCAGCCGGCGCGAGAGCGGGTTCACCTGCGCCTCGCGCACCATGGCGGTCACCTCCTCCGACTTGCCCCCGTTGCTGATCGACAGCTGGAGGACGGTGTTCCGCTTCTTCTCTTTGTCGAGCGAGGTGAGCAGTTCCTTCTCGTTGAAGGTCACGGCGATCGGTTCGACCTTGCGCCCGTAAACCACGCCCGGGACCTTGCCGGCGGCGCGCACCTTGCGCGACCCGCCCTTGCCCAGACCGGTCCTGACCTCGACGTTGACCTTTGCGAAATCCATGACTTCTTTTCCTTTTGTGTTCCGGTTTTATCTAGATGAACAGCGAGCTTATCGAGTCGCCGTGATGAATTCGTTTGACCGCCTCGCCGAGCAGCCGCGCGACGGGGAGAACTTTGATCTTCGGGCAGTTCCGCACGTCGGGACGCACCGGAACCGTGTCGGTGATGAGCAGCTCCTCGAGCGGCGAGGCCATGATCCGCTCGAGGGCCGGCGGCGAGAGGACGCCGTGGCTGGCGCAGGCGAACACCGCGCGCGCCCCCTGCGCCTTGACCGCCTGCGCCGCGGCGCAGAGCGTGCCCGCCGTGTCGACCATGTCGTCGACGATGATGGCGTCGCGCCCCTTGACGTCGCCGATGATGTTGACGACTTCCGACACGTTGGGCGCCGGCCTTCGTTTGTCGATAATCGCCAGACTGGTCCCCAGGCGCTTCGAGTAGGCGCGCGCCCGCTCGACGCCGCCCGCGTCGGGCGAGACGATGACCGCGTCCTGCGAAAAGCGCAGGCGCAGGTCGTCCATCAGCACCGGCATGGCATACAGATGATCTACCGGGATGTTGAAGAATCCCTGGATCTGCCCGGCGTGCAGATCGATCGACAGCACGCGGTTGACGCCGGCCGCGGTCAGCAGATCGGCCACCAGGCGCGCCGAGATCGGCGTGCGCGGCTTGCTCTTGCGGTCCTGGCGCGCGTATCCGAAGTAGGGAATCACCGCGATGATCGAGCCGGCCGAGGCGCGCTTGAGCGCGTCGATCATGACCAGCAGCTCCATCAGGTTGTCGTTGGCCGGCGCGCAGGTCGGCTGCACGACGAAGCAGTTCACGCCCCGGACGTTCTCGTTGATCTCGACGTAGACCTCACCGTCGGCGAAGCGCGTGACCTCGGCGCGGCCGAGCGGCGTCTCGACGTAGCGGCAGATCGCCTGCGCCAGCTCGCGGTTGGCGTTTCCGCTGAATATGGTGAGGGCTTTGAGCACGACGAAACCCCAGGGGGTCCCCCCCGGGGAGGGCGAATCCTGCCACCCGCCCCCCCGGCCGTCAATGACCGACCGCGCGTCCGTCCGGGAGGCGGTCGGGGCTGCAGCCGGGCCCAGGCGGAGCGCGCGCCCGGAGGTCAGTCGGTACACAACGTGGGCAGCAAGTTGAGCTGACAATAAGGGGTCGAGAAGGCTCCGGCGATCGCGAAGCCGTCCTGCGAGAGCTTGAACGTCCCCGCTATCTGACCTTGGATCCCCCCGTCCAGCGGGCCGGCGTCGACTGCTTCACGCGCATAGACGTCGTCCGCGGACGTCGTCTCGCTGGTTAACGTCGATGTCGTGCGGCCCCGATTGTCGTGCAAGTCCGCGATCACGGTTTGCGTCCCGGTCGCGACGGTTCCGCCATCGGCGGTATGCAGCGCGACGGAGAAACTCAAGGAGAGCTGCTCCGTCTGGTCCCCGATGGTGACCAGAACCGAATCACAGGCTCCGAACCGAGCGCTCACCATCGTCGCGTTGAAGGTTCCCGCCGGGGTGGCCCCCGTGGCCTCTACCGACCCTCCACACGGCTGAATGGCAGCCGTGGGATTGACGGTACCGGCGAGACCATCGCCCCCCGCGTCGGTCGGGGTCAACGGTTTGCCCGTGCATCCCGCCAGCAGGATGAACGCGGAGGAAACGACCGGCCGAATCATCGTCACCTCGGGCGGGGCGCTCGGGTCAGAGCTGGATCTGCGCCAGGCAGAACTTCATGTTGCTCTCGTCGACGATCTTGAGGCTGGCCTTGGCCTCGGGCGGCACCAGCCCCTCGAGCTGGCTCATGCGGGCGCGCTCGATCAGGAAGAAGGCCCGCTGCCCGCGGTGGCGGCCCATCCAGGCTTTCAGGTTCTCGGCGTTCTTGTCGCCGAGGAAGACGGTCCGCTCGTCGGTCGGACCCTCGTAGATCTCGTTCTCGGTGTAGAAGTTCTCGCCGCGCCAGTACATCTGCCAGACGAGCAGGTGTTCGGCGGGCGAGCGGCGCAACTTGTAATAGTTGGCGATGAGCCCCTTCTGCGTCCAGTAAGGGGTCACCTTCATCAGGTAGCCGTCGAGCAGGAAGTAGGTGAAGGCGACGGCCAGCAGGCAGAGCCCGATCGCCGCCCAGCGCTGGATGCGCCGCCAGGCGAGCGCCGCGGTGGCCAGCGCGAACAGCGCCGCGAAGGCGATCAGCGCCGGGCGGAAGTCGAGCGCGGGCGGCCAGGGGCGCCCCTGCGGCGTGTTGATGTAGTCGTACGAGAACAGCCAGATGAAGTGCTGCGCGTCCTTGGGGGCGAACGCCAGGTCGACGATCACCAGCGCGAGAAGCGGGATCCCCACCACCGCGGCGGCGGCGGCGGTCCGGCTGGCGCGGCGGGCGCAGAGGTCGTCGAGGAAGCAGCCGACCACGATGCCGAGCCCGGGGAGCGCCGGCAGGATGTAGTGGTGGAACTTGGTGACCGACAGCGAGACCAGCGCGTAGGCCGAGACGAACCAGATGGCGCCGAACCAGTAGATCCCCTGGCGCCGCGCCTCGGCCGCCCCGCCGCTCGGATTCGGCCGCCGCATGACGACGGCGCCCAGCGCCGCCGGCGCCAGGGCGATCCAGGGGAGGACGGCGTAGCCGAGCTCGCGCAGGAAGTACTCGAAGGTCCCGCGATCGCCGTGCCGCCCGACGACCAGCCGCCGCCAGTGGTTGTCGCCGTAGAGCTCGTCCCAGAAAGGCTTGCCGTGGCGAACCAGCATGGCGTGGTGCCAGGGGACGGCCACCACCGCCACGGTCAGGAGCGCCAGCAGGATGGCGAACCCCAGCTGCGCGCGCCGGAGCCGCTTCCAGTTCCAGGTGAAGCCGAGATAGGCCAGAAAGACGATCACCGGCAGGCCGAGCCCGGCGATCCCCTTGGCCAGCGTCGCCAGGCCGCACAGCGTGGCGGCGATGTTGAGGTAGAGCCCCGGCTTGGTGCGCAGCCGCCCGATGAGGCCGAAGTAGGCCAGGAACCCGGCGATGTACGGCAGCATCACCAGCACGCCGGGGAGCGAATAATTGTGGTGCGCCAGGGTGAACGTCCAGCGGAGCTGGACCACGTTGACGATGAGCTGAGGCAGCGAGACGACGGCGAACAGCCCGGCCGCCAGGTAGAGGAGCGGATGGTGCGGCCAGCCGAGCCGCAGCGGGCCGAGCTGGGCCGTGCGCCGCGGCAAGGGCGTGTCCTCGTCGTCGAACAGCGCCAGCGCCCCCAGGGCGAGCGCCATCGTCATCGGGCCCACGAAGGCCATGTCGGTCATCGCTTGCCGCGACACCAGGCTGTACATCGGCGAGGTCGCCGTCACGATGGCGGCGAAGATCCCGGCCCGGCGGCTCACGAACCGCGAGACGCACAGGTAGATGCCGTACATCCCCAGCACGCCGAGCAGGCAGAACGGCAGCCGCATCGCCCACTCGGGGCGGAACGAGGTGGCCAGCGTCCCCGAGGGGGCGTGGCGCAGCCCGAACAGCTGCATCGACAGGCTCATGATCCAGAACGACAGCACCGGCTTGGACCAGAAGTGCTCGGCGTCGATCGGCGCGCCCGGCCACCAGAGGCTGATGTAGTCGCCTCGCTCGGTCATCTGACGGGCCACCTCACCGTAGTGGGTCTCCCAGGGGTCGTAGAGGCCGTACGCGCCCGCGAGCGGGACGTAGAGCAAAAGGCCAATCAGGATGATGAAGAGGCCCGTCTGGCGCTCCGACCAGTCGTCCGGGCGAAGTGAGAAACGCATGAAAGCGCCGATGCTAAGCGCGCGCGTCGCCGGGTGCAATCAGGACCGCAGCCTCTCTTCCCGCTGGCCAGTCGCCAACCTCCTGGGATAGCCTTAGATTCAGCTCATGTGTGGAATCGTTGGCTACGTGGGGTCGAGGCAGGCGACGCCGATCCTGCTCGGGGGGTTGCGGCGGCTCGAGTACCGCGGCTACGACTCAGCCGGGGTGGCGATCGTCGGCGGGCGGGGCACCCAGGTGCTGCGCTGCCGGGGGAAGCTGGCCGGTCTCGAGGCGATGGTGGCGCGCGAGACGCCCGAGGGGACGCTGGGGATCGGGCACACCCGCTGGGCCACGCACGGCCGCCCCAGCGAGGCCAACGCCCACCCGCACAAGGCGGGGAGCGTCTCGGTCATCCACAACGGGATCATCGAGAACTACCTGACGCTGCGGGCGCGCCTGGAGGCGGCGGGGCGCAAGTTCTCCTCGGAGACCGACACCGAGATCGTGGCCCACCTGGTGGATGAGGCGCTCCTGGGCGGGGCGCCCACGCTGGTCGAGGCGCTGCGGCGCGCGCTGCGGCAGGTGCACGGCGCTTACGCGCTGGTGGTCATCTCCGACAAGCACCCGGGCGAGCTGGCGGCGGCCAAGAACGCCTCGCCGCTGGTGCTTGGCCTCGGCCAGGGGGAGACTTTCCTTGCCTCCGACGTGCCCGCCATCCTCGAGCACACGCGCGAGGTGATCTTCCTCGACGAGGGGGACGTCGTCTCCGTGACCGCGGGCAAGGCGGTCATCACCGACGTCGAGGGGAAGCCGCGCGAGCGCCAGCCGCGCACGATCACCTGGGACGCCGCCCAGGCCGAGAAGGGCGGGTTCCCGCACTTCATGCTCAAGGAGATCCACGAGCAGCCGCGCGCCATCACCGACACCCTGCGCGGCCGCCTCTTGCTCGAGGACCACGACGCCGACCTCGAGGGGTTCGAGGTCGACCCGCGCAGCCTGCGGCGCATCGTGATCGTCGCCTGCGGCACCTCGTACCACGCGGGGCTGGTCGGCAAGTTCCTCATCGAGGGGACCTCGCGCGTCCCCTGCGAGGTCGACCTGGCCAGCGAGTTCCGCTACCGCGATCCGGTGATCGGGCCCGAGGACCTGGTCGTCGCCATCTCGCAGAGCGGCGAGACGGCCGACACGCTGGCGGCGGTCAAGGAGGCGCGCGCGCGCGGCGCCCGGGTGCTGGCCATCTCCAACGTCGTCGACTCGGCGATCCCCCGCGCCTCGAACGGCGTCCTCTACACCTACGCCGGGCCGGAGATCGGCGTCGCCTCGACCAAGTGCTTCACCGCGCAGCTGGCGGCGCTGGCGCTGATCGCCGTCCACGTCGGCCGGCGGAGCGGCAACCTCAAGCCCGACGCGGCCGCCAAGCTGGTCGAGGAGCTGGCGCTCACGCCCACCAAGATGACCGAGGCGCTGGAGGCGCTCGGCGACCTCAAGCAGCTGGCCAGAGAGTACCGCTACGCGAAGGACTTTCTTTTTCTCGGACGCGGGACCAACTACCCCATCGCGCTCGAGGGGGCGCTCAAGCTCAAGGAGATCTCCTACATCCACGCCGAGGGGTACGCCGCCGGCGAGATGAAGCACGGTCCCATCGCGCTGGTCGATGACGGCGTCCCGGTCGTGGTGCTGGCGCCGCGAGGGCCCGGCTACGAGAAGGTGCTCTCCAACCTGCAGGAGGTGCGCGCCCGCAACGGCCACACCATCGGCATCGGCACCCACGGGGACGAGCAGCTGGCCTCCCAGTGCGACCGGGTGCTCACCATCCCGGACGCGCCGGCGCTGTTGCAGCCTTTCCTGACGGTCTTGCCGCTGCAGCTCATGAGCTACGCGATCGCCGTGGCCAAGGGGAACGACGTCGACCAGCCCCGCAACCTCGCCAAGAGCGTCACCGTCGAATAGATGGGGGGACCGCCCGGCGGCTTGCGCGTGAGCACTGCTCGCCGAGCGAAGCGGGCCGCCTCTGCGTCCCCCAAAACCCCCACTGGTCGCCGCGGCAAAGCCGCGTCGCCCAGTCAATCCAGGGCGCGGTTGTCGCACGTCGACGCGCGGGGGGCCGCGCGGATGGTCGACGTCGCCGACAAGCCGGAGACGGTCCGCACGGCGACCGCCTCGGCGGCGGTGAAGATGAAGCGCGAGACGCTGCGCCTCGTCGAGCGGGCCACCGGGGCGCGCGGCAAGGGCGACGTGCTGGCGGTGGCGCGGCTGGCCGGGATCATGGCGGCCCGGCGGACGGCCGAGCTGATTCCCCTCTGCCACCCGATTCGACTCACCAACTGCGACGTCGAAGCGACCGTCGATCGCACGCTTCCCGGCGTCCGGCTGGTGGCGACAGCCCGGGCCGTCGATCGGACGGGCGTCGAGATGGAAGCCATGCTGGCTGTGGGCACGGCCGCGCTGACCGTTTACGACATGGTCAAGGGGGCCGAGCGCGGCGTCGAGATCACCGCCCTGCGCCTGGAGGAGAAGGCCGGGGGCCGAACCGGGCCCTGGCGGCGGACCTCGAAATGAAACCGATTGCCAGGGGCCGGGCATCCAATTAAAGAATCGAGGCCCAGGCTCGCGAAGCGAGCCAGCAAAGAGAGTCCCCCATGCCATTTCCCGACAGAACCAAGGTCGCCATCATCGGCTCCGGGCCGGCCGGCTACACGGCGGCGATCTATGCTGCCCGCGCCAACCTCGAGCCGGTGATGTTCGAGGGGGGGGGCGCCGCCATCGAGCCGGTCACCCTCCCCGGCGGCCAGCTGATGATCACCACCGAGGTGGAGAACTACCCCGGCTTCCCCAAAGGGGTCCAGGGCCCCGAGCTGATGGAGCTGTTCAAGGCGCAGGCCGAGCGGTTCGGCACGCGCGTGGTGACGGCCGACGTGACCGCCGTGGATCTCTCCGACCGCCCGTTCAAGCTGACGTCGACCGAAGGGAACCTGGTCGCCGAGACGGTGATCATCGCCACCGGCGCCTCCGCCAAGTGGCTGGGGATCCCCTCGGAGCAGAAGTTCCAGAACTACGGCGTCTCGGCCTGCGCCACCTGCGACGGCGCGCTGTTCAAGGGGCGCGACCTCATCGTGGTGGGCGGCGGCGACACGGCGATGGAGGAGGCGAACTTCCTGACCCGCTTCGCCCCCAAGGTCGTCATCGTCCATCGCCGCGACGAGTTCCGCGCCTCGAAGATCATGCTCGAGCGCGCCGTCAACAACCCGAGGATCACGCTGGTGACCAACGCGGTCGTCGAGGAGATCCTGGGTGAGCTGCCGCGGCCGGGCGTCACGGGCGTCAAGCTGCGCGACACCCGCACCGGCGCCGTCACCGAGATGGCGGCGGGCGGCCTGTTCGTGGCCATCGGCCACGAGCCGAACTCCAAGCTGTTTCGCGGCATGCTCGACATGGACGCCGCCGGCTACCTGAAGGTCAAGCCCGGGTCGACCGCCACCAAGATCCCGGGCGTGTTCGCCTGCGGTGACGTCGCCGACCACGTCTACCGCCAGGCGATCACCGCCGCCGGCACCGGCTGCATGGCCGCCATCGACGCCGAGCGCTTCCTCGGCTAGCGCCGACCAGCGCCCGCCAACCCGCGTACAATCGGCCCGTGGCGGGGCGGATGATCAGCTCGAGCCTCGGGCGCGCGCTCGAGAGCGGCGTGTCGGCGCTGCTGTTCTTCGCGATCCTGGGGAGCGCTGGGCGCGCGGCTGCCGACGATCCGGAGCTGTCGGTCCAGCCGCCTCTGGCCCCCGAGCGCTGGCCGCTCGCCTATCTGCAGCGCCCGATCGTCCTGCTCGGCGGGATGATAGAGCTGGGAGGCACCGGCGCCACGTTCGCTCCCAACCACCGGTTCAACGTCGATCCCACGAACGGCGGCACGTATCAGTTTTTCCCCGCCTTCACCGCCGGGCTCTCGCTCCGGGCGGGCATCGCCGACAGCTTCGAGGTCGACGTCTTCGCGCCGCGGATCATCTGCGCCGACGGCGGCGATCAGCCGAGCAACTGCGCCGCCGTCAATCGGCTCAACCTGACCAGCGCCGGCCTGTCGTACGCTTTTCTTCGTCGCGCGCGGGCCCAAGGCGCGCTGACCACCGAGCTGGAAGTCTACCGGTCGTCACCGTTCGAGGTCGAGTGGGGCGCCGACGTGGCCTTCAAGCTGGTCCCCTGGCGCGTGCTCGGGTTCTGGCTGGAGGCGACGATCTGGCGCGACATCAACCCGCCGGCCACGCAGACCTCGCAGTTCACCAACGGGGTGATGAACCTCGGGCTCGACTGGCAGATCACCGACCAGGTGCTGCTCGGGGCGCACGCCGTCCCCTGGGCGCCGCTCGAGGATCTGAACGACGAGATAGCCCTGGAGATCTACGGCGTCACCTCGTACACGTTCGACCACACCACCCAGCTCGCGCTCGAAGGCGGTTCCAATAACGTACGGGCGAACCCCGGCTGGAACCGCAGCGTCCCCGGGTGGTACACCCGGCTGACCTTCGTGTACTGGAGCTACTAGGAAGGGACCCGACTACGGCGTCGCGCGGGGGGCCGCCTTGGCGTCGGCGTGCTTGCTCCCCTTCTTTTTCTTGCCCGCGGTGTTGGCCGGCGTGGCGCCGGGGGCGCCGCCGGCGCCGGCCGCCTGCGGCGCGGGAACTGCGGGACCTTTCAGCTTGAACTGCTGGTTGGGCGCCGAGGTCCAGCTCTGCTGGCCGACCACGGTGCCGTCGGCGGCGCCTGCGCCGGTGACGGCCAGGACCTTGCCGCTGTGACGTGCCACCAGCCTGATCATGCCCGGGCTGCCGTCGGCGACGATCCAGTTCTGGTTCGCGCCGCCGTTGCAGGCGTACTGCTGGACCTTGGCCGTGTCACCCGTCGCGAAGGCGGCGACGTCGAGGCACTTGTCGCTGTTCACGTTGACGAGCGTGTCGTAGTTGCCGGGGATCGCTTGGACCTTGAACTGTTGCGCGGGCGAGCCGTTGCAGGTGGCGATCTCAGCCTGGGCGGTGTCGGCCTTGCTGCCGCCGCCGAACTGAAGGCACTTCCCGCCGGCGGTGGCGATCGCGTAGGTGACCTTGGCGTCGATGGCCACCGCGGAGCGCGCCGGCTCGGGCGGCGTTGCCGCCGGCGGGGCGGGCGACTCTTCTTTTTTGTCGTCCTGTTGAACGCACCCCGACACCGAAGCGGCGGTGAGACCGGCCAGCAAAAACCGCGACAACCATTTCCCGAAGTTGGTCATGTGTGAGCTCCTGGGCGCGACGGGGCCGAGCGTGCCCCGTTCGTGCCCCGAAAGTCAACGGCGCGCTGCACGCCGCCGACTCCCGCCCGGGCGTCGTTCCTGGCATAATCGGCGGGGATGAGCAGTGAGCCGACCGCGCCGGGCGGCGAGTCCGAGCCAGATTTCGAGCTGACCGAAGTGTCCGGCATCAGCGCCGCGCAGGTCGCCGCGCCGGCGCCGCCGGAGACGGCCGCCCCGCCCGCTGCGCGCTCGGCCATCCCCCCCGAGAAGGCGGTCGAGCTGCTGTCGAAGATCAGCCTGTTCGCGGCTCTGCAGCCGAGCTACCTGCGCCGGATCGCCGCCCTGGGGATCGAGGAGGACTACGCCTCGGGCGCCATCATCTTCAAGGAGGGGGCCCAGGGCGACAAGATGTACCTCATCCTCTCGGGCGCGGTGCGCATCGGCAAGCAGGTGGCGGGGATGGGCGAGGAGGCGCTGGCCATCCTGCGCGCCGGCACGCACTTCGGCGAGATGGCCCTCATCGACGACTTCCCGCGCAGCGCCGACGCCCGCGCGCACGAGGCCTGCCGCCTGTTCGTGATCCGCAAGGAGGACATGGAAGACCTCCTCTTCGTCGACCGCGACCTGGCCTACGA
>DATNDC010000237.1:0-12122 GCA_035607055.1 Polyangia bacterium
CTTCGTCCGCCGCCGGAAGCAGATCCGCCCCGGCGCGCCCGCTTCGCCGAGGTCCTCGTACCCCAGCGCCACGACCCGCGCCCGCAGCTCCTCGAGCGCCGCCCAGGAGGCGGGCGGCGCGCCCAGCATCAGGTCGACGATGGGCCGCCCCGCCAGCCCCGGCACCGCGGTCGACCCGATGTGCTCGAACTTGAGCGACGCGGTCGCCAGACCGATGCGGAGGCGGTCGCGCTCGGCGCGGTAGCGGCCCTCGTAGTGCGGGTCGTGGTCGGTGATTTCGACGGGCTCGTCCGGGCTCACGGGCGCGCATGATAGGCGCGCGGCCGGGCGAATGAAAGGTCCGCAGCAGTAGGCGCGTTAACGCTTGAGCGCGTCGGCGATCCGCCGCGGGAGCTCGAGCTCCTCGATCTCTTCGAGGCACCGTTCGAGTGGCAGCGACCAGTTGGGCCACTCTGCGACGGTCCCGGGCAAATTGGGGCGCTCGGGGGCGGCGACGGCGTCGTCGAGCGTCGCCAGCACGACCCTGGAAGGCGCCCGGGCCAGCGCGCGGTGGGTCGACTCGATCACCACCTCGACCGCGGCGTCCTCCTTCACGTCGCAGAGCTTCCGCAGCTTGTCGCGCAGCGCCTTCGTCCCCTGCTCGTTGGGGTCGACGCCGATCTCTTTCTGCGCCGCCGCGTCGCTGCCGGTCCACAACCCGGCGATGGTCGGCAGGTCGTGCGTCGTCACGCTGGACAACGCCAGCTCGGGGAAGTGCTCGGGCGGGGAGGGCTCGAAGTAGAGCAGCCGGTACGACAGCATCTTGGTGTCGTGCAACCGTTCACGCACGCCGGGCTCCACGGTCCCCAGGTCCTCACCGATGACAAACGCCCTCGCGCGCTCGCTCTCGAGCGCCACGATGGCCAAGAGCTCGTCGGCGCGGGCGCGGACGTAGCTCCCTCCCTTGGTCCCGAGCGCGCGCGGGATCCAGAACAGCCGGAACAGGCCCATCACGTGGTCGATGCGCAGGCCGCCGACGTGGCGAAGCATCGCCCGGATCGTTTCGATGAAGGGCTGGTAGCGAGCGGCGCGCAGCTTGTGGGGGATGAAGGGGGTCAGGCCCCAGTCCTGGCCGGCGGCGTTGAACTCGTCGGGCGGGGCGCCGACCGACACCTCGCGCGCCATGAGGTCCTGCCAGCACCAGGCGTCGGCGCCCGCCACGTCGAGGCCGATCGGCAGGTCGTTGACGATGGCGATCTCCTCGGCGGCGCGCGCGAGCTGGGCGTCGAGCCGCCACTGCAGCCAGGCGTGAAAAGTCACGCGCTCGGCGTTCGCGCCGCGAAACTCGCGGATCCCGCCACCGTCGGGGCGGCGCACTTCCACCGGCCACTGCCGCCAGTCCTTGCCGTGCCGCTCGGCGAGCGCGCAATAAGTCGCGAAGTCGGTCAGCGCCTGCCCGCGCCCCCAGCGGAACCAGTCGAAGCCGACCTCGCCGTCGAAATCGGCGAAGATCGCCTCCAGCGCCTCCATCTTCAGCTTGAAGACAGCGTCGCGGTCGATCTTGCGGGTGGCGTTCAGGGCGCGGCCGGCGTTGCCGAGCCGCTCGCGCGTTCCGGCGTCGAGCCCCTCCCACCCGGGGACCTCCTCGACGCGTAAAAAGAGCGGGTTGGCGAACCGGCGGCTCGACGGATAGTAGGGCGACGGCTCGATCGGGGGGACCGGCGTCGGCGCGCTCATCGGGTTGACCATCACCACGCCGCCGCCGAGGTGCCTGGTGAAGCGCCCGATGCGCGCCAGATCGGCCAGGTCGCCGATGCCCCAGCTCGCCCGCGAACGGGCGGCGTAGACCTGCGCGGCGAAGCCCCAGGTGCGCAGGTCCTCGGGCAGGAAGCAGTGGCCGGGGCTGACGATCAGCGACTGCTCGGCGCCGCTCGCGGGGTAGGCGCCGCCCGCCGGGTAGAGGCGGTGATAGCCGAGCGGCAGGTTCCCGGGCAGCTCGCCCTCGACGGCGTGGTGGGCGCCGTCCTCCAGGACCAGGTCGGCGCGCCCGGGGAGCCGCCGGTCGCCGCCCGGCACCAGGACGCGCACGGCGCGCGCGCCGTCGTCCTCGGGCGCCTCCGCGTGCGGGTCGGCGCCCATCGCCGCTTTGAGCGCGGCGCGCGTCTCCTCGGAGGTGGTGTGCGTGGCGCCGGCCGCGTCGGTGAAGGTCGCGACGATGCCGAACGGATCGGTCTCCGGGGGCTTTCGTTTGTCTTTTTCTAGGGCCATGGACGCGGGCGGCGGACGCGCGAGACGAGCTCGTCGTAGAGGAGCCCGCGGAACACCATCCCCCAGGTGATGAAGAGCAGCAGGAGCGGCGCGAGCCAGAGCGGGAACCGGAGCACGGCGCTGGTCAGCCCCTCGAGCGAGAAGAGCTGCTGGAACATGAGCAGCTTCACCGCCAGCGGGCCCGGGTTGAGGAGGCCCGAGGGGGCGAGGATGACCGCCGCCATCAGCGCGCTCGGCGCCAGCCACTCGGGCCAGTGCGCCGAGATGAAGCGCCCCGCCTCCATCAGCAGGCCGAACGAGCGCACCCGCCCGCCGCTGAGATAGATGAGCTCGGGGACCGGGTTGAAGAACACCACCATGGTCAGGTCGACGAGGACGGCGATGATCTTCCCGCGATCGCCGGCGCTCCCGGTCACGGTGCTGACCAGCAGCTGGATGATCCAGGTGGCGAACATGACGCTGATGACGTCCCAGAAATGCGCCATGAAGCTGTCGCGCAGGTCCGCGAAGGTGATCTTGCGGCCAGCCACCGCCATCCACACCAAATGTAGGTAACTGGAAATGAGGAACGCCGCCACGAACGACAGCAGGAAGCCGCCCACCAGGCCGAGCTGGGCGGTCTGGCCGGCGGCGATCACCAGGAGAGTCGCATAAATCGGCAGCACCACGGCGGCGGGCCAACCGCGCAGCGCCAGGCGGATCGATTTTCCCGCAAGGCGCGCGTAGAGCTTGAGCATCGGAGAATGATACCTTAGCCCACTCTGATGGCAGCGCACGGGCGATACACCATCCTCGGCAAACTCGCCGACGGGGGGATGGCCGAGATCTTTCTGGCCGTCCAGCACGGGGCCGAGGGGTTCGAGAAGCAGCTCGTCCTCAAGCGCATCCTCACGCAGTATTCGGCCGATCCGCAGTTCCGCAACATGCTGCTCGACGAGGCTCACATCTCGATGAGCCTCCAGCACGGGAACATCGTGCAGGTCCTCGACCTGGGGGTGGCCGCGGGCCGCTACTTCCTGGCCCTCGAGCTGGTCGACGGCTGGGACCTCGAAAAGGTCCTGCAGCGGGCCCACGCCGCCCAGATGGTCTTCCCCACCGCGCTCGGCCTCTACGTCGTCTCGCAGGTCTGCCGGGCGCTGGCTTACGCCCACGGCAAGAGCCGCGACGGCAAGCCGCTGGGGATCGTCCACCGCGACATCAGCCCCAACAACGTGCTGGTGAGCACCGAGGGCGAGATCAAGCTGGCCGACTTCGGCATCGCCAAGGCCCAGCGCAAGCGGGAGCAGACCGCGGCCGGCGTCATCAAGGGGAAGGTGGCGTACATGTCCCCCGAGCAGGCGCAGGGGCTGATGATCGACCGGCGGTCCGACATCTTCTCGGTCGGGTCGATGCTCTACCGGATGATGACGGACAAGCTGCCGTTCGAGGCGAACAACGACCTCGAGTCGCTGCTGCGGGTCCAGAAGGCGGAGTTCATGCCGCCGCAAGAGGCCAAGCCGGGCCTGGGCGAGTCGCTGGCGGCGATCATCCGGCGCGCCATGCGACTCCACCCGGCGGAGCGCTACCAGACCGCCGAAGAGATGCTGGTCGAGGTCGAGCGGGTGCTGCGCACCGAGTTCCACTCGGCCGGCCAGACCGAGCTCAAGTCCTGGCTCGAACAGCTCGAGCGGCGCGACAAGGTCCCCTCGATCGGCAAGGCGCCGCGCGACACGGGGGGCGTGGTCCACGACATCGTGGGGACCGATCTATCGGTCGGCACCTCGTTCGAGCTGCGCGACCTCGAGCAGGCCGACCGGACCGAGATGCAGCGCGGCCGCACGCCGTCGCCGGAGCTGCGCACCGAGGCGAATGCCGAGGCGCCGGCGCGCAGCGGGCACACGGCGGAGATCGTGAAGCCAGGCGGGCCGCCGCCCGGGCGCCGCCGTTCGGGGAGCTTCTGGCTGGGGGTGCTGCTCACGCTGGGCGGCGTGGTCGGGGCCCGCTATGCCTGGGTCTGGGCCCAGAATCGCGGCATGACGACGGTGCTCGGCATCGGCGGGGGCGCCGGCGCCGGCAAGCCCTCGCCCCCGCAGGCACCGATCGCCGAGCCGTCGCCCGCCGCCGTGAAGCCGACGCCGGCCCCCGTCCAACCGGCGCCGCCGCCGCCCGCACCGGCAGCGGAGAAGCCGGTCGTGGCGGTCGTCGACGCGGCCGGCTCGCCCACCGCCGCGCCGGCCGTCGCCGCCGGGACCCCGGACGCGCACGCGGCGGTCGCGGAGGCGCCGCCGCCCGAGCCCCCAGGACCGTCGGCCGAGCCCGAAAAGAAGACGGAGCCCCCCAAGAAATCCGAGGACGACGACGACGAGGAGTCGCTGCTCAAGAAGGTGGTCGCCGACGCCGAGCACGCGATCATCGGCGAGGACGAGGCCGAAGCGCCGCCGCCGGCCCCGGCATCGTCGCCGCGCTCGCACAAGAAGCCGGCGCCGCTGCCGCCCAAGCGCGGCGCCGTTCCCGGCAGGCCGACGGCGGTCGAGGTCCCGCGCGTGGAGACGGCCGTCCTGCACATCACCAGCGCGCCGGCGGGCGCGGTGGTGAAGACGAAGGCGCGCGTCCTCGGGCGCACGCCGATCGCCCTCCACTTCAAGACCGGCAACACGTACGAGATCGTGCTGGTCAAGCGCGGCTACGTGCCGGCCACGCGCAAGGTGGCGATCCACAGCACGGCCGATCGCAAGATCGCGGTGGCGCTCCGGAGGTCGCCCCCGCCGCGGAAGCAGGCGACCAAGCGCACCTTCTTCCACCCGCATCGATGAAGCTCGGAAGCAGACTCGGAAGCCGGGACCTGACGGCGCCGCCCGCCCTCTGCGCGGCGCTCGCGGTGCTCGCCGCGGCGGTCGTCCCTGCCCGGCGGGCCCGCGGCGAAAGCGACGTCGAGGCGCTGCGCGCCGCCGCGCTGGCCGCGATCGCCAAGGCGCGCGCCGCCGCCCGCACGGAGGTCCTCCGCGAGGTCACGCTCCCCTCGATCGAGCGGCTGGTCGAGGACGCCGACCTCCGCCGCGCCTCGGTCACCAAGCCGGCGCGCGACAACGCCTTCGTGCGCGATACGCTGGCCACCGCGCGCAGCTACGCCGAGCGTGTGGCCAAGGGGGACGACCCTTACCGGACGGCGACCGGCGAGCTGGTGAAGGCCTACCGCGCCGCCTGGGACGGGACGCTGCAGCCGTACGCGCTCTACGTGCCGCGCCGCTACGACGGCTACGACAAGAAGACCGCCTGGCCGCTCATCGTGGCGCTGCACGGCGCCTACTCGGACCACCGGCACAACCTGCGGCGCGTGTTCGGGCTCGACAACCGGCCGAACGAGACCGACGCCGAGGCCTCGCGCAACCAGCTCCCGCTCCCCGACGTGCCGGCGTTCGTCGTCTCGCCGCTCGGCCGCGGCGAGCTGATGGGCTACGACGGGCTCGGGTACGACGACGTCATGCGCGTCATCGCCGACGTGCGCCGCGCCTACAAGATCGATCCGGCGCGCATCACGCTCACCGGTCTCTCCATGGGCGGCGGCGGCACCTGGGCGATCGGCCTCCGTCACCCGGAGCTGTTCGCGGCGCTGGCTCCGGTCTGCGGGATCACCGACTACGGGCGAATGGTCCAGCCGGCCGACGCCGCGCTCTACGACCTGCCGCGCCTGGCGGCGCTCTCGCCGCCGGCCCTCGCGGAGAACGCCGCGCACCTGCAGGTCTTCATCTTCCACGGCGACAAGGACCCCACGGTCCCCGTCGAGGATTCGCGCAAGATGGCGGCGCGCTACGAGGCGCTCGGCTGGCTGGGGAAGAACGTCCACTACACCGAGTACCCCGGGGTGAACCACGCCGCCTGGGTGCCGGCCTACAAGGACGCCCAGCTCCTGCGGACGCTGGCGGCCATCAAGCGCGATCCGGCGGCCCCGAAGGCGCCGCTCTCGGCGCCGCCGGCCGGCGAGGCGATTCCGGGGCTCTACGGCAAGAGCGTCCCCCGGCAGCGGCCGCACCTCTACGTCTATGGCACGAACGGGTCGTCCCAGGTGGTGGCGGCGGCCAAGGCGCTGGCGGGCGCGCTCGCCGACTGGGGGCCGATGGTGGCGGCCAAGTTCATCGTCAAGGCCGATCGCGAGGTGACGGCTGCCGACCGCGCGCGCTTCGACCTGGTGCTGGTCGGCGCCGCGCCGCTCAACCGGCTGGCGGGCGGGCTGGCGGTGCCGATGCCCGACGCGCGGCCGCTCGGCGATCGGGCGTTCCGGGCGGTCGTCGCCGACCCGCAGGCCCCCGGCAAGCTGGCCCTGGTGATGGGGGCGCTCACGCCGCGCGGCTTCGCCCGGCTGCAGCGGTTCGCCCACCCCAACAAAGATTTTCCCGCGCCGGAGAGCAACCGGCCGTTCACGCTGTTCGACAACTGACCGCCGTTTGCGACGGCACCCCGTCGGGCGTGATCAATCACACGTTGACCGGCGGGTCGGAGGACGAAAGAATGCGCGAGGAGGTTGGCTGCATGATTCGGTCGCGGCTCTGGATCGTCGTGGTTTGCGCGGTGGGCATCGTCGGCGGAGCGGCGTGCTCCGACTCGGGCTTCAAGCTGGTCCCGCCGAGCGGCAACCCACGACAGAACGTCATGGTCATCGACACGGGGATCGATCTTTCGGCGGCCGATCTGCAGGGGCGGGTCTCGGCGATCTACACCGAGACCTGCGCCAACGATTCGGGCGGACCGGCCAGCGACGCTGGGTCCATGCCGGCGGTCGACGGCGGCCCCGCGCTCGATGCGCTCAAGCAACAGCTCCTCACCGAGCTGGCGCAGCCGGACGACAGCTGCGACCTCAAGCCGGGGATCAGCGCCAAGCCCGATCCGATGCCCACCATCGCGAAGTTCAAGCTGCGCTGGAACGCCATGGTCCGCGCCAATGAGGTGCCCAGCCAGGTGTTCACCGGGGACGAGATCAGTCAGCTCAAGACGCCGATCGACAACGAGATGCAGACCTTCGCGTACCACGGCACGGCGACCTCGACGACGGTCTCGCACGAGAACCCCGACGCGCGCCTGGTCCTGGTCGAGCGCGAGCTCGCCTCGGAGTCGTCGCTCATGACCGGCTTCGACTGCATCGTCCAGTCCGACATCGACCAGGCGGTCGACCTCCTGAGCGACCCGCAGGTCTACGCGGCGTCCGTCGCCCAGCCGGCCCAGATCGATACCCAGATCGCCGAGGCGCAGACGACCTACAAGGTCGGCGTCGTGAATGAGAGCTTCGGGGCCGAGTCGCGGCAGACGCTGGAGGCGCTGCAGGTGACGGCGAAGTGCCCGCAGCCCATCGATCTGTCGGCCTACTTCGCGCTCATCGACAAGATGACCAACGCCCACAACGCCACCATCGCCGGTCCGTCCATCTTGACGGTGCAGGCCGCGGGGAACGACGGCGTGGAGATCGACACCGGCGCCGACTCGCTCTCCTGCGACCTCGGCGATCCGAAGGATCTGCTGGTCGGTTCCTACGACCCCCTGACGCTGGCCAGGAACACGTTCTCGAACTACGGCGCCTGCGTGAACGTCTACGCGCCCGGCCAGGACATCGTGGTCGAGTACGCCGGGGGATGGCTGCTCTTTCCGGACGGGACCAGCTTCGCCTCGCCGCTGACCGCGCGTTACGCCTCGATGGACACCGCCGTGCCGTCGCCCTTCGATCCGGCCGCCGCCCGGACTGCGGTGCTGTCGGTGATCGGACAGCAGAACCAGTTCCTGCCCGTCAACCTGTTCCCGCAGGACTTCTTCTACGCGCCGGCCCAGACGACGACGGACTTCGTCGTCCCGCTGGCCGCCTCCCGGGTTGCGCATCAGGCCCCCTCCCATCGGCCCCCGCCACACCTGCTGACGCAGCACGAGCTGCACCGGGTGCTCGGCCCGCTCAACCGGGTGAGACGGCTCCTGCACGGCCGCTGAGCGCCTCGGGGCTGGCCCGCATCCGGGTCGATTTAGACCGTCGCCCGCGCTCGAAAACCGCGCGCGTCCGGCTATACTGCCGCGCCCATGGCGAACCTGAAGCTGAAACCTGGAGTCATCACCGGCACCGCGCTCAAAGAGCTGTTTGCTTATTGTAAGGAGGCCAAGGCCGCGTTCCCCGCGGTCAACGTGATCGGATCGTCGTCGGCGAACGCCGCGATGGCGGCGGCCAAGGAGGCCAAGTCGCCGATCATCATCCAGTTCTCGCACACCGGCTCGCAGTTCTACGCCGGCAAGACGATCGACAACGCCGCGCAGGCCGCCTCCATCGCGGGCGCCATCGCCGGCGCGCACCACGTGCGGACGCTGGCCAAGGTCTACGGCGTCCCGGTGGTGCTGCACACCGACCACTGCGCCAAGAAGATCCTCCCCTGGGTCGAAGGGGTCATCGCGGCGGGCGAGGAGTACTTCGCGCGCAACGGCGAGCCGCTGTTCAGCTCGCACATGCTCGATCTGTCCGAGCAGCCGCTGGCGGAGAACATCGACATCAGCGCCCGCACGCTGACCCGCATCGCCAAGATGAACATGACGCTGGAGATCGAGCTCGGCATCACCGGCGGCGAGGAGGACGGCGTCGACAACTCCGGCGCCGACCACGCCAAGCTCTACACGAGCCCCGAGGACGTCCTCAAGGCGTATGACGTGTTGAACCCGATCGGCAGCTTCACGGTCGCCGCCTCGTTCGGCAACACGCACGGCGTCTACGCGCCGGGCAACGTGAAGCTCAAGCCGACCATCCTGCGCGATTCGCAGAAATTCATTCAGGAGCAGCGCAAGACGGGCCCGCAGCCGGTCAACTTCGTCTTCCACGGCGGCTCCGGCTCGACGGCGGAGGAGATCTCCGAGGCGGTCTCGTACGGCGTGGTGAAGATGAACATCGACACCGACACACAGTGGGCCTACACGCACCCGATCAAGCAGTTCATGGACGAGAAGGGCCCCTACCTGATGTCCCAGATCGGCAACCCCGAGGGGCCCGACAAGCCGAACAAGAAGTACATCGACCCGCGCGGCTGGACGCAGATCGGCGAGAAGGGGATGACCGGCCGCCTCGTCCAGGCCTTCAAAGAGCTCGGCTCCTTCGGCAAGTTCGATTTTTGAGTCGTGGATCGCGTCGGGCGTAGGCGGGCTTTGCTCGCCGAAGCCCATCGCGGGAGGGTTTTGGGAACCCGCTTAGGGTTCCCATTTGTGATCGACAGCACCTGTAAGCGCGGGTGCTCTTTCAGTTTTTTGCGCGGGCGGGGTCTTGATCGGGTGAGCGGGCGGGGAAGTCGTTCCCGCCCGGCCCCATCCCGAGCCTCGCCTCAATGCCACCGTCCGTCCGTCCGATGTCTGGGGCGCGAGGCTCGCTTTTTCGGCGAAGGAGCATCTCATGGTGACGCGCGCGGGATCGAAGTTGGGCGTGCTGACGGCGGCGGCGCTGTCGTTGCTGGCGGCCGGCTGCAAGAAGGAGGGGCTCTCCGACCAGGGGCAGATCGGCGCCTCCGTCGGCGAGGTGATGGCCAGCGCCGACGAATCGGCCAGCGCCGGCTCGACGACCGCCATGCTGCCGGCGGTGCCCGTGCTGCGCGCGCCCGACCAGCTGCGGCCGCCGCTGTGGCGCCGGGCGATGGACGCGCTGACGTCGATCCCCTCGGCGCACGCGGCCTCGTGCCTGCCGGTCACCTACTCGACCTGCACCGCCGGCGTGCGGACGGCGACGTTCAACGGCTGCAACGTCGGGCTGGTCACCGTCGACGGCTCGATCAACCTCAGCTTCAGCGACGCCGCGGCCTGCAACGTCGCCACCGCCGGCGACAGCGTCAACCGCACGGGGAGCCTGACGCTGTCGGCCCTCGGCGGCGCGCTGGCCATCACCACGCCGGGCGGCGGGCAGACGCTGACCCGCACCGCGACCGGGTTCACCTTCGCCGTGCCGGGGATGGAGCGGGTCCTCACGCTGGCGAGCGGGAGGACGGTGTTCGACATCAGCACCACGACCCCGTCCGACGCCCCGCTGACGATCACCGGGACCTCGCGCTCCGACATGGTGATCGTGGGCGGGACGCTGGTGGTGCAGCACAACCTGGCGCGCTACGCGGTGTCGCTGACGCCCGACAACCTCACCTGGACGCCGGCTTGCAACTGCGCCTCGGCGGGCTCGCTCACCGGCACCGTGACGAGCGGCCCGGACGACGGCAAGTCGGTCACGGTCACCATCACCGGCTGCGGCACCGCCGACGTCTCCATCAACGGCGAGACCGAGAGCGTCACCATGGACCGCTGCGCGACGATCTGACGGCCGCGGGTCGCCGCTGATGGCGGCGTCAGGGTCTCGGGCTGTGTCATCATGCGCGCCCACGCATGGACGCTTCGATTCCCGCGGCTGTCGGCCCCGGCGCGGCGTTCGCGCACCGGGACTTTCGCCGCTACGTCGTTTCCTCGCTGGCGCTGAATCTCGGCGCGCAGATGACGACGGTGGCCGTCGGGTGGCAGATCTACGCGCTCACCCACCGGGCGATGTCGCTGGGGCTGGTGGGCCTGGTGCAGTTCGCGCCCGTGCTGGCGCTGACGCTGCCCGGCGGCAACGTGGCCGACCGCTTCGATCGCGGGCGGATCGTGGCTGTCTGCAGCCTCACGCTGGCGCTCTGCGTGCTGGCGCTCTGCGTGTTGGCGGCGCGGCCGACGGGGCCGGCACCGATCTACGCCGTGCTGTTCTTCGTCGGCGTGGCGCGCGCTTTTCTCGCCCCCGCAGGCCAGGCGGTCGTTCCCGGGTTGGTGCCGCCCGAGCACTTCGCCAATGCGGTCACCTGGACCTCGACGACCTGGCAGGTGTCGACGATCGCCGGACCGGCCCTGGGCGGCCTGCTCTACGGCGCGGCCAAGGGACCGCTCTCGGTCTATGCCGTCGCGGCGGCGTTGCTCGCGCTGGCCGCGGCGGCGGCCTTCTCGCTGCACCCGCACCGACCCGTGGCGCCCGCGAGCGAGGCGGGACCTCTGGCCCGCGTGGCCGAGGGGCTGCGCTTCGTCTGGCGGCGGCCCGTGATCCTAGAGTCGATCTCCCTCGATCTGTTCGCGGTGCTGCTGGGAGGCGCGACCGCGCTCTTGCCGATCTTCGCCAGCGACATCCTGCATGTCGGGCCGCTCGGGCTGGGTCTCCTGCGCAGCGCGCCCGCGGCCGGCGCGGCGGCGATGGCGATCGGTCTCGCTTACCGGCCGCTCACCCGCCGGGCGGGGCCGATCCTTCTCGTCTGCGTGGCGCTGTTCGGCGTGGCGACGATCGTCTTCGGGCTGTCGCGCCACTTCGGGCTGTCGCTGGCGGCGCTGGTCGTGCTGGGCGCCTCCGACATGGTGAGCGTGGTGGTCCGCTCGACCGTGGTGCAGCTCCGCACGCCGCACGAGATGCGCGGGCGCGTCAGCGCGGTCAACATGGTGTTCATCTCCAGCTCGAACGACCTCGGCGAGCTCGAGTCGGGCCTCACCGCCGCCTTCCTGGGCGCTGTGCCGGCGGTCATCGTGGGGGGCGTGGGGACGCTGGTCGTCGTGGCGGTCTACACCTTCGCCCTCGGCTCGCTCCGCAAGATCGATCGCCTGGAGGAGACCACCTAGAGAGACGCCTCTGGCCATTCGCCAGATCCGGCAGGAATTAATCCGCCTGGCTGACCGGGTGGCCGTGACGTTACCGGGGAGCAGCAACCCGACGCCGCGCGCGCCGACAAATGCAACATGCGCGGAATCAAGTCGGGGCTAAGACGGCAGCTGCGGTTGCCGCTCGAGGTGGCCAGCAAGTGGGGCGGTGCACGAAAGGGCGCGGGCCGCAGGCCGCGCGGACGACCTTCGATGCCGCACGACACGCGGTCGAAGGTCGATCCCCGCTACCCGCTCCAGGT
>DATNDC010000250.1:0-5207 GCA_035607055.1 Polyangia bacterium
GTTGACGGCCGCCGGATCGGCCGACCAGAAGACCATGCTCCCGCCGGCGCCGACGGGCGCGATCTGGAAGTGGACCGTGGTCGCGCCGCCGCCCGGCGTCTGCACGGTGACGGCCACCGGCTGGTTGACGATGTGCGCCGCCAGCGCCTGCCAGACGTTCTTGGGCAGCGCGAAGCTGTCGCCCATCGAGTAGGCGACCAGATCGGTCGACTCCATGTCGGCGTGAAAGGTGATCTTGAGGAGACCGGAGCTGGAGTAGCCCGGCACGTGCACGCGCGGCGGGAGCCAGTTGTTGGGGAACAGGGCGCCCTCCTCCGGCTCGGTCACGCAGGGGCCGTCGCCCGAGGGCGTTCCAAACATCCCGGTCACGTCCGGGGTGACGTTGGTGCCGAAGATGGGGTTCGGGTTGTCGGCGGTCGGCTCGAAGTCGGTGCACAGCCCGTTGCAGGTGACCGGCGTAATCACCATGCCGCCGCTGCCGAACGAGCCCCCGGAACCAGTCGTCCCGCCGGTGGCGCCGGCCCCGGAGCCCTGGCTCTGCTTGATGCCAGCGCATCCCAAGACGGGGACGATGCCGACCAGCAGACCGACGACCGCGGAAACGTTCAAAATGCCTCGATAAGCTCTGGGGGCCACAATCTATCTCCCGGAAAAACCTCGAGTATAGGCCCGTTTTGCCACCACTGCCACGCGCGCTGCCCAGCCGTCCATCGACCTCTCCCCGGTCGCGCTGATGTCGCCCAATGTGCGTAGGTGGCCGCGTTTATCCGCCAAGAATGGGCCGCTCACCCTGCGTCAACTTGACCTGCTCCGGGGAAGCTGGTGGACTTTAATGCGAAGATGACCGTTGGTACGCCCTCCGATCACCGCCAGGGCGGGCTCTCGCACTCCCGGATGGACGACACGGTCAAGCGCCTCGGGCGCTTTCAGATTATTGGGCGCCTCGCGACGGGCGGGATGGCCGAAGTCTATCTGGCGCTGTCGGGCGAGCTGCCGGGTTACCGGACATTGCTCGTGGTGAAGCGGATCCTCCCACACCTGGCGCAGAACCGGCAGTTCATCGGGATGTTCCTCGACGAGGCGCGGTTGGCGGCGCTGCTCGATCACCCCAACGTGGTCCGCATCATCGAGGTGGGGCACGACGGCGAGGAGTACTTCCTGGCCATGGAGCTGGTCCAGGGCAAGCCGCTCTCGGCGGTGCTGCGCAAGGCGGCGCGCGAGCGGCGCCCCCCGAGCCCGGCGCTGGCCGCCTACATCATCGCGCAGGCGGCGAGCGGCCTCGGCTATGCGCACGCGCTCACCGACGGTGACGGCCGGCCATTGGGCGTGGTGCACCGCGACGTCTCGCCGCAGAACGTGCTGCTCTCCTTCGAAGGCGCGGTGAAGCTGATCGACTTCGGCGTCGCGCGCGCGTTCGGCCGCGTCGCGCACACCAGCCCCGGCGGCCTCAAGGGGAAGATCGAGTACATGTCGCCCGAGCAGGCGTCAGCCGAGGAGGTTGACCATCGCGCCGACGTGTTCGCGCTGGGGGTCGTGCTCTGGGAGGTGCTGACCGGCCGGCGCCTCTATCGCCGCGAAACCGAGCTGGCCACGATGCGCGCCATCCTCGACGATCCGATCCCCCGCCCGTCGGAGGTGGCCGACGTGCCGCCCGAGCTGGACGCAGTCGTGATGCGCGCGCTGCGCAAGCGGCGCGACGCGCGGTTCGCGAGCGCGCACGAGATGGCGCAGGCGCTCGAGCGCTTCGCCTTCAGCAACGAAGGGTTCAGCCCGCTGCAGGTGGCGAGCTACATGAAGGGGCTGTTCGCCGCCGAGTTCCTGCAGTGGCGCAAGACGGCGACCGCGGCTTTGGACATGGAGGTCGACCGCGGCGACCGCCAGGCGCGCCTCGAAGCGCCGGGCGCCGAGCCGCCCACGCAAGGGCCGACCATGGCGCTGCGCCCCGGCCTGCTGACCGGCTCGGGCGTGCGCGCGCCGAGCGAGGTGAAGAGCGAGCCCCGCAGCCGCGGCCCGCGGACGCCGCCCCCCCAGACGCTCCCTTCGTCCCCCTCGGTCGCCGAGCCGGCCAGCCGACGCGATCGCGTCTGGGTCTACGGCGGCCTGGCCGCGCTCGCCGCCATCACCGCCTACTGCACCTGGATGTTCGCCCGGCCGCAGCTCGGCGGCCCGCACGCGCACCCACCGCTCGCCACGCCGCCGACCTCGGTCGAGCCGGCGCCGTCGACGGTCCCCGCGCCGCCTCCGCCCACCGTGCCCTCCCCCGCGGCCGCCACGCCGTCCGCCGCCGCGACCACCGCGACGCCGCGGACACCTGCCTCGAGCGCGACGCCCGAGGTGCCGCCCGCCGCGCCCGCCACGACGACCGCCGAGCCCAAGCCGGCCGCCCACCCGCGTCCCAAACGGCACCACCCAGCTCGACACGACGAGACAAGCGCCGCCAAGGCCGAAGACAAGACCCCGCCCGCCGCTGCGGCTGAGCCCCCAGCCAGCGGAAAGAAGAAGGTCGACCCGTTCGAGTGAGCGATTTGACCGGCTGTTTTGGCGCCGTGTAGACTTTAAGGGTTCATGGCGGCGGATCAGATCCCAGGAATCAAGGATACCGAGTTCGAGGCGAGCGCGGCAGTCGACGGCCAGGCGCTGGTGATGCGCCTGTGGGGAAACGCCGACCTGCGCGTCAACGCTCCGCTCGGACCGTTCCTCGACTCCGTCGACGACCAGGCCCGGCGCGGCCACATGGGCGAGGTGGTGGCCGATTTCCGCGAGCTGGCGTTCATGAACTCATCCTGCCTCAAGGAGTTCGTCCGCTGGATCGCGCAGGTCGACGAGCGCACCGACGACCACTACCGGATCCGCTTCCTCAGCGACCCCTCGGCCCAGTGGCAGTCGCGCAGCCTGCAGGCCCTGCGGGCCTTCGCGCCGAACCTGGTTACGATCGAGATCGCGAAGTCGTAGCCGCGCTCAGCCGGCGTCCCGAAGCGCGGCCAGGAACGCGCGTAGATCGCGTGGTCCGTCGGTGGCGGCGCGAAAGACGCGGGCCATATCGAGCGCGGCGTAGGCGTGCGCCACGACGTTGCGGAACCCGGAGGCGCGGACCAAGCGCCCGGCCAAAGCCGTGTCGATCAGTCCCGATTCGGCGAGCTTGTCGAATGCCTCGCCATAGCTCGCGGGCGATCCGAGCCCGCGGCGTACGCAAGCCGAGACCGCCAAGTCGATCACGGCCTGCACGGCCTGCCACAAGTGCAAGATGACGGCGTCCGAGGCATCGCTCATCGGCACGAGCGCGCTCGCGTCTGCAGGCAAGCGAGCGGCCACGCGATCGAGGTGGCGCTCAATCGCCGCGGCCTTCTCCGCGAGCAACGCCTCCGCCGTCGTCACGATTCACCCAGCCTGGCCAGAACCTCCCCATAGCTCCGGTCGAGCACGGGCGCCACGTCACACCAATATCGTACGGCGTCGATCTGAAACGATTGGAAGGCATCCGGGTCCGCCTGATAGAGCGGCTTTCCCTCGGCGGCGATTCGGAACCGCAGCAGCGCCGACCCGCGGTTCAAATCCACCAGATCGATCCGGTCGCTCTTCAACGCGCCGACAAGGTCGGCCAGCAGCGCGTCGGGATCGAACGCCTCGCCGATCTCCTTTGCCACCCGATAGGCGAGGTCCCAGTCCGAATCTGCCGTGGCCTGACCGCGCGCCCTTGAGCCGAACAACACGAAGAGATCCACGCCAGCGCGTTTGACGATCTCCCCGACCGCTGACGGCAGAGCCATACGTCAATAGTAGCTGCTCGCCCTCGCCAGAGCTACGCGGGCGGCCCGTCGAGGACTACATCGGCTCGGTGCCGTAGATGAGCGCGCCGTTCAGGTAGGCGGTGACCTTCGTGGTGGTCGTGTAGGTCATCGTGGACAGGTAGGAGTAGTCGTCCAGCTCGTTGTAGTTCGACGAGAAGCTCGTCTTGTTGAAGCGGAGCTGAATGTCGCTGGTGTTGGTGCCCGGCGCGAGAGTACCGGCGCCCGACGCGAATCCGACGAGGAAGTAGAAGTTGGCACCCGTCACCGCTGGCGTGACCTGGACGAAAGACATGTTCACGTTGGCGCAGTTGCCGGTGATGGCCGCGAAGTCGCAGGACGCTTCCTGCGCGATCGGCGTTGTCGCCACCGTCACGCCGTCGGTCCCCTCTTCGGTGTACCAGTAGCGGAGCGTGATCTGTGAAAGGGTGATCGTGTTCGTGCCGGTGTTGAAAATCTTGAAGTGCGGCGCGATGGCCCCATCGGTGGCGTTGAGGTCGCGCTCAGCGAGCTGCACCGAGACGTTGACCGGCGGGACGCAGGCGCTCGCCGAGCAGATGTCGGGCGAGACGCAGTCCGTGTTCGCCGTGCAGGTCGTCTTGCAGGCGTTCGTCCCGCAGATGTAGGGCGTGCAGTTCGTCGGCGCGGGCGTCGTGCACACGTTGCTGGTGTTGCAGGTCGAGGCGGCGGTCGCGCTGCCGGACATGCAGGTCCCGGCGGCGCACTGGGTCCCCGACGGCCACTTCTGACAACCGCCGCTGCCGTTGCAGAGGCCGTTCGTGCCGCAAGTGGAGGCCGCCTGAGCCGTGCACTCGGTGGTCGGGTTCGGCGCCTGTCCCCCGGGAATCGAAGTGCAGGTTCCGACCGTCCCTGGTAGATCGCAGGAGCTGCAGGTGCCCGTACAGGCGCTGTTGCAGCAGACCGTCTGGGCGCAGAACCCGGAGTTGCACATGGCGGCCGCGGTGCAGGGCGAACCGATCGCTAGCTTGCCGCAGCTCCCCGTCGTCTGGCCCGAGGGGATGGTGCAAGAGGCCGGCGAGGTGCAGTCGGTGGCGACCTGGCAGGTCGTGTTGCAGACGCCGCCCGTCCCGCAAGCGTAGGGATCGCAGAGCGTCGAGGTGACCGTCTTGCACGAACCGGCGCCGTCGCAGAAGCGCGCGGGCGTGAGCGTGTCGCCGGCGCAGGCCGCGTTCGCGCACTGCGTGCCGGTGCCGTAGAGCTGGCACTTGCCGGTCCCGTCGCAGAGGCCGTTGGTCCCGCAGCTGGTCCCGCCGGCGTTGGCGCACTGAGTGGTCGGAGTGGGGTCCGCGCCGGCCAAAATCGGCGAGCAGGTCCCCGCGCTCCCCGAGAGGGCGCACGACATGCAGGTCCCGGTGCAGGCGCTCTTGCAGCAGACGCCCTGCTGGCAGAAGCCGGAGGCGC
>DATNDC010000257.1:0-27162 GCA_035607055.1 Polyangia bacterium
TCCGTTCTGTAAGAATTGCGGCAACGGGCCCAAGTGCAGGGCAGACGGAGACAAGAGATTTCCGGCCTGATCAAATATTTCGATCGTGCCGCTGGCCTTTCCGAGAACGATCTCAGGTATGCCATCACCATCGAGGTCCCCCGCCGCCACGCGGTCCCCGGGTTCGAAATCACCAAACTCATTGAAGTTACTCGGGTTGGAAGCGACAAAGATGCTATTTTGCTCCAATCGTCCTTGCACGAGCGGACCGCTTCCTGCGGGTGGAGGGACGTAAGAGGCACTGACCGCCCCACTCCGTCTTGACACTCCAGGTGAAGAACCTCCTCCACCCGACAAACACCCAACAAAGAGCGTCGTCGACAACGCTGCCGCAATCATCGTCCGCATCGCAACCCCTCCTGTTCCCAGCCGGCCCAAACATCATGCGCGTTAGCGCCGCACAACTTTATCCGCTCCGGTGGGCCTTTCTGTCAAGCGAAGAACCGAACTAAGGCTCACTGATTTGGTCCTTTCGTCGCACTAACAAGTTCCGCGCGGCGCCCGCCATCACGGATCGGAGGGGATTCGTATTGAGAATTACAGACCGTCTAAAGGACGACGCGTTTATCTACGCGGTTGCCCCGGTGAGACAGGTCACGCAACATGGAGGTTCGAAACGTCTAATCCGGTACGAGGGCGGAGAGGAATGTGCTCGAATCGGGTGCCGCGGTGGCCGCCCTCATGATCACACCGTTTTGAGGGCTCGTCGGCGGCGTCGTGGGCCCCGCGGACCCGCGCGGAGGCTTCGCCAGAATGGCGACTCCAGGCTCTAGGCAAAACGGTAGCATAACAATTGGCGGATGCCGTTGCTATTTATCATCATAACCAGCAACTCTTCCGTCTATTAAACAACCGTCCCGTCGGTGCCAACGCTGGCAGCCGCGTCAAACTCAGCCGGCCTCGACGGTGAGCACCGGTACCACGTGACGGCCGTTGCGGCGATAGACGCCGAAATCCTGGTCCAGGGTCAGGACGATGCTGCGCGGGTGGAGCTCAGTCATTCGCACAAGGCAGGCGTCGGCGAGCGACATCGGAACCGAGGCGTACCTGGTCATCAGCTTGCGCACAGGCTCGATGTCGGCCGAAAGGTCGAAGTCGACCTTGACGACGCCGCGAGCAACCAGGGAGAGGACGGCGTCGGCACCGCCTTTCAGCTGCCGCACCAGAAAACAGGTCTCGGATATCACCGCTTCGCACGTCCACAGCGGCGGCTCGATGTCCTCGAACGTGGCTCGCGCCCATGCGTGATGACTGTCGCGTGAGTTGAGAAGCGCGACCAGCGGCCCGGTATCGACGATGATCCGCTTCACTTGCCGTAGTCGGCCATGCGGGAGGCAGACGTCGATAGGTCTTCCGGCCCTTTCAAGGACCCGACGAGATCGCCAGCAGCGGCCGTCACGGACAATTTGGCCGACCGGGACGCCGTGAACGCCTCGAGCGCTTCGCGCATCACGGCGGACCGGTTACTCCGTGAGCGGCGCGCGAGGGCGGTGATCTTATCGTCGAGCTGCTGGGGCACTTTGAGGGAGATGGCACGCATGGGCTTCGACCTCTGGTATTACCCAACTACACTAATGGTAATACGACGGGCTGTCGAGCGCTCACGTGCATACGGCGCTGGCCGACTACCCGCATTGCGAGTGGGGGCGGGAACGGAAGCGTCGCCCTACGGCTTCGGTGCCGCGCCCACCAGATCCGGCGCGCCGACCGTCGAGGGCACGCCCGGCAATCCGCTCTCGCCGTAGAGCAGGGGGCCCTCGCCGGCGGCGCGCTGGCGGGCGATCTCGGCGAGGGCGGTGCGGGCGCGGTCGGCGCGGGCGCCCTTGCCGGCGGCCCAGCGGCCAAGGACGCCCTCGGCGGCGGCGCGCACGTCGGCGGTGATGTCGAAGAGCGCTGCGTGGCGGAGGATCGGCACCGCCTCGCTGTCGCCGATGCGGTCGAGCGCGACGATCAAGTGCAGGCGGCCCGGGGGCGCGGCGGAGTGGAACGACGTCTCGATCTGCGGGATGGCGGCGCGCTTGTAGGCGGCGAGGCGTTCGGTGGCGGGTGGGACGAGCTGGTCGTTGCGGCGCACGAGGATGTTGATCTCGTCGCCGATATCCGTGTGGGATGCGTCGTCGCAGGCGGCGAGCAGCGACGCCGCCAGCGCGAAAGCTACGAGGCCGCGACGCATGCTTCGTCCGCCTCGTCGTGACTGCCGGCGCGCCGGCCGTGCCGCGCCATCGACTTCGCCACCGGGTCAGCGGGGGCCAGCATCGGCCGCGGCATCCCGGCCGACTCGGCCGCCTCGAGCTCGTTGAAGAACGCCCGGCCCATCTCCAGCAGCGCGGGCGGCTCATCCACCGAGGAGGCCCGCTGGCGCAGCGACGAGCCGCCGTAGAGGCCGCGCGAGTACCAGGCGAGCGTCTTGCGCAGCTCGTGCTGGCGCATCTTCTCGGGGCTGTGGGCCAGCACCAGCTCGGCGTGGCGCCGCCAGACGCGGTGACGCTCGGCCAGCGTGGGCGGGCCCGGATCCGCGGCGCCTGTCTCCAGCGCGGCCAGCGAGCGGAAGAACCAGGGGTTCCCCATGGCGCCGCGGCCGACCATCACCGCGTCGCAGCCGGTCTCGGCCTTCATGCGCGCGTAGGCGGCGACGTCCTTCACGTCGCCGTTGCCGACGACCGGGATCTCGCGCGGCAGCGCGGCGCGCGCGGCGGCGATCGGCTCCATCCGCGCCAGGCCCGAGAACCCCTGGGCGCGCGTGCGGCCGTGGACGGTGATCATCGCGGCCCCCGCCTCGACCAGGCGGCAGGCGAACTCGGCCGCGTTGAGGCTGGCGTCGTCCCAGCCGGCGCGGTGCTTGACCGTCACCGGGATCTGCGCCGGCACCGCGCGCCGCACGGCCGCGACCAGCTCGGCCGCCAGCGCCGGCTCGCGCATCAGCGCCGACCCGCAGGCGCCGGCCGTCACCTTCTTGGCTGGGCAGCCCATGTTGATGTCGACGATCGCCGCCCCGACGTCGACCGCCATCCCGGCAGCGCGCGCCAGCGCTTCCGGCTCGCGGCCGAAGATCTGCACGGCGAAGCGGCGCCCCTGCAAGCTCGGCCACATGCGACCGACCGCCTTGGCCGCGCCGCGGGTGAGCGCCTCGGCCGAGAGGAACTCGGTGAAGGTCAGCGCCGCGCCCAGCTCCTCGCAGATGGTGCGAAACGGCAGATCGGTGACCGCCTCCATCGGCGCCAGGAGGGCGCCGGGGTTAAGCTGGACGTCGCCGATGCGCATGCGGGTCCGGGAGAATAGCATCGCCCTGGCCGGATTCGCCCTGTTTGCGGCCTGCTCGGCGTTCGCGGCCGGTTGCCGCCGCGCGCCGGCCCCGGCCGCTTCGCCGGCCGCGTCACCGCCCGAGGCGCGCCCGGCGCCCGCCGGGCCCGAGGCGCTGCTCGCCGACGTGGTCGATCCCTGGAGCTGGGCCCCCCCGAAGCTGCGCAGCGTTCGGGACAACGCCCGCGCGCGCGCCCTCGAGGACATCGGCCCGTTCGAACGGGCGCGCCCGGGCGATCCGGGCTCGCCGCTCGTCAACACCAACGCCGACTACTGGACGCGCCTGGTCGGGATCGCCTGGGACCGCGACGTCGACATCGACTTCGATCGCGAGCCGGTCGACCTCGACGGTGACGGCAAGCCCGACACCACGGTCACCAGGCACATTCACGCCAAGGGCGGCGTCCTCGGCAACCCCGCGCTGTTCGGCCTGACGCCGACGCCCGACGATCCGCGCGGGACCGTCGGGGGCATCTCCGTGTCGACCGGCGTGCTCGGCCTGCGCGAGCCGCTCGGCCCCGACGGCAAGCCGACCGGCCAGATCGGGATGACCTGCTGGGTCTGCCACGGCGAGGCGAACCCCGCGGGCGGCGCGATCGTGCTGGGCCTGCCCGGCACGGGCTTCGACTACGGCCTGCTTCTGGCGACGGCCGCCGTGCTCGACGACGGCAACGCGGCGGCGGCCGACGACCGCCGCGCGCGCGGATTTCCCGCGGGACGGACCGTGCGCGCGCGCCTCCTGCTGGCCGGCCCGGGGCGCCAGGACCTCACCGGCGAGTTCGGCCTCGACGTGACCGTCCCGGGATATCACTCCGCGCGCTACGCGGGAACGGCCCGCGTCCGCCAGGGGACGCGCGGCCTGGTCAACCCGATCAGCGTGCCTGCGATTCTGGCAGCGCCGGGGCTGGCGCTCGAGAACTGGTCCGGCTCCGAGGCCTCGGACGCGCCCTGGCTCGAGCGGCTGACCGCGCTCGACGGCGACCCGCCCGAGACGCTCGCTCACGATCGGGAGGCGGTGCGCCGCGCGCTCCTCTTCGATCTGCGCAACCTGGGGACGCTCGGCCTCCAGCAGGACTCGTTCCCGGGGCTCTTGTGGGCCGACGCGATCTACGGCCACGCCACCCTCTCGCCCGGGGCGATGCGCGAGATCCCCGCGCTCTACGCCGCGCGCGCCGTGCGCGACGCGCTGGAGGACGGTTTTCGACGACCGCCCGGCGACGCGCGCGCGATCGCGCGCGGGCGCGTCCTCTTTACCGAGCGCACCGTGGGGACCATCGCCAACCGGCAGCTTCTGAAGGTCGCCCCACCCGCCTACGCGGCGGCCAAGCTGGCGGGCCCCATCCTGGCGCCGATCGATCCGACGAAGCCGCTCGAGGCGAGGCTGTCCGTTCGCTGCGCCGACTGCCATTCGGACGCCCCGCTCGAGAACAAGCGGCCGCTGGCGTCGAACCCGCCGCCGCTCGGACGCTGCTCGCACTGCCACCTCGCCCACAGCCGGCTCGACGACTGGAAGGCGATTCGCGCGACGTCGATCGATCCGGCGCTGCTCCCGATCGCCGCGCTCCCGCTCGGCCGTACGCCGGCCGCCGAGGTCGCCTTCTGCGAGGGGTGCCACAGCCAGCATCGTGACTTCGGCCCGGTCGTCTACTCCTCGAGCCGGCTCTTGCCCTTCGACGCCGACGGCGACGGCGACGCCCAGCTCGCTCCGGCCGCCGATCGGCGCGCCGGGGGGATCGGGACCGATCCCTGGCTGGCCTTCGACGTTCCGCGCGAGCAATGGCCGTTCGCTGTCGATGTGGCGACGATCTCCGACCCGATCCGCACCGGACACGTCGGGCAAGCGCGCCTCGGCGCCGCCTGGGTGCGGGTCGCGCCGCTCCTCGGCCTCGCGGCCAGCGCGCCGTACCTCCACAACGGAGCCGTCCCCTCGCTGCGCGCGCTGCTCGCTCCCCCCGCCCGGCGCCCGAAGACGTTTCCCCTCGGTCAGGCCGGGTTCGTCTTCGACACCCGCCTCCCCGGTAACGGCAACCAGGGCCACGACTTCGGCACCGCGCTGACGTCCACCGAGAAGGCCGACCTGATCGCGTTCCTCGAGAGCCTCTGACGGTACGGCGTCGCGGCTAACTGGGGATGACGACCACGCACCCCGGCTGCACACCGGCGGGGACGAGATCGACGATGCCCCGATCGAGCGTGGCCAGGACGCCCCCGCGACCGAGGGCGATCGCCAACAAGTGAGCATCGGTCACCTGGGATCTTCTGCAAGAGCCCCTGTGCCTCCCGCGGCGAACGGGCTCCCGGGATGGCGCGCGCGTTCGACGAGATGCGGATGAACCCCGACTGAGTGACCGGGCAGGTCGCGAACCGCACCGAGCCCGGAGCTCCCAGCCAGTCCAGCACCGCCGGGTGGTGAACATGGTTCGGCCACGCCATCGCGATCAAAACGTTGACGTCGAGCAGAGCGCGCGAAGGTGCGCGGACCTTGCGTGCGGCGGCGCGGGTCCCCCTCACTCGTCCTCGAGCGCGGCGCGGACCATCTCGCGCGTGAGAGGGGGGGCATCCGGGAGAACCTCGAACACCGGGAATCCTCTCCGCTTGCGGCCACCGCTCACGGGTGCCGCGAGTCCCTTGCGGGCCAGCTCGGAAACCACGGCGCCCAGGCCTTCGCCCCGAGCGGCGGCCAAGCTCCGGGCAGCCCGGTACACGTCGTGGTCGAGGTGCAAGGTCGTCCGGACAGCCGAGGAGCCCATCGATGTCACTTCGCCCGCGGCCGGCGGCTATTTGGCGTAGTCGGTGGCGCGCGTCTCGCGGATGACCGAGACGCGGACCTGGCCCGGGTAGGCGAGCTCGGCCTCGACCTTGCGGGCGATGTCCTTCGACAGGAGGCGCGCCTCCTGGTCGGTGACGCGCGAGTTCTCGACGATGACGCGCACCTCGCGGCCGGCCTGGATGGCGAACGCGCGCTCGACGCCGGGGAAGCCGGTCGCCACGCGCTCGAGATCGCCGAGGCGCTGCACGTACGACTCCAGCATCTCGCGCCGCGCGCCGGGGCGCTGGCCGGAGAGGACGTTCGCCGCGTCGACCAGGTGGTCGAGCACGTCGCCGGGCGCCACCTCGCCGTGGTGGGCGGCGATCGCCTGCACGACGCGCGGGGGCTCGCCGAACTTGCGCGCCGTGGCGGCGCCGACGGCGGCGTGCGACCCCTCGGCCTCCTGCTCGATCGCCTTGCCGATGTCGTGCAGGAGGCCGGCGCGCCGCGCCGTCTTCACCGGCAGGTCCAGCTCGGCGGCCATGGCGCCGGCGAGAAAAGCCACCTCGACCGAGTGCTGCAAGAGGTTCTGCGCGTTGCTGGAGCGGAACTTGAGCTTGCCGACCAGGCGGGTCAGCTCGGGGTGCAGGCGCGGCAGACCGAGGTCGAAGGCCGCCTGCTCGCCGGCCTCCTTGCACTGCTGCTCGATCTCGGCGGTCGCCTTCTCGACCATCTCCTCGATCCGCGTCGGGTGGATGCGGCCGTCGGCGATGAGGCGGGTCAGCGCCAGCCGCGCGATCTCGCGGCGCACCGGGTTGAAGCAGGAGATCACCACCGCCTCCGGCGTGTCGTCGATGATGAGGTCGACGCCCGTCGCCGCCTCCAGCGCGCGCACGTTGCGACCCTCGCGCCCGATGATCCGCCCTTTCATTTCGTCAGAAGGCAACGGCACGGTGGCCACGGTGCGCTCGGCGACGTACTCGCTCGCGTAGCGCTGGACCGCCGCCGAGACGACCATGCGCGACTTCTCGTCGGCCTCGGCGCGCGCCGACTCCTCGATCTTGCGGACCTCGTCGGCCGCCGCGCGGCGCGCCTCGTCCCGCACCTCGTCGTAGAGCTTGGCCTTGGCCTCGGCCGCCGTCAGCCCGGCGATCTTCTCCAGCCGTGCCCGCGCCTCCACCGCCTGCGCGGCCGCGGCGCGGGCCGCCGCCTCGGCCGCCGCCTCGCGCCCCGCCAGCTGCTTCTCGGCGCGCGCCGTCTCCTCGAGCCGCTGCTTGAGCTGCCGGTCCTGCCGCTCCAGATCGCGCTCGCGGTCGGCCGTCGCGCGCGCCTGCCGCTCGAGCTCGGCCTGGCGCGCCTTGATCTCCGCCTCCACCTCCGTCCGGGCCTTGTCCGCCAGGTCCTTGGCCGCCAACGCCGCCTGGCGCTTGACCGACTCGGCCTCCACCTCGGCGGCCGCGATCAACCGGCGCTTCTCCTCCTCGGAGTGCGGCAGCGCCCCGGGGCGCAGCGTCCGGCCCACGAAGAACGCCACCACCAGCACGGCGATCAGCATCGAGATCGCGACCGGCAGCCCGATCATCGCGCCCCCGCCGCCGGTCGCAGCACCCGGGCCTCCGTCACCACGGCGTCGACCGGCACGTCGCCCTCGCCGGCCGGGCAGCAGGGGACGATCTGAAAGTCGAACGCCAGCCCGATCCGCACGGCGCGTTTGTCTCTCGACCCGGGCGCGCCCGCGCCGAACGCGCCGTCGTAGTAGCCGCCGCCGAAGCCGAGCCTCCGCCCCTGGGCGTCGAACGCCAGCCCGGGCACGATCACCACGTCCAGCGCGTCGAGCCCGAGCTCGGCCGCCGCGGCCGAGGGCTCGAGCAGACCGAAGGCGCCCGCCACCAGTGGCCCCGCGTCGGCGCGGTGGAAGCGCAGGCGCGGCGCCTCGGCGCTGACCCGCGGGAACGCCACCAGCGCCCCGCGCGCGACAAGGTCCGCCAGGGCGAGCGCCGGATCGATCTCCCCTTTCGCCGCCACGTAGCCGGCGACGGCCAGGCCGCGGGGCATCGCCAGCTCGGCCAGGCCCAGAAGACGCACCGACGCGGCCTCGCTGCGCGCGCGCCGGTCTTCTTCGGACAGCGCCGCGCGCTTCTCCGCCATCTCGCGACGGAGCGCGCGCTTGTCTTCACTAAGGGCTGAGATCGAGGGGGGAGCCATCGTGACAGTGATGGGTCCCGGTTATTTATAGACGCGTTTGCCGTCGGACCGCTGCCGACGGCAAACGGCAGACCGGAACAATCAATCGAGCGTCATACTCGCGCCTCGCGCGTCAGCACGTCAAGCAGCGACTGACTCTTTTCGCGAATGCTTTTACGCAGTTCACTCGTGTGGCGCCGCTCACGGAAGAGCTCTTCGGCTATTTGCAGCGCCGTCAGCACCGCCACCGCCTGCGTGTCGGGGGTGCGGGCCTTCTTCTGGATGTCGCGGAACCGTTCGTCGACCAGCGCGGCGACCGCCTTGACCCAGCGGTCGTCCTCGTCGGTCTTGAGCGCGTAGCGGGCCCCTGCGATCTGCACCGTCACCGAGTGCTTCATGGCTTGGGCGGCAGCATACCACCGGGCGCCGCCACGCCGTCCCGGTACCAGAGGTCGGCGGTCATCACGCCGCCCGCGTTCCAGAATTGCCAGCGACCGTCGCGGACGCCGGCGCGATAGGCTCCCTCGACCGCCGCGGCGCCGTTTTCGTGCCACTCGCGCACCGGCCCCTCGCGGACGCCGTCGAGGAACCCGACCTCACGCTCCGGGCGGCCGTCTTCGAACCAGAACCGCCAGGGCCCGGTCCGCAGGCCGGCGGCGTCGTAGCTGCCGGTGACGTGCGGCCGCCCGTTCGGGAATCGACCGACGAAGGTCGCCGCCGGCGCCTCGCGCGTCTCGCGTCCGGGGATCGGATCGTGCGAGGCGAGCTTGATGATGCCCGAGCTCGTCGGCCCCAGTGCCTGGAGCTCGGCCGGCGTCATCCGGCCGACGGCTGGATCGACCGTGGTGGCCTGGAGCGCGCCGTCCTCCCAGCGCTCGGCGCGCCAGTTGCGGCCGTCGTTGAACCGGTAGCGCCAGACGCCGCTCTGCGCGCCGTCGACGTAGCTGCCGCTCATCATCTCCGCCCCGCTCTCGTAATAGCGCAGCTCGGGCCCCTGGCGGGCGCCGTCCGGCCGCCGGCACCACTCGGCCTCGGCGCCGCCCGAGTAGACCTGCCGGCCGACCGCGGTTCCGAGCGGGCAGCCGAGGCGCGGGCCCACACACGCCGACAGCGCGCAGGCGGCGACGACGGCGGCGAGCCTCATCGAATCGGCATCGTAACCGATCCGGAGGTAAGCCGAGCCACAGACGCGCCGTCGAATTCTATGTATTGATCATGGGTGAGCACCCACCTCGAGAAGAACAGGAAGCCGGGCGTCCACTACGCGCTGGCGCCGCACGGTCCCGACGAGCTCGAGCTGCCGGTCATCGACGTGACCCACCCGGCCTTCGCGCTGGCGCTCACCGAGGAGGAGATCGCCGCCCGCGTGGCTAGCTCGCTGGCGGAGCAGCGCTCGTTCGACGAGCTGCCGCCGCAGGCGCTGCGGCTCCTGCGCGAGTCGATCCTGGGACGGGGGATCGCGGGCTCGGCGGGGAGGTTCCTGAGCGGCCTCTCCACCTACTTGCTCAAGGTCGGCCCCGACAACCTGGGCGACGCCTACGCGACGCCCATCGATCGCCGCATCGCCGCCTCGGCGCAGGCGCTCTCGGTGCGCTTGCGCCTGCAGGACATGGCCACGCTGCTGGCGGAGGCGCTCGCGCCGCGCCTGGCAGCGGCCGCCGGTCGTCCGTTGCGCTTCGTCAACATCGCCGGCGGGCCGGCGATGGACAGCCTCAACGCGCTCATCCTGCTGCGCCGCGATCACCCGCAGGCGCTGGCCGGGCGCCAGGTCCGCATCGACGTCCTCGATCAGGACGCCGACGGCCCGGCGTTCGGCGCGCGCGCGCTCGCCGCGCTCACCGCCCCGGGCGGCCCACTGGCGGCGATCGACGCCCAGCTGCTGCCGATCCGCTCGAACTGGTCCGACACCGGTCCCCTCCGCCATCTTCTGCGCGAGCTCCGGACGGTGGGGGCCGTGGCGGTCGGCTCCTCGGAGGGGGGCCTCTTCGAGTACGGCAGCGACGCAGACATCGCGGCCAACCTCGACTGCCTGCGCGACGAGGCGCCCGACCACTTCGTGATGACCGGCTCGGTGACCCGCGACGACGAGACCAGCCGGCGCCTCCGCCGAGGGAGCAGTCACGCCATCCGCCCACGCGGGCTGGAGGTCTTCCGCGCGCTGGCGGCGCGGAGCGGCTGGCGGATCGCGCGCGCCGTCCCCCGGCCGCTCAGCGACCAGGTGGCGCTGGTGCGCGCGCCCTGACCGTCAGCTGACCGTCAGGGGCGCGTCCCTTCGACGATACTGAAGAAGCCGCGCGTGGGGACGACGCGGTCGAACCGCAGCCCGGCCTTCTCGAACAGCGCGGCGAGCTCGGTCTCGGTCCGCTGGCGGCCGTCGAGCACGACCAGCATGTCGAGGTCCAGGAGGTGCACCGGCGACAACGTCACGGTCGGCGGCACGATCATCTCCACCACCAGAACCCGGGCGCCGGGCCGGGCCGCGCGCTGGACGTTCTGCAGGATGGTCACCGACTTGTCGTCGTCCCAGTCGTGGAGGATCGCCTTCAGGATGTAAAGGTCGCCGCCCGCGGGGACCTCCTTCAGGAAATCGCCCGCCACCGACTCGAGGCGGGCGCCGAGGCCGTACGCCGCGACGGCGCCGCGGCCGCGCGCGATCACCTCGGGCCGATCGAAGAGGACGCCGCGCGCCTGGGGCGCCGCGCGCAGGGCGGCCGCCAGCATCACCCCTTCGCTGCCGCCCACGTCGACGATCCGCGTGCTGCCCGAAAAATCGTAGGCCGGCGCGGTCTCGGCGGCGACCATCGCCGACAGGTTGCTCATGCCGCGCGCGAAGCTGGCCCCCTCCTCCGGATTCTCGGCGTAGTACCCCCAAGTGTCGGTCCCCAGCGCCGCGCGCGCCTGACTGTGCCCCGTCCTCACCGCTTCGTGGAGGCGCCCCCAGGGGAGCCAGTGCCCGGGCCCGAGCTCGGCGACGACGAGGTCGCGCACCGACCCCGGGACGTCCCGGCGCAGGGTGTCGCCGAGCGGCGTGGCGGCGTAGAGCCCCGGGGAGACCTCGCGCAGCATGCCGGCCGAGGCCGCGGCGCGGAGCAGCCGCGCGAAGGCTCCCGGCTCCGCCCCGGCCCGCTCGGCCAGCTCGGCGGCCGTGCGCGGCCCCTCGGCCAGGCGATCGGGCACCTCGAAGCGGGCGATGGCCGCGGCCACCTGGGCCACCCAGGGGCCCATCATGATCCTCAACATCTGGAGCGGCGGCGGCAGGAGGTCGTCGAACAGCGTGGACATGGCAGCTCCCTCTCGGAAGCTGGCCCCGGCCTGGGCGTAAGCAAGAATCGGAATGAACCCGGGTGCCATTGTGCGACTCGGGTCGGCCGTTACGTTTGGACGCCGGGGCGCGATGCGATTTGCCTGGCGGGGGCGGCTGAGCTTCGGCGAGCTCGTCAAGGAGATCTACCGCGAGTACAAGGCGGACAACGTCGCCAGCACCGCAGCCTCGCTCTCCTACTACTTCGTCTACTCCCTGTTTCCGTTTCTCTTCTTCCTCACCACGCTGACGGCGTACATCCCGCACGTGCGGGTCTCGCTGGAGACGCTGCTGGTCCAGGCGCGCGCGCTCTTGCCCGCGCAGGCGATGAGCCTCATCGACAGGAATCTGGAGTCCGTGGTGGGACGTCCGGCGCCCCACCTGCTGACGGCCGGGCTCGTCGGCACGCTCTACGCGGCGTCACGCGGCGTGAACGCCGTCCGCAAGGGGCTCAACGTCGCCTACGACGTCCCCGAGACGCGCCCCTACTGGCGGACACAGCTGGCGGCGCTGACCGTCACCATCGGCGGGGCCCTGCTGGTCATGTTCGGCGTCGCCGGGCTGATCGCCGGCGGGGACCTCGGCCGGTGGCTGGCGGACAAGCTGCACATCGCCCCCACGTACGTCCTCGTCTGGAGCTGGCTGCGCTGGCCGGTCACCGCGCTGCTCATCCTCGCCTGCGCCGGCTTCGCCTACTCTTTGCTCCCCAACGTCCCCAAGCGCTTCAAGCTGTTCACGCCCGGGTCGCTGCTGGGGACCGCGGTGTGGCTGCTGGCGACCTGGGGCTTCGGCCAGTACGTCGGCCACTTCGGCAAGTACAACGTCACCTACGGATCGATCGCCGGCGTCGTGGTCCTCATGACCTGGTTCTACATCAGCAGCCTCATCTTCCTGGTCGGCGGCGAGATCAACGCTGTCCTGGGAAACGTGGCGGCGGAACGGCCGGCGCCGGGCGCCGCGGCGGTCGCGACGGCGGCGAAGCCTCTCCCCGAGCTCCAGAAAAGCAGCGGCGCCCGTGGCGCGCCGACGCCGCGTCGCTAGCTTGGCAACCGTGGCGGGGAAGCTGGACGAGCTGCGGGCGGCGGCGCGCGACTGCCGCGCCTGTCCGCTCTGGAAGAACGCGACCCAGACGGTGTTCGGCGCCGGCGCGGCTCACGCCTCGCTGCTGGTGGTGGGCGAGCAGCCGGGAGACCAGGAAGACCGGCGCGGCCTCCCGTTCGTCGGACCGGCCGGGCGCTTGCTCGACCAAGCCTTGGTCGCCGCCGGCATCGACCGCCGCGCGGTCTACGTGACCAACGCGGTCAAGCACTTCAAGTGGGTGGCCGGCGAGCGCGGCAAGCCCCGCATCCACAAGAAACCGAACGCCGTCGAGATCCGCGCCTGCCGGCCGTGGCTGGAGGCGGAGATCGCCGCCGTCGCGCCGCGCCTGATCGTCTGCCTGGGCGCGACGGCCGCCCAGTCCCTGCTGGGCCGCGACTTTCGCGTCACGCAGCAACGCGGGCGCGCGGTCCCCTCACCGTTCGGGCCGCCCGCGCTGGCCACCATCCATCCGGCGGCCATCCTCCGCGCGCGGCCGGCCGACCGCGACGCCGAGCTGCGGCGCTTCGTGGCCGATCTGCACGCCGCGCGGATGCTGCTCGAGCAGACCGCTACCTCTTCTTGGTCTGCGAGTCGATGATCTTCTCCGCCGCGCTCTCGTGCTTCTCGAGCGTGGGGAGTAAGTCGCCGAGCAGCTTCTTGAGCTGCGGATCGTTGGTGTTGTCGCGCGCGTCGTTGACCGCCGCGATGGCCTTGCGGTGATCCTCCAGCATCTCCTGCGCGAACTTCAGGTCGAAGCTGGGACCGGTGGCCATCGTCCCCATGTCGTTGGCGCCCCTGGCCGGCGTGCTGGCCAAAAGGTCGATGTTCTCCTTCGTGGCCAGGTCGGCCAGCTTCTTGTCGGCCGCGCTGTGGTCCTTGACCAGCATGCGGCCGTAGTCGCGGACCGCCTGCGACCCACCGTTCTTCTGGGCGATCATCCCGGCCTCGATCTCCTTCTGATCCGCTTGGTGCAGATCGCCGAGGACGTCCGCCGTCTGCGGCGGATCGGCGGCCTGTCCCGCACCCTCCACCACCAAGAGGCCGCCCGCGATCAGCCCGTAACGCAGGAACCGCGCTCCAACGAATATCGTCATCGCCCCCTCCTCGTTTCGGTGCAACGTCTCATCCAAGAAGGTGGCGACTTAAGGGAGAGCCCGCAAGGCGGACCGGCGCGCGCGCACCTCAGCGGGAACGGCGAGCCGCGCCGACCTCGGCCGTGGCTATCGGCCGGGCGACGGCGGCGATCTGGCGCAACACCGGGCCGAGCGGCGAGGTGCGCCGCCAGCAGAGCCCGAGCGTACGGAATGCGCGGGCGTCGGCCAGTGGGCGAATGGCCAGCGCGGCGTGGCGGCTCTCGGCGGCGACCGCCAGGCGCGGCAGCAGCGTGACGCCGGCTCCGGCCCCGACCATTTGCGTGAGGGTCGAGAGGCTGGTGGCGCGGAAGTCGAGCTCGTGCGTGCGCGCCTGCGCGCAGACCGCCAGCGCCTGCTCGCGCAGGCAGTGCCCGTCGTCGAGCAGCAGCACGTCCGCGCCGCCGAGCTCGCGGATCTCGGCCGGGCCCGCCCGGCGCCCGAGCGGGTGCGCGCGCGGCGCCGCCAGGACGAAGGTCTCGCGCGACGCGGGCCGCATCGCCGCCGTCCTCCACGGCGCGGCGGTGGCGCTCGATCTGGCCCCGCCGGCCGCCGCCTGAAGATGTGGCTTGTCATCCTCGATCGGGCCGCGTAGCTTTCCAAAGGGCTTCATGAGGAACAACCGCGCTCCGAATCCGTTCCCGCGCACCGTCGTCCACGGTGCCGGCCGGGTCCTGCGCGGGTAGCTGCTCGCGGAAGACGACCCCGGCCGGATGGGCCGGGGGTCGTCCGCTCGGCGATCTCGGCCTCTCCGGCCGGCATCCAACACGCCACGGAGAGAGAGAGATGTCGACCTCGGAGATCGAACCGCTGGAATCCGGCCGCCCGGAATCCGACCGCCTCGCGCGACCGGACGAACGGTTCTGGCCGCTGGTGCGCGAAGCGCTGAGTGGCTCGCGCCGCGACCTGACGGCGATGCCGCTGGCGCGCGCCATCGTCCTGCTCGCCGTCCCGATGGTCCTCGAGATGGTGATGGAGTCGATCTTCGCCATCGCCGACATCTTCTGGGTCTCCAAGCTCGGCGCCGACGCCGTCGCCGCCGTCGGCCTGACCGAGAGCCTGCTGACCGTCGTCTACGCCGTGGGCATGGGGATGGCGATGGGGGTGGGGGCGGTGGTGGCGCGCCGGACCGGCGCCAAGGATCCCGAGGGCGCCTCGCGCGCGACGGCGCAGGCGATCTTCATCGGGCTCGGGCTGGCCACCGTCATCGCCGCGGCGGGCGCCGTCCTCGGCCCCGCGCTGCTGGCCGCGCTGGGGGCGTCGCCGGGCGTGCTGGCGGTCGGCGCGCGTTACGCGCAGCTCATGCTGGTGGGCGACGTCAGCATCATGCTGCTCTTTCTCATCAACGCCGCCTTCCGCGGCGCGGGCGACGCCGCCATCACCATGCGCGCGCTCTGGCTGGCCAACGGGATCAACATCCTGCTCGGGCCGCTGTTCGTGTTCGGCCTCGGCCCCTTCCCGCGGCTCGGCGTCACTGGCGCCGCCGTGGCGACGACCATCGGGCGCAGCGTCGGCGTGCTCTTCCTGCTGCGCGCGCTGGCGCGCGGCAAGGGCCGCCTCGCCGTCCGCCGCCACCACCTCCGCCTCGAGCCGGAGACCATGAAGACCATCTTCCGGCTGGCCAAGAACGGCGTCGTGCAGACGTTGATCGGGTTCACCAGCTGGATCGGCCTGGTGAAGATCCTGGCGGCGTTCGGCAGCGTGGCGCTGGCCGGCTACACCATCGCCATGCGGGTGGTGATGTTCGCGCTCCTGCCGTCGTGGGGCCTCGGCAACGCCGCGGCCACGCTGGTGGGCCAGAACCTGGGCGCCGGCGATCCGGCGCGCGCGGAGGCCGCGGTCTGGAAGGCGGCGTTCTACAACTTGGTGTTCCTCGGCGTGGTCGGGCTCTTGCTGGTGCTGTTCGGCGAGGGGGTGATCCGTCTGTTCACGCCCGAGGCGAGCGTGGTCGCGCAGGGGGGCCGCTGCCTGCGCATCGTGGCCGCCGGCTTCGCCTTCTACGCCTACGGCATGGTGGTGACCCAAGCCTTCAACGGCGCCGGCGACACCCGGACGCCGACGCGGATCAACCTCGCCTGCTTCTGGCTGGGGGAGATCCCGCTGGCGATGTTGCTGGCGCGCGGCCTCGGGCTCGGCCCGACCGGCGCCTACGTCGCGATCGCGGTCGCGTTCTCGGCCGTGGCGGTGGTCTCGATCGCGCTCTTCCGGCGGGGGCGCTGGAAAACGGTGAAGGTGTGAGCGGCCGATCCCCTTCGTATCGTTTCGATAGAACAGATATCTAAACCGTAGATCGGGCCGGGCCCCGCAGCGTCCCTCCCGGCGCCGGCCCGGGCCCGCGGCGCGGCACGAGGCGTGCAACCGCCCCGGGCATGACCGGACTCGAGTTCATCATGGCCGCCCGGGCCTTTCCGGGCGAACGGCTCCGCCTCCCCGCCGCGACGCTGGAGATCGGGCGCCGGATCGTCAACCGCGAGCTGGTCGGGGTGGCCGGCGCCAACGACGCCTTCACGCCCGGCGAGCGCGTCTACGCCCACTCGGCCGTCTCCGGCCATGGCGCCGGCTTCATCGAGCACGTCTGGACCCACGAGGGCGTCGAGGTGGCGCGCCACTACATGCCGATCGGCGACGACCGCCGCTGGCAGACCTGGTCGCACCACAAGCTGGAGGTCGGCGCCTACACCGTCGAGCTCTACGGTCCCGACGGGGGCCGGATGGCGGTCAGGAATTTCTTTGTTGGGTCGGTGGCTGGACGTTGACCGTGGAGACGCGGCCGTGCGGCGGCCGCCGGCGCGCCTGTCCCGCCCTCGGCCGCCGCTCGGGGAACACGCGCTCGATGGAAACCCGCCGGCCGCTGCGGGCGGAGGCCTCGATCGCTTCGATCACCCGGAGATCGGCCAGCCCCTCGCGGCCGGACGGCTCCGGATCGCGATCTTCGCGGATGCAGGCGGCGAGCTCCTCGAGCTCGGGCGCGACTTGATCCCGTCGCTTGAACGTCTTGCTCCGCGTCTTGCCGCCGACCTCGACCTCCAGCACCAGGTCCCGCATGTTGAACGCCGGGCTCAACGCGACCGTCCCCTTGGTCCCCATCACGCGGACCTCCGAGTGCCCGTAAGCGCCGAAGCTGCAGGTCAGCTGCGCCAGCCGCTCGCCCGGGAACCGGAGCAGCGCGGCCAGCTGTTCGTCGATCTCCCGGAAGCGGGCGTCGTTCCGCTTGCGGGCGCCGAGCGCCACCGCCTCGGTCGGCTCGTCGCGGAACAAATAGCGGGCGGCGTTGATGCAGTAGACACCCACGTCGCGCAGCGGTCCCCCGGCGTGCTCCCCCTGCGTCCGGGTGTTCTCGGCCGTCACCTGCTGTGAGAAGACGGTCGACAGGAAGCGCGCCTCGCCGATCTCGCCGCCGCGGACGATCTCCATCGCCGCCAGGTTGGCCGGCTCGAAGTGCAGCCGGTAGGCGATCATCAGCTTGACCCCGCCCCGCTCGCAGGCAGAGATCATCCGCGTCGCCTGGGCGCTGTTGGCGGCGATCGGCTTTTCGCACAGCACGTGGACGCCCGCCCCCGCGGCGCGCTCCGTGAAGAGCGCGTGGAGATCGTTGGGGACGGCGACGTAGACGGCGTCGACCGCGCCCGACTCCAGGAACTCGCCGAGCTCTGCGTAGGGGAGCGCGTACTCCACGTCGTACTGCTTGCGCAGCGCGCGCAGCTTGGTCACGTCGTCGGAGAAGAGGGCCGCGAGCTCGCAGCCCCGCGCGTTCTCGAACGCCGGCAAGATCGAAGTCTGAGCGAAGTGCCCCTGGCCGATCACGGCGAAGCGGATCGGATCGCGGCGTGACCTGTTTTTGCTCTTCATGCCGACTCAACCTAGGGTCCCGCGCGACAGAGGCAACGGGTATCCTCGCCGCGCGCCCTTGCTCTCCCCCGCCCTCACCGCGCTCCCCGTCGTGGCCGCCTTCGGCGCCGGGCTGGTCGACGCCATCGCCGGCGGTGGCGGCCTGGTCAGCCTGCCCGCGCTGCTCGCCGCCGGGCTGCCGCCGCAGCTCGCGCTCGGCACCAACAAGGGGCAGGCGGTGTTCGGGGCGGCGACCTCGGCCGTGTCATTCTGGCGGCGCGGCGCGCTCGACCGCGACAGGGCGGCGCTGGGGTTCGCCGCCGGGTTCGCCGGGTCCCTGCTCGGCGCGCGGAGCATGCTGGCCATCCCGCCCGGGCCGCTGCGCGGGGTGGTCATCGCGCTCCTCCTGGCCGCGGCCGCGGTCGTGCTGGCCCGGCGCAACGTCGTGCCGCGCCCGCACACCCTGTCGCCGGCGGCGGCCCGCGCGGCGCTGGCGGGGATCGCCTTCGCGCTCGGCGCCTACGACGGGTTCTTCGGCCCCGGCACCGGCTCGATGCTGGTGGTCGCCTTCGCCACCGTGTTCGGCGACAGCCTGACGCGCGCCTCCGGCAACGCCAAGGTCGTCAACCTCGCCTCCAACCTGGCCGCCTTCGGGCTGTTCGCGGTCAAGGGGACGATCCTCTGGCGGCTGGCGCTGCCGATGGCGGCGGCCAACGCCATCGGCGCGGCGACCGGCGCGCACCTGGCCGTGCGCAACGGCGATCGGCTGGTCCGCGGCGTCGTGCTGGTGGTTGTGCTGACCGTGGTGGTGAAGCTGGCGGTCGATCTCACGCGCTGAGGCGGTGCGGCCGGTAGATCCGCACGTCGACCTCCCGGGCGTGGTGCACCACCGGCGGCGGGCCCGCGGTCGGCGACAGACCGGCCGCCCGGGCCAGCGTCTCACGAACGTCGGAGGCGACCGCCGGCGCCAGCGGGTACGGCGCGTGGTGCACCCGGGCCGTCGAGAGCGCGTGGCCGTCCCAGGCGTAGAGCAGGTACCGCTCCGTCAGGAAGAATTCGAGCGAGCCCGGCGCGGCCGGGGCGACCGGTCCGATCGGGCCGTAGCGCACCGAGAGCTCGGCCGGCGGGCCGGCCCCGCGGCGCCGCGCCCGATAGACGAACCGCGGTCCGTCCAGCGTCTCCAGCGACAGGCGGGCGTGAAAATACGGCAGGTGATAGGCGGCCCGCGCGCCAGCGACGGCGAGCCGGCTGGCCGCGTCGAGGCTGAAGAACCAGACGCCTGGATCGCGACCGCCGCGGTGCACGTAGGTGCGCAGGTTCACCTCGTGAAAAGCGGGCGCGATCGGGAGCCCGAGCCGAGGCGTCCGCGTCAGCGGGATGGTGAACGGGACCAGGCCCAGGTAGGCGACGCCGTCGAAGGTGTCGACCTCCAGGCCCGGCGGCAACCGGGCCGCGACGGCGGCCCGAGCGATGGGCCAGTGCAGAAAGCCGAGGTCCCGCCACACCTGCCGCATCACCGGCCGCTCGCGCGGCGCCTCGCGCAGGCGCAGCCGGTCGGCGTCGGTCGGCCCGCCGGGGGTCACGGCACGAGGGGCGGTCGAGCCGCCAGGCGCGCCGCGGCCGCGCGCAGCGTGTCGTCGCTCTTGGCGAAACAGAAGCGCGCGAACGGTGGCGCCGCCGCCGGCTCACCGTAAAAGACCGAGGTGGGGATGGCCGCCACGCGCACCTCGGTCACCAGCCGCCGGCAGAACGCCACGTCGTCCGCCACCCCGTGCGGCCGCAGGTCGGCGAGCAGGAAGTAGGCGCCGTCGATCGGGGACGGGTCGAGCCGCGCGCCTCGCAGCGCGGCTGCCAGCAGATCGCGCCGGCGCGCGTAGTCGGCGCGCAGGCCGGCGTAGTAGCCGTCGCGCGCCGCGAGCGGCAGCACGTCGGCCAGCGCCTCCTGAAACGGCGCCGCGTTGGTGAAGGTGACGAACTGGTGGACGGCCCGCAGCGCCGCGGTGAGCGGCGGCGGGGCGATCGCCCAGCCGACCTTCCAGCCGGTCACGCTGAACGTCTTCCCCATGCTGTCGACGGTGATCGTCCGCTCGAACATCCCCGGCAGCGTGGCGATCGACAGGTGCGGCGCGCCGAACGTCAGCTCGGAGTAGACCTCGTCGGCGACCACCACCACGTCGTGCTGGCGGCAGAGCTCGGCGATCACCGCGAGCTCGGGGCGGCAGAACGCCTTGCCGGTCGGGTTGTGCGGCGTGTTCAGGATGAGCGCCCGCGTGCGCGGCCCGAACGCGGCCGCCAGGCGCGCCGGCTCGAACCGCCAGTCGGGCGGCTCGAGCGGCACGGCCCGGACGACTCCCCCCGCCATCGCCACGTCGGGGGCGTAGGCGTCGTACGCCGGCTCGAAGACGATCACCTCGTCGCCCGGATCGACGATGGCCAGGAGGGCGTCGTGCAGGAGCTCGGTGGCCCCGCCCCCGACCGTCACCTCGGCGTCGGGGTCGACGATCGGGCCCTGCGGCCAGCGGCGGCGGTAGTCTTCGGACAGCGCGCGCCGCAATCGCGGGACGCCCGCGCTCGGCGCGTACTGGTTCCGGTCGTCATGGATGTGGCGCCGAGCCGCCTCCTTCACGAAGCCGGGCGCGGCGAAGTCCGGGAACCCCTGCCCCAGGTTGGCGGCGCCGTGCTCGACCGCCAGCGCCGTGATCTCGGTGAAGATCGACGTCCCGATGCCGGCGATGCGCCGGGCCCCGATCTGGCGCCCCATCGCCCGGGTTTACCCGAGATCGGCCCCCCGGTCGATCCTTGACCAGTTCCCCGGTCTCCATCGCACTATTACAGAGGATATGGCCCCTACCCCCTTCCGCGTCATTCAGGGCGCCGCGGCCACCCCGCCGACGGACGCCGCGATCGCCGAAGCGCTCCGGCGCGGCGAGCGGGCGGCGGAGCTCGAGGCCTGGAACCGCTTCTCGCCGGGCGCGGCCGAGATGCTGCGGCGGCTGCTCGGCCCCGGCCCGGACCGCGAGGATCTGCTGCAGGAGGTCTTTCTCCGCTTCTACCGGCGAATCGGCACGCTGCGTGAGCCGGCCGCCGTGCGTGGCTTCCTGGGCGGGATCTGCATCCGGGTCGTGCGGGGAGAGATCGCCAGCCGCCAGCGGCGGCGCTGGCTCCACCTCACCCCCACCGGGACCACGCCCGACACCGCCGTCCCCGGGCCCGACGTCGAGGCCCGCGACATCATCGCCCGTTACTACGCGCTGCTCGACCAGCTGAGCGTCGAGGAGCGCTCGATCTTCGTGGCCCGGACGATCGAGCGGCTGACCCTGGCCGAGGTGGCCGAGGTCCACGGCGTGTCGATCTCGACGGCGCAGCGGCGGCTGGTGCGCGCCGGCAAGCGGATCGCCGCGTTGGTCCGGCGCGATCCCGACCTGATGCGGCTCTCCGAGGAGGGCGAGGCGTGAGCGGGCGCGACGACGAGGCGCTCATCGCGGCGCTCTCCGAGGCGGCGCGGCGCGTGGCGAAGGCCGAGGCAGCGGGCGAGCCGGCGCCGGGCGCGTGGCACCGGCTGGAGGCGCGGCGGGCGCGCCAGCGTGGGGGGCAGCGCGACGGGCGCCGGTGGTCCGCGCGCGTGGCGCTGGTTGCTGCTGCCTGCGCGGTCGTGGGGGCGGGGACGATCGCCGGCCTGCGGCTGCGCTCCGGCCGGGCGCTCACTTACGACGTCGGCGGTGGGGCGATCGCGGAGAGCGGCTACATCCGCGGCGCGCACGACCGGGCGGCGGCCGTCCGGTTCTCCGACGGGACGCGGATCGATCTCGGGGCGGGGGCGCGGATGTCGGTGGCGGCGCCTGGACCGCACGGCGCGCGGCTGCGGCTCGAGGAGGGGGAGGCGCACTTCGCGGTGATGCACCTGCCGCACGCGGCGTGGACCGTCGAGGCCGGCCCCTACACCGTCGAGGTGATCGGCACCGTCTTCGACGTGCGCTGGTCGAGCGCCGAGGAGGTGGTCGAGGTCCGCCTGCAAACCGGCGCGGTGCGGGTGAGCGGACCGTTGCTGGCGGAGCACGCGACGCTGCGGTCGGGACAGCACCTGACGGCGCGCCTGGCGACGCGCGAGCTGCGGATCGACGAGAACGCGGCCGCGCCGGCGGCCCCACCGCTGACCGTGCCCCCTCCGGGACCAACGCCGCACGCGCCCGCCGCCACCGTGGTCTCCCCCGCCGCGACGGCAGCGTCCCCTGCCCCGGCACCGGCCGCGACCGCCGCCCCGCCGGCGCACCCCGCGCTGCCCGTCCGGGCCAAGGCGCCTGCCGGCACCAGGCAGGCCGCCCGCACGGTCGCGATCGCCGAGCCCGAAGCGGCACCCTTCGCGCCCGAGAAGTGGTCGGTGCGCGTGTCGTCGGGCGACGCCGCGGGCGTCGTCGACGAGGCGGTGGCGCGCGGGCTCGACGACGTGGTCGAGCACGCCGACGGGCCGGCGCTGGTGGCGCTCGCCGACGCCGCCCGCTACGCCGGGCGGAAGTACCTGGCCGAGCGGGTGCTGCGCGCGCAGCGGACCCGCTTCCCTGGCACGCCGGCCGCCGAGAGCGCCGCCTTCTTCCTGGGACGCCTGGCCGACGATCGGGGCGCCCCCGAGGAGGGCCTCGACTGGTACCGGCGCTATCTCGACGAGGCGCCGCGGGGACCGTACGCCTCGGAGGCGCTCGGCCGCGCCATGCTGGCCGTGGCGCACGTCTCGGGCCGCGCGGCCGCGCGCCCGCTGGCATTGGAATATCTCCAGCGGTTCCCCGACGGGACCTACCTGCTCCACGCTCAGGCTATCCTTCAAGGTCCGTGATCGCGGGCGCCCTCTGGGTCGGGTTGATGCTGGCCGCCACCGGCGCCGTCCCCGCGCCGCCGGCGCCCCTCGTCCCGCCTGCCGCCGACGCTCCCGCCGAGACGACCGCGGCCGGCGCGCCGGGGCCCGGGCTCGTGGCGGTGGGGGCGCCGCCGGCCGACGACGCCGTCCTCGTCGAGGCGAGCACGCGCATCCGCGCCGAGCTGGCCGCGAGCGGGATCGCCAGCACCGAGATCGACTGCCTGCCCGGCAGTCAGGCCGACGGCGCGGGGTGCCCGCCGGCGGCGGCCACGGCGACCATCTCGCTCGGGCGCGAGAACGGCGTCGCGGTGATCGACGTCGTCCTCACCTTGCCCGGCGGGCCGGAGCTGCGCCGGCGCGTGCCGGTCTATTCGCGCGACGGCGGCGACGATCCCGCCGTGCTGGCCGTGCGCGCGGTCGAGCTGCTCCGCGATCTGCGGCCGAGCGCGCGCCGGCCCGCGCCCGTGGGACCGGCCAGCGACGACGAGGAGCCCAAACAGTACGCCCCGGAGCCGCCGCCTGCCCCGCCTCGCCTCTGGAGACTCGCGCTCGGCGCCGCCGCGCTCGCCTCGCTCCAGCGTCCAAACGTCGGTCCGGCGCCCGGGATCGCGCTCTCGGCGGGCTATCTCCTCCGGCCGCGCATGTCCGTCTTCCTCACGGTGGCAGGACCGTTCAGTGACACCATCCGTCCGCAAAGCGACGAGTCGGCAACGGTGACGCAAGGGTTGGCGACGCTCGAGCTGCGCTACCGGTTCGAGCTGGGCGGCGTGCAGCCATTCGGCGCCGTGCTGACCGGTATCGATTACGTCAGGGACGCGTTCACCTTCCCGCTCACGCCGACCCAGCAAGCGAGCGGCGTCGACTCGACCTTCGTGGCCGCCGTGGGCGGCGCCGGCGGCATCACCTTCCAGTACCGGGATCGATTCACCGCGACGATCGAGGCCCAGGCCTTCGTCACCTCCCGCGAGGTGCTCGCCGACGCGGGTCAAGATCTCGCCGGGGGCGTCGGCAGACCGTCGGTCCTCTTGCTGGCGAACGCCGGGCTCGTGCTCCCCTGACGCCGGCGCCGCTCAGGGGACGTTCATCTGGAACGCGACGGCGTAGTTCTGTCCCGGCAGGCCGGTCAGGTAGCCGACGAAGGGATCCGAGTCGTGGAGCAGGCCCCAGCGGACGGTGCCGTTCGGGCGCGGCGCGCCGTCGGCGGTGAAGGCGTAGCCCACCGTCACGCCGGAGGACGGCAGGTCGGTGGCCACGGTGATCTGCGCGGTGTTCCCCGCCAGCGCCACGCCGCTGATGGTGATCGGCGTGGTCCCGCCCAGCACCTCGAACCCCTTCCCTTGCGCCCAGGCGGTGTTGCTCGCCTGGTGCGGCGCGGGCAGGACGGTGTCCCAGGCGAGCGGCGGCACGGGGACGTTGAAGGTGACCGTGATGACGCGCCCGTTGCGCGAGGCGCCCGTCGGCTGCAGCGGCTGCCAGGCGTTGCCGAGGACCACCCGCTGGTAGAAGACCTGCGCGTCCTTCTCGCCGAGGCGCTCGTAGTCCTTGTTGATGAGGTGGGTGTAGTCGCTCACGTACGCGTACTGGTACTTGGGGCCGGTGCAGATGATGTCGCCCGGGTGGTCGACGCCGATCTTCCACTGGGCCTGCGTCGCGCTCGACGTCGACCCGCCGTCCATCGGATTCGAGTGCTGCTGCGACAGCAGCAGGGGGATGGTGAACGTCTGCCCGGTCAGCGGCGGCAGGTCCTGGTTGTAGTTCGTCCACAGCGTCACCATGTCCGCCTCGTAGGTCGTGCTGCCGGCGTCCGACTCGCCGTGGTTGAGCAGGACCGCCCCCACGCCGTAGCTCTTCCCCTGGGCCTTGGCCAGGCGCGCGATCGCCTGGACTTCGAACAAGGAAGCGGCATAGGCGCGCCCGGTGGTGCCGGTGTCGGGGGCCCCCTTGGAGATGACGGCGATCGGCTGGCCCGCCTCGCCGACCTCGGTCTGGGCGCTCACGAAGTCGCTCTTGCCGGCGGCCAGCGCCAGCGAGGTGAGCTCGTCGCCGAGCGCCGTGTGCACCGACTCGCCGTAGATGTTGGCCGGGTACGGGCTCGGGTAGGCGGCGGTGATCGGGCGCAGCGGCTCGACGAGCGCGACCATCGACAGACCGCCGGCGCTGGCGTTCCAGGGCGGCACCGTGACGCTGCCGAGCGAGAGCTTCAGGTTGTGGAACGGCTGCGTCGTCGCCCCGATCGTCATCGCGGGCGCGTTGCCGTGACCGCCGACGGCCAGGCTCTGCCCGGTGCCGACCACGCCGGTCCAGCCCCAGACGGGCGCGGGGACGAGCGGCGCGCCGCCCGTGCCGGCCCCGCCGCCGGTGCCGCTCGCGCCGCCACCCGCCCCGCCCCCCTTGCCACCGGCGGCGACGCCGCCCGTGCCACCGAGGCCGCCCGTGCCGCTCCCGCCGCCGCTGGCGAATGCGCCACCGCTGCCGGTGACGCCACCCGCGCCGGTCGATCCGCCGGTCTCGAGCGTCCCGTCGCTCCCGGTCCCCGCGTCGGGGGCGGCCTTGCCGGTCGCGCAGCCCGCGGCGATCAAGATCATCGCGCCGAGCAGCCGCCGCGCGCGCGCCGGCCGCCGGTCGAGCTGGGGGACGACCATCGCCTCATGATCGCACATTCGCGCGCGGCCAGGCGCGCGCGCTCGCCCGTCAGGCTTGCCGGCGCAGGTATTCGCGGGGCGTCACGTGCCGCATCGCCCGGAACACGCGGTGGAACTGGGCGTAGCTGCCGAATCCGGCGGCCAGCGCCGCCTCGAGCAGGTTGGTCCGCCCCTTGTCCAGCAGCACGGCGAAGCGGTCGAGCCTCAGCCGGTTGCGGTACTCGACCAGGGACATCCCCATCTCGGATTTGAAGACGCGCGCCAGCCGGGAGAGGCTGATGTCGAGCGTGGCGGCGATCTCCTTGCCGCCCATGGCCGGGTCCTTGGCCAGCAGGACCACCGTCGCCGACACCAGCCGGTGGCCCGGCGACTCGCCCGCGGGCGCCGCCCCGCGCCCCGGCGACCCGCGCACGGGATCGAGCATCGTCCCCAGCAGCGAGCAGAGGATCGCGGCGTGCGCCTGCTTGCCCTCGTCGACCGCGGCGTCGGTCAGCGCGGCGTCGTTGAACAGGATCCCGATCGGCGCGCGCGCCGACCGGATCGGCGTGCAGGCGACCCAGCCGCGCCCCACGATCCGCGTCTCCCCCTCGAGGTGCTCGACGATGGGGCAGTTCTCGAACACGGTGAAGTGCTCGCCGGCCTCCTCCGACCGCCGGAACGCCTCGCGGTCGGTCTCGCTGAGGTCGTACATGAGGTGGTGCTCGTCGACGACGCTCCCCGCGAGGTCCATCCCCCAGGTCCCGAGCATGAGCTGGCGCGCCCGATCGAGCACGTAGATGCCGGCGCGCTGAAGGCCGATCCGATCGCGCCCGAGCTCGATCGCCCGCCGCAGGATCAGATCGGGATCGTCGAGGGCGTGGATCGCGTCGAAGGCCGCCAGCAGCGAGGCCAGCTTCCCGCGTGCAGAGCGCTCCTCCACCACCTTCGGGACCGGTGCCTTCGGCCCCAAGATGATCGGCCAATCCACGCGTCGCCGCCGCGTCACGGTGAGCAGACCTCAGTATTCCCGACACGTTGAGGGCTGCTCAAAAGCGGCACGTTCCGCCACAAATGATAGAACACTGCAAAAAATGAGAAAAGAGCCGCGTCGCGGGACGCGGTCGAGCTCGATGGCTATCTTGGTGGCTATCTTGGGCGCATGACCGAGCCCGCGCCTGCGCAGCCCGACCTCGCCAAGACCTGGATTTTCAAGCTCGGCGGCGAGCTCCCCGTCCATCGCCTGGGGTTCGGGGCGATGCGGATCACCGGGCCCGGCATCTGGGGCGAGCCCACCGATCGCGCGGAGGCGATCCGGACGCTGAAGCGGACGCGCGAGCTCGGCGTCGACTTCATCGACACCGCCGACTCGTACGGCCCCGACGTCTCGGAGCGCCTCATTCGTGAGGCGCTGCATCCCTACGGCGACCTGCGCATCGCCACCAAGGCGGGCCTGGCGCGCACCGGCCCGGACCGCTGGGTGCCGCTCGGGCGACCGGAGTACCTCGTCCAGCAGGCGCACAAGAGCCTGCGTAACCTGGGCGTCGATCGGCTCGACCTCTGGCAGCTCCACCGGATCGATCCGAAGGTCCCGCGCGACGAACAGTTCGACGCCGTAAAGTCGCTGCTCGACGAGGGCCTCATTCGCTACGCCGGGCTCAGCGAGGCGAAGGTCGCCGACATCGAGGCGGCGTCGAAGGTCTTCCCGGTGGCCACCGTCCAGAACCGCTACAACCTGACCGAGCGCGGGAGCGAGGAGGTGCTCGCCCACTGCACGCGCCACGGGATCGGCTTCATCCCCTGGTTCCCGCTGGGCGCCGGCACGCTGACCGAGGCAGGCGCGGCCATCGACAAGATCGCCCGGCGGCACGGCGCGACGGCCGCGCAGATCGTGCTCGCCTGGACGCTGCGCCGGAGCCCGGTGATGCTCCCCATCCCGGGGACCTCGCGCGTCGACCACCTCGAGGAGAACGTCGCCGCCGCGCGCATCGTCCTCGCGCCCGCCGAGGTCGCCGCGCTCGACGACCTGCCGAAGGCGCCAGCCTCCTGAACCAGATGCCCCGACGCGCTAGGATCGCGACGGC
>DATNDC010000260.1:0-10942 GCA_035607055.1 Polyangia bacterium
CGTCGCGCGCGTCGGCTCCGCTGCTCCCGTCACGGCTTAGAGACGCGCCGCCAGCCGTTCCGCCGCTACCACCTCGTCCGCCCGACCCGGCTGCGCCGGTACCACCATCGGATGTACGGAGCGTGGCGCTCCCGCAGGAGCCCAACGTGACCAACCCAGTCAGCGCGATGAGGCCGGTTCCTGCCCGTTTGCAGCTCGTCCTCCAGCCCCTCGTCACTCGACCACCCACCGCCACTACTGAACGCATCCAATACGGCTGTACGAAAGCGCAACGTCGTCGTACCAGATCTTCGCGCCGCTGAGCTCCCACCCGAAACGGATGGCTTCGTAGTCGGGAGACCAGTTCGTGAGAGGCGTCGTATTGTTCCCGTTCGCCTGATTCGGCGCTACCCAATTGGTCACATCGAGGGCCGTCTGCTCTGTTCCGTTCAACCAGACTTTCATCAGCTGATTGACGCTGTCGTACATGATCTCGACGCAACTCCAAGCCGTCGAAGATAGCGCGGTGCCCGGCGCCCGTTGCTCCTGATCTCCCGGCCAGTGGTTGACGTCGAGCTGACCGACATTTTCGCCAAATCGACTCTCCGCAACGTCGTTGCTCACCGACCCCGCCTCGATCCAGATGTAGTGGCCAGAGCCCGCAGCCGAGCTGCTGTCGAGGAGGACATAGGCCCGCGCGTAGAGTAGGCCGTTCGGCAACGGAAATACGGGTGGGCCTGCGACCTGCGCCATGGTGTGAAATTGCCCGTTGTTTCCGTTCACATAGAGCGACTTGGAGCTGTTGAATCCCTTCGTCCCGTCTATCTGCACCGTGCCGTTTCCGCCGAGGAGGTCGACCGTCCATTTCGTAGGATCGGGAGCCTGTCCCGCTGTACCGGTCTCGAAATCATCACAAAGAACGGCGCTTGCCGGACAGGTAGCGGTACCGGTGCTTCCGCCGGTCGAAGCGGCGGAGCCGCCCGAACCACCTTCTCCTGCCCCCCCTGTGACGCCGTTGCCTGCGACTCCGCCAGAGCTGCCGCCGGTACTGGTCACGATGGCACCGCCACTTCCGCTGGTGGAACCGCCCGTGCCGATGGTGGTCCCGCCGGTCCCAACCGTCTTGCCGCCCGCGCCATTCCCGCCGGTAGCGCCATTCCCGCCCGTGGCGCTGCTCCCGCCCGTGGCGCTGCTCCCACCGGTGGCGCCCGTGGTGCCGCCGGTTCCGGCGGCGCTGGAGCCGCCGGCGCAACCCGCGGCGACGAGGGAGAGCGTGGCCAGACCAAGAGCAAAGCGAGAGGCGAGGACGTAAGACATGGCGCTACTCTATCGGCCCGGCGGCGGTCGCTCAAGGCGGCTCGGACCTCAGCCGATGATATCCTGCGCCGGTGCCGCGACGGGGAGGCTGTCTCCGCTTGGTCGTGATCTCCCTGGTGGTCGTGGCCGCCGCTTGCGGCGCGGTGATCGCCCTCGCCGGTCCACGCCTGGCGGCCGGGCTCGCCCGCGGTGGCGGGATCGTGGCCACCGCCAAGCGCAAGCTCAAGGCGCTGCGCGACTACGCGCTCTTTCGCGCCCCCGGCGACAAGGCGGTGCTGAACTTCGACAGGCCAGACAAGACCCACGCCAAGAAGCAGCCCGCGCACTAGGCGCGGCGCTCAAGGCGCGCCGGCCCGCGCCCGATTGATCGGGGACGATGTCCGGCCGCCCCCGCCCCTCCGTCGCCCGCTGGACGCGCGCCGCGGCGGCGCTCGTGGTGCTGGGCGCGGCCGGCTGGGCGGGGTCCAATCTCTGGATCGCGCGCAGCGCCCGCGCCTCCACCTTCGCCCGCGCGGCCGCCGTTCCGCCGCGCACCTTCGCCATCGTGCCGGGCTCGCGCGTCGATCGCGATCAGCCGCTGGCGATCCTGCGCGCGCGGCTCCAGGCGGCGCTCGAGCTGTATCGCGCCGGGCGGGTCGGGGCGATCCTGGTCTCGGGGCAGGACACGCCGGAGGCGCCCGAAGCGACCGTCATGCGCGCCTGGCTGCGCGCGCGCGGCGTCCCTGCCTCCGACGTTTGGTCCGACGGAAGTGGCACCCGCACCCGCGAGACGATGAACCGCGCGGCCGCCTTCTACGGCGTGACGGACGCCGTCGTCTGCACGCAGACGGTGAACATGGCGCGCTCGCTCTACCTCGCCCGGCGGGCCGGCATCGACGCCGTCGGCCTGGCGCTGCCGACCCGGCTCGCCGAATCTACCCGATACCTGGCGACCGAATCGCTCAAGACGGCGCTCGCCTTCGCCGAGTCGCAGCTGCGCACCGGGCCGGCGCGCCCGGTCCCCGTGCTGGCCTCTCGCTAACGGCGCTACGACGCCCTGAGCAAAATTCGGCACGGCCGGCGCGCGCGGCGTTGGAAGCGGACCGGCCTTTGGGTAGTGTCGCCGCCCGGGAGGTTCGACATGGGAAAGGTCTCTTTGAAGCTCGTTCCGCAATCGAAGCGTGCTCGCCTGACGCTGGGACTCACGGCCGGGGCGCTGGTGATGGCCGGCGCCGGCGCAGCGGCCTACGCGGCGCTCGGCGGCGGCAACGTCGTGATCACCGCCTGCGTCGATCGCCACGGCGGCGTCCGGATCATCGACCCCAGCGCCGATGGCTGTCACGGCGACGAGACGCTCGTGACCTGGAACCAGCAGGGTCCGACGGGCGCCACCGGTGCTGCCGGCCCGCAGGGGACGCCAGGCCCGCAGGGCCTTCCGGGCGCGACGGGTGCTACCGGATCTGCCGGTCCGCAGGGTGACACCGGCGCGCAGGGTCCCGCCGGTCCGGCGGGCGCGCAGGGTCCCGCCGGCGCGACCGGTCCGCAGGGTCCGGCGGGCGCCTCCGGGGGCGGCCCGGGCGCGCCGAACAAGCAGAGCAACGGGACCATCGTGGTGAACGGCCAAAAGCAGGGCCAGATCCCCTCGGACGGAACGATCGGGCTGCTCTCGTACCAGTGGACCGGCCTGCAGACGCCGACGGATCAATCGACGGGCCAGGCAACCGGCAAGGCCCAGTTGGGTGAGTTCACCTTCACCAAGGTGGTCGACAAGTCGACCCCGCAGCTGTTTCAGGCGGAGACCACCGGCGAGAACCTCACGTCGATCACGGTGACCATCATCCCGCCGGGCTCCGAGACGGTGGAGACGCTCAAGTTCGGGAACGCGCAATTCACCTCGATCCTCCAGAGCGTCTCGGGTGCCGCGGGCGACCTGCCGCTCGAGCAGGTCACCTTCACCTTCCAGAAGGTCGAGCTCACCTCCGCCGCCAGCACCGGGGCCGGCGACCAGTTCGACGTCAGCGCCAACAAAGCCCTCTGACGCTCATCGGTCGCAGCGACGGCGCGTGGGACCTACGCGCCGTCGCCCGGCGGATGTCGGCGACCCTCCGACATCCATGCCTCGCTCGGAGCGACACCGACGGTCGCACTCCATTCCCGGGGACCGAACGCCGATAGGATCGTGACGCGCGTTCATACACCCGGACCCGGAGGGGCTCGCATGCGGTTGGGAATCGGCTTGCTCGGCTGTTTGGCGTTGGTCCTCGGCTGCGGCGGCATCTCGGCGCTCTCCGACGGAGGAGCCATGGGCGGCCAATCGGGCGCCGGCGCCAGCACGGGAGCGACAGGCGGCGCTGTCGGCAAGGGGGGCGGCACCGGAGCGGGCGGCAGCGTCGGCGCGGGCGGCCTCACGGGCGCCGGCGGTGTCCTCGGTTTGGGCGGCGCGATCGGCGCGGGCGGTGCGACCACCAACACCGGGGGCGCCACCGGCCAAGCTGGAGCGAGCGGCGCGGCCGGCGGAAAGGGGACCGGCGGCACGAACGCGACGGGCGGAGCCTCGGGCGCGCCCGGTGGTCACAACGGCGCCGGCGGCGGCGCGGCGGGCGCCACGGGTGCGGGTGGTTCGGGGGTGACCTGCGCCTCGTGCGACGACGGCAATCCCTGCACCATGGACAGCTGCAACGCCGCCACCGCCACCTGCACGCACACCCCGATCAGCGGCTCGTGCAACGACGGCGACGCCTGTACCGCCAATGACACCTGCGCGAACGGCGTATGCGCGGGGACCCTCATCAGCTGCGACGACCAAAACCCCTGCACCACCGATATTTGCAACGCGACGACCGGCTGCGTTCACACCGCCAACACGCTCGCTTGCGATGACGGCAACGCTTGCACCAACGGCGACGTCTGCTCGAACGGGCAGTGCGTGGGCGGCCCGGCGCTCGATTGCGACGACGGCAACCCCTGCACCGCTGACGGCTGCAACGCGACGAGTGGCTGCGTGCACAAGGACGACAACTCGGTCTGCTGCGGCGGCGGACACCAGTGCTCGGCGGGAAAGTGCACGACGCTGCTCTGTAACTAGAGCTCCCGCGCGCCGAAGAGACGGAAGCGCGCCACGCTCAGACCGCGCGGCATCCGATTCGTCCCGAGGGAGGTCGTTCTGGAGCCGCGCCCCGGGTGTGGCACCGAGGCGCGGGCCAGCGCGCGATCACATGGTGGGCGGGGGCGTCGGCTCGGGGGGCGCCGCCGAGGGCTCCCCGGCAGGCGGAGGCGGCTCGCCGCCGGGCGGCGGCGGGTAGTAACCAGGCGGCGGCGCCGCGGGCGGCGGCATGGGCGGAGGTCCCCCGCCCACGTCGTCGTAGTTGGGCATGGCGCCGAAATTGAAGCCGAGCCCGGCCATGTAGATGAGTGTGTTGTCCGTGCCGACCCCGCGCAGGAAGGTGATCTCGGGATGGAGCGCGAAGCCCGGCGTGATCCGGAAGTCGGCGCCGACGCCGAAACGCCCGATCGCGCCGGTGGTCGCGCTCGCCTGGGCGCTGCCGCTGTTGGTGGTCGTCGCCGTGCCGGAGACGAAGCCCCAGGTGATGCCCGGCGCGAGCACCAGACTGACCGTCCGGGAGAGGTTTATCCCCACCAGGATCGGGACGTGGACATAGGAGACACGGATGGTCTCGTCCGTCCCGCTGCCGTCGCTGGCGCTGATCTGGAAGATCTGGAACGCGGGATCGATCGCCAGGTCGAGCCCGCTCGACTTGATGAAGTTCCACTTCAGGTCCGCGCCGATCGAGGTCATGTTGGCGACGCGCGCGCCGATCTCCCACGAATCGCCGATCCCGATGCGGAGGGTGTAGGTCGGCAGCGTCGGAAAGGTCCCCGACAGCGACTCCCCCGACGCATAGTTGGCTTGCGAGGTGGGAATGGAAAAGCCCCAGGCCTCCGCCGCCAGCGAGTGCTGAAAGTGCCCCGAGCCGATCGTGCGCGGCGTGGTGTAGGTGTTCGGGTTGGGACACCCGAACAAGACCAGCGAGCTCGCGGCCAAGAACCCGATTCGCAGAGCCAGACCAGCGCGTGCCTCCATGCAACCGTCCTTTCGTTGGTTCAACGATGCGGCGGGAAACCTCACCAACCGGGAACCATGATACGGGAAAGCGGGGGGCGACCCAAGCAACCAATCGCACGATGTGCTGAAAACACGCGGTTACGCACGATCGGCGATTTGTTCCCGAAGATTTCGGGAGCGACGGGAGGGCGTGAACGGCCGCTAGCGCGGTTCGACGACCCGCCAGGTGGTGCCGGCGGGGGTGTCCATCAGCTCGACGCCGCCCTCCTGCAGCGCGCGGCGGAGCTGGTCGGCGCGGGCGAAGTCCTTGGCCTGGCGAGCGGCCGCGCGCTCGGCGATGCGCGCCTCGACGGCGGCGGGGTCGATCCCGCGGCGCGCGCAGAGGCGCAGGCGATAGGCCTCCAGGAACGCGGCCGGCGGGCGCTGGAAGATCCCCAGCGTGGCGCCGCAGGTCGCGAGGTCCTTGCGCAGCCGCGCCAGCGTCCGGCGACGGACGTCCTTGGCCGCGGCGCCCGGCTCGTCGAGCAGCTTGTTGGCCAGCAGGAACGCCTCCGAGAGGTGGCCGATCGCGGCCGCGGTGTTGAAGTCGTCGTCCATCGCGTCTTTGAAAAGGGAAATCGTCTTGTCGGCCGGCGGCAAGACCGCGCCGCCGTCGTCCTCTCCCGGCGCCGCCGCCAACCGCTCGATCGTCCGGTAGTAGTAGGCGAGCCGCGACTCGGCCTCGTCGATCTCCGGATAGCGCGCGTGCCCCTTTTCGTCGTGGGCGATGGTGAAGGCCAGCGGGCTGCGGTAGTGGACGCCGATGAGGTGCAGGCGCAGCGCCTCGAGGTCGTACGTCTCGGCGACCTTGCGGATGGTCACGAAGTTGCCCAGCGACTTGGACATCTTCTCGCCGCCGAAGTTCACCATCCCCGAGTGGATCCAGTGGCGCGCGAACTGTCCGTCGCCGAAGGCCCCCTCCGACTGCGCGATCTCGTTCTCGTGGTGCGGGAACTCGAGGTCGGCGCCGCCGCCGTGGATGTCGAACGGCTCGCCCAGATAACGGTGGGCCATCGCCGAGCACTCGATGTGCCAGCCCGGCCTCCCCTTGCCCCAGGGGCTGTCCCACGAGGGCTCGCCGGGTTTGGCCCCCTTCCAGAGCGCGAAATCGAGCGGGCTCTTCTTCTGCTCGCCGACCTCGATGCGCGCGCCCGAGCGGAGATCCTCGACGTTCTGCTTGGAGAGCTGGCCGTAGCGGGCGAACCCCGGCACGGAATAGTAGACGTCGCCGCCGGCGGCGTAGGCCAGGTTCTTCCTCTCCAAACGCCCGATGATCTCGATGACCTCGGCGATGTGCTCGGTGGCGAGCGGCTCGTGCTCGGCGGACAGGACGCCGAGCGCGCGCATGTCCTCGTTCATCTTCTCGGTGAACTCGCGCGCCACCTCGGCGGCGGTGCGCTTCTCCGCCTCGGCCCGACGGATGATCTTGTCGTCGACGTCGGTGACGTTGCGGACGTAGTTGACCGCGAACCCCGAGGCACGCAGGTGGCGGGCGATGACGTCGAACGCCACCAACATGCGCGCGTGGCCCACGTGGCAGAGGTCGTAGACGGTGATGCCGCAGGAGTAGAGGCCGACCCGCCCGGGCTGGAGGGGCTCGAAGGGGACTTTCCGCGCGGCGCGCGTGTCGTAGATCCGGAGCGGCATCTAACGGATCACGAGCGTCCCAGCTCGCGCGCGAGGCCGACCAGGTTGACGGCCCCGAACATCACCAGGATGAGCGCGATGAGCACCGTCGGCAGGTGCTCGCGCGGGGCGTCCCCCTCGACCAGCAGGTAGGCGTCGGGGGGGATCACCACCGGCGCCATGGTGTGGATGGCGGCGATGGAGGGCGCGGCGAGGGGACGCGGGGAGCCCTGCCCCGGACGGACGACCAGGGCGCCGGGCGCCTCGGGCGCGGCCGAGATCTCCTCCAGCTTCACCTCTATCGTCTGCCGGGCGTCGCGGATCTCCACGTCGCGGCCGAGGTCGCCGATGGTGTCGAGCGCCGACTGCTCGGCGAGCTCCGGGAACTTGACCACGAAGGTCCAGCGCTGGGCCGGCTCCGCGGTCGAGGAGAGCGGCCCTGACTCGGGCGCCGCCGTCGCGGGCTTGGCCTTGATCGACCCCAGCGCCTTGACCACCTGGCCGCCGTGCGCGGCGAGCGCGGCGCGCGCCGCGTCCTCGGTGGCGAACCGATCGCGCGGCAGGCCGATCTTCACCTCGTCCGGTTGCGTGACGTCGATGGCCACGGTCTCCCGCTCGTCGAGCGACACCGTGTCGCCGCTGGTGTCCATCACCGCCAGCGGCGCGCCCGGCTGGCGCCCGGCCAGCGCGCGGGCGAGGGCCTCCGGCGTGAAGAAGTGAGTGGCGGCGACGTGGGTCGAGAAGTAGCTGCGGATCGAGGCGGCGAAGGTCAGATCGTCGACGCGGATGAGCCGCCCCTCGAAGCGATCGACCTCGGCCAGCGCGGCGGGCAGCGGGCTCTGCCGCCGGTGGAGAAACAGCCGGTCGCCGGTCCCCAGCACGCGGAAGAGCTGGCTGAAGACCCACGATCCCTTGGTGTCGATCTGCAGCGCGCTCTCCCGATCGGGCAGCCCGCTCACCCGCACGTAGCGGTTCTCGAGCCCGCTCGAGGCCCGGCCACTGCCGAACACGTCGCTGGCGCGGCCGAGCTCGACCGGCTGGCCGGAGGAGAGCGCGTAGCGCAGGTCGCGGCGGATGTGAAAGACCAGGAAGAAGGCCAGCAGCGCGCCCGCGATCGCGACGATCGGGTGGCGGCCGCGCGAGCGCGGAATGTGCGCGAACTCGTCGACGACGCCTGCCGCGTCGCCGGCGGCCCGGTCGGGTGGAGCCGTATCGGTCATGTCTGTCGCGGCGTCGGGCCGAAGCCTAGCACAGGTTGGGCCTTACTCTTGCCCTCGCGCGGTGTTTCCGCTATGTGCCAGGGGTGCCGCGGCCACGAACGCCTCTCGTCGGGCTCCTGCTGCTGATGCTGGCCGCGGCCGGCTGCCGCCACAAATCGAAGACGCCGGAGGAGGCGTTCCAGCGGTTCGCCGCCGCGGTGACCTCGGGGGACGGCGCTGCGCTGTTCGACGCGCTCGACCAGAAGACGCGCTGGAACCTGATGACGATCCAGAAGTACCACCGCGAGTCCTACGACATCGTGCTCAGCAACTACCCCGCAGGACCGGTGCGCGACCGCGAGAAGGGGCGGTTCGAGCGCGCCGCCACGGCCTCCTCTGCGCGCGAGCTGTTCCACACCGACACGGCCCCCGCCCTGATCCCGACGCTGGTTCCGCTGGCGCAGGGGATCCCGCGCGTCGACCTCGGGCCGGCGGACGGCGAGGCGACGGCTGTGCTCGACGACGGCCAGCGGGTCCCGTTCGCGCGCGGCGAGGACGGCGGCTGGGGCTACGCGGGCCTGGCGAAGAAGGTCGAGGACGACACCAACCGCGCGTACCACGACCTGGAGGTCGTCCGCGCGAGCGCCGCCGACTACGAGCGGGCGGCCGCGCGCGCGGCCAAATGACGCGCAAGCCGACGCCGGACGCCAACGAGCAGCTTTCACTGCTGGGGCGAGCGCCCCTCGCGCCCCCGCCGGCCCCGCCGCCCGAGCCGACCCCCACCGCGCCGCGCGTCTACACGGTCACCGAGATCCTGCGCGCCGCGCGGCTGACGCTGGAGAGCCGGTTCGCCGAGGTGCGCGTGGAGGGCGAGGTCTCGGGGCTCAAGCGCTCGGGGCCGGGCCACCTCTACTTCAGCCTCAAGGACGACGAGGCGGCGCTCGACTGCGTGCTGTTCTCGCGCGAGGCCGCGCGGCTCAAGTTCACGCTGGAAGAGGGGATGGCGGTCCGCTGCCGTGGCCGTCTGACGCTGTACGAAGCGCGCGGCCGGTTCCAGATGTCCGTCGCCGACATCGAGCCGACGGGGGCCGGCGCGCTCGCGCTGGCCTTCGAGCAGCTCAAGGCCCGCCTGGGCGCCGAGGGGCTGTTCGACCCGGCGCGCAAGCGGCCGCTGCCTTTTCTCCCGCGGCGCCTGGGCGTGGTCACCTCGCCGCAGGGCGCGGTCGTGCGGGACATCATCCGGGTGGCCCACCGCCGTTCCCCGGTCCCCATCCTCATCTCGCCGGCGCCCGTGCAGGGCGAGGGGGCTTCGCTGGCGATCGCCTCGGCGCTCCGCCGCCTGGAGGCGGTCGAGGACGTCGACGTCATCATCGTCGCGCGCGGCGGCGGGTCGCTGGAGGATCTTTGGGCCTTCAACGAGGAGCCGGTGGCGCGCGCCATCGTCGGCTGCCGCGTGCCGGTCATCTCCGCGGTCGGGCACGAGACCGACTTCACCATCGCCGACTTCGCGGCCGACCTGCGCGCGCCGACGCCGTCCGCCGCCGCCGAGCTGGCCGTCCCCATCGCCGAGGACCTGCGCGCCGAGCTGGCGCTGCTGCAGCGGCGCGGCGGGCGGGCGCTGGCCGAGTCGGTGCGCGCCGCGCGGCACGGCCTGGAGCGGCTGCGCGGGCGCCTCGGCGATCCGCGGCGGCTGCTCGACGAGCGGCGCCAGCGCCTCGACGAATCGATCGAGCGCGGCCGCCGCGTGCTGGTCCGGCGCCTCGGCGCCGCGCGCGCCGACCTGGGCGCCTGCGAGGTGCGCCTCCACCGCGCGCACCCGCAACGTCGCATCGTCGAGCAACGGGCGGCGCTGGCCGCCGCGCGCCACCGCCTGGAGGGCGCGCTGCGCCCCGCCCTCGTGACCCGCCGGCACGCCATCGAAGCGGCGTGCGGCAAGCTCGAGGCGCTGTCGCCGGTACGCGTGCTCGAGCGCGGCTTCAGCCTCACCCAACGCGCCGACGGCCGCCTGGTCCAGAGCGCGAGCGACGTCGCCCCGGGCGAGCGTATCCAGGTGCGCCTCCGTGACGGCGTCTTCGGCGCCACCGTCGATGCGGCCCCGAAGGACGACAAGTCGAAGGACCCGAAAGGCCAAGGATGATCCGCGCCGCCGTCCTCGGCTCCGACGTCAGCAAGAGCCGCTCGCCCGCCATCCACAACGCCGCCTTCAAGGCGCTGGGCATCGACGGCGAGTACGTCGCCCGCAGCGTCGACGCCGCCGGCTTCGGTCCACTGGTCCAGCAGCTCCGCGCCGACGGCTACCGCTACCTGAACGTCACCATCCCCCACAAGGACGCCGCCGCGGCGCTGGCCGACGAACGTGGGCCCGAGGTCCACGCCTCCGGCGCCGCCAACACCCTCCTCTTCGCCACGCCGACCGCGCCCATCCGCGCCGAGAACACCGACGGCGCCGGCCTCATCGCCGCCCTCGCCGACCTCGGCGCCCCGGTCGCCGGCAAGACGATCGTCATGGTGGGCGCCGGAGGCGCCGCCGCGGGCGCCGCCGAGGCCCTCATCCGCGCCGACGCGACCGTCATCATCCTGGCCCGCCGACCCGAGGCCGCGGCCGCGCTGTGCATGAGGCTGACGCCGCCCAAGCGGAGCCAGTTCGACGCTGCCGTCTGGACGGCCGACACTCTCCGCTTCGTTCTCGCCAAGTCGGACGTCCTCGTCTCGGCCGTCCCCGCTGCCGCCTGGGCGCCCG
>DATNDC010000008.1:0-6895 GCA_035607055.1 Polyangia bacterium
CGTCGCCGTCGGCGTGATCACCGGGGCCTCGAGCGTCCGCGAGGTGCAGGCCCACAGGGCCGGCGCGGCCGCAGCCAGGCCCGCCCAACGAAGGACTCGCCAGCACTTTGAAGAGAAACTCATGGAAAATCCTCCTGGGAAACGGGGGCTCTTGGGACGACCCGGGGCTAAAACTGCGCGATTATAGGGATGAGGTTTCTGGACTGCAATCGTATCCTCAGGGTACGCCATCCCACCGGCCGTCGGCAGAGGCGCTTCTGAGGCAGCAACGATTTTGTGCAATGACTAGACCAGCGTAAGTGCCCCGAAGTCGGCCGATCCATGGCGAAGTTCGCCAACCACGTTGGCGGGCGCGCCAACCGGTTGCCATCCTAGAGCACCCGCGCGACCCCGCACAGCATCTCGCCGGCGAAGTAGCGAGAACCCGGGGGATCGTCGATGCGAATCGGACGCAGGAAGCTATTCAGGATCTCCCCCTGGGCGTCGCGCCGCTCGGAGGGGTGGGCCGGATCGACGAAGCTGCGGCGGACGCGGCCGTCCCGCACCTCGACGAAGGTGATGCGGCCGTCGTTGCCGACCCCCTCGATGATCCCCGCCTCGTCGGCACATTCGGGAGCGGCGGCGACGCCGCGGGTGTCGAAGAAGAGGACGTCGCCGGGACGCGCTTCCCGCGCGCGAACCACCCGATGCGAGGTCCGAAGGTAGCCCCAGAGCGCGCGTACGGTCCCGTCGGTGCCGAAGCGAAAGCCGACGTCGTGGAGCGCCCGCTCGACGAAGGCCGCGTTTTCGTCTGCGCCCGCGGCGGGCGCCGTCCGGCGCGCCTGCCGGTGGGCCGCTGCGACGAGCGTCGGCGACTTGCCGCGACGGGGGGCGCCCGGCGCCGCGCAACCCAGGGCGCAGAGGCCGACCACCACGGCGATCGCCACCAGCATCTCGAGCCAGCGAAACCGACGTTCACCGGGCAGTAAGAGCGGCATGGGGGCGATCGTACGACATGTAGGATATCTGTCCACATTTTGACCTTTCGCCCGAACGACTAACGTTCGGCCCCGGGATGGCGACCCGATTTCCGGTGGCGATCTTCCTGTTCGCCTTTCTGGGATGGACGTTCGATTTCTACGACCTGGTCCTGCTCGGCTTTCTGAAGGACCACGTCGCGCGCGATCTCCACCTGTCGCGCGAGGCGGAGTCATGGCTGCTCGGCGCCGGGCTCGGCGCCTCGGGGATCGGAGGGCTCGTCGCGGGCGCGCTGGCCGATCGGTTCGGAAAACGAACCGTCTTGTCGTTCACGGTGCTGGTCTATTCCGTGGGCTCGCTGGTCTGCGGGCTGGCGCCAAACGCGACCGTGTTCTTCATCGGGCGGCTGACCCAGGGGATCGGCGTGGGCGGCGAGTGGGCGATCGGCCACGGCATGCTGGCGGAGGCCGTCGCGCCCGAGGTGCGCGGCCGGGCGGCGGCGACGCTGCAGGCGGGCGAGCCGATCGGCGTGGCGATCGCGACCTTGGTCGGCTACCTGGTCCTTCCGCGCGTCGGGTGGCGCGCGGTGCTCATCGGGTCGAGCGTCACGGCGCTGCTGGCCGTGGCGGCGCGCGCCTCGGTCCACCTCCCCAACCGCCCCGCGGTGAGCCGGCCCTACTTCGAGGAGCTGCGCGATGCCGCGCGTGTCCCCGGGCTCGGGCGGCGCTTCGGCGCGGCCTGGCTGCTGGGCGTGTTCAAGCTGGGCACGTACTGGAGCTGCTACACCTGGCTGCCTTCCTTCCTGACGGTCGGGATGCACCAGAGCGTCGGCCGCTCCCTGACCTGGATGGTCACCGCGCAGGTCGGACAGCTCGGCGGCATGCTCGCCTTCGGCGCCATCTCCGATCGGATCGGGCGCCGGCCCGCGTTTGCGCTCTATTCGGTGTTGACCGCCGCGGCGGTCGGCGCGCTGGCGCTCGGCTGGCACGCGCTCCTCGGCCACCCGCCGCTCTTCTGGACCGTGATGCTCGCGCTCGGCATCGGGTCGGGCTGCACGGCCGGGTTCGGCGCGCTGCTCGCCGAGCTCTACCCGGCCGAGGTGCGCGGCGCCGCGATGGGCGCCACGTACAACCTGGCGCGCGCCGCCCAGCTCGTCACCCCGCTCATCGTCGGGCTGATGGTCGCGCGCCACGGCCTGGGGGGCGGCCTGGCCGTCCCCTGCGTGCTCGCGCTCTGCACCGCGAGCTGGGTCTGGGTGCTCCCCGAGACGCGCGGCATCGCGCTGCCGACGCTCAGGGCGCGAGCGGCGCCGCCCTCCCACGCCTGAGCGACTGGTCAGCCTGGGGATGAACGAGCGCGGGCCGATTCGGAGGACCACGGCTGACGCGCTATCATTGAAGTGATGAGAGAGGTCGTCGTCGTCGCGGGCGCGAGGACGCCCGTCGGGTCGTTTCAGGGATCGTTGGCTCCGCTGTCGGCGCCCAAGCTCGGGGCGGTGGCGGTCAAGGCGGCGCTGGAGCGCGGGGGCGTCCCCCCAGACGCCGTGGGCGAGGTGTACCTCGGCTGCGTGCTGCCGGCCGGGATCGGTCAGGCCCCGGCGCGCCAGGCGGCGATCGCAGCGGGGATCCCGCCGGCGGTCGGCGCGGTGACCATCAACAAGGTCTGCGGGTCGGGCCTGAAGGCGGTGGTGTTCGGCGCCAACGCCATCGCGGCCGGCGAGCATGACGTGGTCGTGGCGGGCGGCATGGAGTCGATGAGCAACGCGCCTTACCTCCTGCCGAAGGCGCGCGAAGGCTACCGGCTGGGGAACGGGCAGGTGATCGATTCGCTGATCCATGACGGCCTGTGGGACGCATACGGGAATGTCCACATGGGGGACTGCGCCGAGCTCTGCGCCAGAGAGAAGGGGATCTCCCGCGCCGACCAGGACGCCTTCGCCGTCGAGTCCTACCAGCGGGCGCTGCGCGCGATTGCCGAGGGGAAGTTCAAGGCGGAGATCGTTCCGGTGGAGATCCCGCAGAAGAAGGGGCCGCCCAAGATCGTCGCCGAAGACGAGGAGCCGGGGCGCGGCGACATCGAGAAGCTGCCCGGGTTGCGCCCGGCGTTCCAAAAGGAGGGGACGGTCACCGCGGGGAACGCGTCGTCGATCAACGACGGGGCGGCTGCGCTGGTGCTGGCGGCGGCGGACGTGGCCGCCGCGCGCGGCTGGAAGCCGCAGGCGCGCATCGTCGGCTCGGCGGGGCACGCGCAGGCGCCCGAGTGGTTCACCACCGCGCCCGCGGGCGCCATCGAGCGGCTGCTGCACAAGATCGGCTGGAACAAGGAGGAGGTCGATCTCTGGGAGATCAACGAAGCCTTCGCGGTCGTCTCCGTCGTCAACAACCGGATGCTGGGGCTCGACCCGGCGCGGGTGAACGTCTGGGGGGGCGCCGTCGCGCTCGGCCACCCGATCGGCGCCTCGGGCGCGCGGCTGCTGGTGACGTTGTTGTCGGCGCTGCGCGAGGCCGGGAAGCGGCGCGGGGTCGCCTCGCTCTGCATCGGGGGCGGCGAGGGGATCGCGCTGGCGGTCGAGCGGATCTGACGTTACCTTCACGCCCAGCATGTCGGCCCCTCTCGAGAACATCCACCGCGTCGGCGTGATTGGCGCGGGGCAGATGGGACGCGGGATCGCGCAGCTCGCCGCGGGGCAGGGGTTCGCCGTCACGCTGGCCGACGTCGGGCGCGACATCGCCGAGCGGGGACGCGCCACCGTCGGCAAGCAGCTGGACAAGCTGGTCGGCAAGGGGAAGCTCCCCGCCGCGGAGCGGGCGCAGATGATGGCGCGCATCGAACCGTGCGACCTCTACGGCAAGGAGCTGGAGGCGGTCGACTTCGTCGTCGAGGCGGCCACCGAGGACGTGGCGGTCAAGCGCGAGATCTTCGAGACGCTCGACCGCGCCTGCCGCGGCGACGTCGTGCTGGCCACCAACACCTCGTCGATCAGCATCACCGCCATCGGCGCGGCGGTGAAGCGGCCCGAACGGGTGATCGGGATGCACTTCATGAACCCGCCCCCGGTCATGATGCTGGTGGAGATCATCCGGGGCCTGGCCACCGCCGACGCGACGTACGAGGTGACGCGCGCGCTGGCCGAGCGGCTCGGCAAGCGCACCGTCGTCTCGCGTGACATCCCCGGCTTCATCGTCAACCGCGTGCTGATGCCGATGCTGAACGAAGCCTGCTTCGCGCTCTACGAGGGGATCGGCACCGTCGAGGACATGGACGTCGCCGTCCAGCTGGGGCTCAATCACCCGATGGGGCCGTTCACGCTGATGGACCTCATCGGCTTGGACACGACGCTTTCTATTCTCGAGGTCCTGCACAAGAACCTCGGCGACCAGAAGTACCGCCCCTGCCCGCTCCTGCGCCAGTACGTGGCGGCCGGCTGGCTGGGGCGCAAGACGGGGCAGGGCTTTTACCACTATCCGCCGGCGCAGACCTCGGGTCCGATCCGGACGGAGCCGGCCAGTTGAGCCCCGCGACCTCTTCGCGCGCGCAGATCGCGCGCGACGGCGCGCTCGCCGTCCTCAGCGTGAACCGCCCCGAGGCGCGCAACGCGCTCGACGGCGAGACGCTCGACGCGCTCCACGACGCGTTCGTGACCATCGAGCGCGACGCCGCCGTCCGCTGCGTGATCGTCACCGGCGCCGGCGACAAGGCGTTCGCCGCGGGGGCCGACATCAAGGCGATGGCCGACGCCGGCCCGAGCGCCGCCGAGGCGCTCGTCGATCACGCGCACCGCCTCGGCGATCTGCTGGAGGCCTCGCGGCTGCCGGTGATCGCGGCGGTCCACGGCTTCGCGCTGGGCGGCGGGTTCGAGCTGGCGCTGGCCTGCGACTTCATCTACGCCGCGCGCGGCGCCCAGCTCGGCTTCCCCGAGGTCGGCCTGGGGGTCATCCCGGGGATGGGCGGGACGCAGCGGCTCGTCCAGCGGGTCGGCGTGGCGCGCGCGCGCGAGCTCATCTACACCGGCCGGCTCGTCGACGCCGAGACCGCCGCGCGCATCGGCCTCGTCAACGAGGTGGTCGAGCCGGCGGAGCTGCTCGTTCGCACCCGCGGGGTGGCCGCGGAGATCGCCACGCGTGCGCCGCTGGCCGTGGCCGCCGCCAAGCGCGCCATCCGCCGCGGCGCCGACCAGACGCTCGACGACGGGATCGCCCTCGAACGCCAGCTCTTCGCCTCGCTGTTTGCCTCGCACGATCAAAAGGAGGGGATGCGCGCCTTCCTCGACAAGCGCGCCCCCGTGTGGACCGGACGATGAACTTCGAGCTCTCCCCCGAACAAAAGATGATCCGCGACACCGCCCGCGACCTGGCGGCGCGCGAGATCGCCCCCCACGCCGCCGAGATCGACCGGACCCACGCCTTCCCCCGCCAGATCTTCGGCCGCCTCGGCGAGATGGGGCTGCTCGGGATCATGGTCCCCGAGAAGTTCGGCGGCGCCGGGATGGACGCGCTGTCGTACGCGCTGGCCCTCGAGGAGGTCGCGCGCGCCTGCGCCTCGACGGCGGTCGCCATGTCGGTGCAGAGCTCGCTGGTGCTGGCGCCCATCCTCAAGGAAGGGACCGACGCCCAGCGCGCGCGCTGGCTGCCCGACCTGGCGGCCGGCAAGAAGATCGGCTGCTTCGCGCTCTCCGAGCCGGAGGCGGGCTCGGACGCCAAGGCCCAAAAGACGCGCGCCGTGCGCGAGGGCGACCGCTGGATCTTGAACGGCACCAAGAACTTCATCACCAACGGACCGGTCGCCGATCTGGCGATCGTCATCGCCAACGCCGACCCGGCCAAAGGGGCCCGGGGCATCACTGCTTTCCTGGTACCCACCACCACGCCCGGGCTGACGTTCGGACCGCCCGACGACAAGCTGGGGATCCGCGGCGCGCCGAGCGCGCAGCTGTTCCTCACCGACTGCGCCGTCGGCGACGACGCCCGGCTCGGGCCGGAGGGCGACGGGTTCAAGGTGGCCATGCGCGCTCTCGACGGCGGGCGGATCGGGATCGCGGCGCAGGCGCTGGGGATCGCGCGCGCCGCCTTCGAGGACGCCGTCCACTACGCGCGCGAGCGCAAGACGTTCGGCCAGCCGATCGCGGAGCATCAGGCGATCCAGTTCAAGCTGGCCGACATGCGCACGGAGATCGACGCGGCGCGGATGCTGCTCTGGCGGGCGGCGGTCAAGAAGGACGCCGGGGGCGCCTACGCGACCGACGCGGCGATGGCCAAGCTGTTCGCCTCCGAGGTCGCCAACCGCGCCGCCAAGGAGGCGGTGCAGATCTTCGGCGGCTACGGCTACCTGCGGGATTTCCCGGCCGAGCGGCACTTCCGCGACGCGAAAATCACCGAGATTTACGAGGGGACCAGCGAGATCCAGCGGCTGGTGATCGCTTCGGCCTTGCTCAAGGACTGAACCTGGCGCTAAGGTCGGCCCGTCGAGGAGGATCCCCCATGGGTTCGATCGCCGCACTGGCTCGCAGGTCGCTTGGCTCGTCGCTCGTCGGATTGACTCTGTTGTCGACGCTGGCGCTCTCCGCCTGCGCCGAGACGGACAGCGGCGACCGGCGGGTCCGCGTCGTCAAGAACAACGAAGCCGAGCCCCAGACGAGCGGGATCTCGCCCGACAAGCAGGCGGAGGTCCAGCTCCTCCTGCAGCAGCGCGATCCCTCCACGCTGCGCTGCTACCAAGACGTGCTCGACGAGAAGCACGATCGCGCCTTCAAGGGCACGGTCATCGTCCTCCTGACGCTCACGCCGACGGGCGGCATCTCGAAGGCCGCCGCCAAGGTGACCGGCGGAACGCTCAACAACAAAGAAGTGAACGACTGCCTCGTCGACAAGCTGCAGGAGTTCGAGTACCCGCAGGTCGCCCAGACGGGCACCATGCAGTACGTCTACAACTTCGAACCGGC
>DATNDC010000020.1:0-2617 GCA_035607055.1 Polyangia bacterium
CGACGATGGACGAGATCGAGCGCTACGCCATCACCAAGACGCTGGAGTCGACGGGCGGCTCGACCAGCCGGGCGGCGGAAATCCTCAACATCAGCGTGCGCAAGATCCAGTACAAGCTGCACGAGTACGAGAGTGCCCCGAAGTCGGCGCGCCCGCCGGTCGACGCTGGCGAGAAGTGATCAGCGAGTCGTCGCCGGGTCGTCGCGGGCGACGGGCAGTGACACCGAGAAGCAGGTCCGTCCGGGGCGGGATTCGACCCGGATCGTCCCGCGGTGATCGGTCACGATTCGGTGGACGAGCGCGAGGCCGAGCCCCGTTCCCTGATCCTTCGTGGTGAAGAAGGCGTCGAAGACGGGCAGGTCCTCTGGAAATCCGGGGCCGTCGTCCTCGACGTCGACGGTCACCATCGCCTGAGCATTCCTGGCCCGCAGAACGAGATGTCCGCCCCGCGCCTGCATGGCCTCGATGGCGTTTCGGGTCAGGTTCAGCAAGACCTGGCGCAACCGTTCGGCGTCACCCGAGGCCGCTCGGGTGGAGGCGGGCGCGTCGACCGTGATGGCGATGCGGGCCGCCTCCGCCTCCGGCGCGATGAGCGCGGCGACCGCCAGGAGCAGGTCCGGAAGATCGACCGGACGGGGATCGAGCGGAGTGGGCTTGGCGAAGGCCAGGAAGTCACGCACCAGACGGTCGAGTCGGTCGATCTCCCCATTTATGATGCGGGCGATGGGGACGGTCCGTTCACTCGTCTCGCCGCGTTCGAGCCGGCGTTCGAGCACTGTGAGCTGCAACGAGGCCGAATTGAGCGGATTGCGGACTTCGTGCGCCAGCCCGGCCGCCATCGTCCCCACCGCCGCCAAACGCTCGGCCCGCAGCATCCGCCGAAGCATCTCCTCCTCGTTGGTGACGTCGATTCCGACAGCATAGACGGTTGGTGTGCCGTCGGGGCCGGTCACCTCGGCTCGGTTCCACCGCACCTTGCGCGCTCCCCCCGATTTGAGCGGGAGATCCCGCGTCCGCTCGTCGGTGCCCACGAAGCTGTTCCCCGTCTTCCCCAACATCTCCGCGCGCGAAAAGCCCGTGACCTGTTCCAGTTGCTTGTTCCAGGTGGCGATCGCGCCCCTGGCGTCGAGGGCCAACACGAACGCCGGCATGAGCTCCACCAGCTCGCGGTGGCGCCCCTCGGAGCGCTCCAGCTCGAGGCGCAATCGTTCGCGCTCACGGTAGAGGCCCGCCTGCTCGAGCGCGCGCCGGACCGTGTCCAAGAGGTCGGGCGGCGAGACGGGTTTGAGGACGTAGGCGAAGGCGTCGCCTCGGACCGCCGCGATCGCCCCCTCGATGGTGGCGTTTCCGGTGACCATCACCAGCTGGGTGAACGGCGAGATCGCGCGCAGGGGCTCGAGCAGCGACATGCCGTCGCCGTCCGGGAGTCGCACGTCGATCAGCGCTACGTCGAAGTCGTGCTCGCCGGCGAGCGTCAGAGCGCTCTGGCGATCCCGGGCGACCTTGGTCTCGACGTCGAGGGTGCCGACGATCTCGGCGACGTTCTCCGCCAGCGCCTCGTCGTCGTCGACGATGAGAACGAGCCGACTCATGCCAGTGCGGAGCGCGGCGCGGCCGCGGGCAGGGCGAGGACGAAGCTTGCCCCCTTGGCCGTCTGCTCGAGCTCGATCGTCCCCCCGTGCGCCTCGAGAATCCGCCGGCAGAGCGCCAGCCCGAGCCCACTCCCCTTCGCCTTGGTGGTGAAGAGGGCCTCGAAGATCCGGTAGCGGGCCTCGGCCGGGACGCCCGGGCCGTCGTCCCGAACGCGCAACCGGATCTCGCCGCCCGGCGAGGTCTCGCCGTCGATGGTGACCCGCCCGCCGCCCGGCATCGCCTGCGCGGCGTTGGTGAGGAGGTTGATCAAGACCTGTTGAAGTTGATCGGGATCGACGTCGATGGCCAGGCTGGTGACGGTGGGCGAGACCTCGACGGTGACGGTGGCGGGAAGAGACGCCAACTCAGTCGCCGCCTCGACCAGCCCGGCGACCTGCGTGCGGAGGCGGCGCGGCGGTCGATTTCGGGCCAGATCGAGCAAGTCGCGAATCGTCTTGTTGGCGCGGGTCAGCTCCCCCTCGATCCGCCCGAGGTGCCTGGCGACGTCGGGGGCCGCCGCCGCGGCGCCGAGGTGCTGCCGCAAGAGGAACATCGACGACTCGATGACCCCCAGCGGGTTGCGCAGCTCGTGCCCCATGCTGGCCGCGAACTGCCCGATCGTCGCCAGCTTCTCGGCGTTCCGGTTCTTGATCACCAGATCCTCGCGATACGTCTCCAGCATGATCGCCAGCTCGAGGTCGAGGATCTGATTGAGGGCGGTGGCGATCCGGCGCGCCGCCTCGGGATCGCCGGCGAAGCGCTCGCGCACGACGTCGAGGAGCCGGATGCGGATCCGGTTCATGGCCGTGAACATGAACCCTTGCGGCAAGGCGATCCGCACGTGCATGCGGCCGATCCGCGCCCGCAGGTCGTAGTACGCCTCGTCGTGCGGGCCAAGAAGCAGCAGATCCATCCAGCGGACCAGCGTCTGCTTGAGGCGCTCGATCTGGGCGGCGCCGCCGGTGATGGCTGCTCGCGCCTCGGG
>DATNDC010000026.1:0-19310 GCA_035607055.1 Polyangia bacterium
TTGATGCCGTACATCGGAATGCCGACGATCTGGTCGGCGGCCGCGAGCAGCTCCGGCGACACGCCGGCCGTCTCGCTGCCGAACAGCATCACGCACTCGTCGGGGAGCTCGGCGTGCCAGAGGTCGACGCGGGCGGCGTCCTTCTCGAACACCAGCAGCTTCTGCCCGCCGCCGCGGACGTGGGCCAGGAAGTCGGCCTCGGTCGGCAGGGTGACGATGTTCTCGTAGCGGTCCATGCCCATCGCGCCGCGTTCGTAGTAGCGCTCGTCGCCGACCAGCAGGATCTCGCGCACCAGGAAGGAGTGCGCGACGCGGATGATGGCGCCCACGTTGAACGGGTTGCGCGCCCTCAGGACCGCCACGCTGAGCGGGCGCCGCAGCTTCTGCAGGCTGGCCCGGATCTCGTCGATCGGCAGCTCGAAGGGCGGGACCTTCATCGGCCGGCTGTCGTCGCCGTCGGCGCCGCCGCCTGGGCGGCCGCCGTCCCGCCCACGAAGCTGGCGCGGAAGGGGACCGGCATCAGGACGCCGGCGAACACCACCACCATCACCCAGAAGAGGAGCTTGCGGCTCGGTGGCAGCGGCTGGTCCTCGACGGGCGGATGGTTGATCCCGCCCGAGGCCGCGCGCACGATCCGGATCATGAGGTACCACAGGAGCCAGGGCATGGCCGCGTAGAGCGCGATCTTGCGCCCGATCGCCTCGTCCCAGTGCGCGCCGGCCTCCCCGCGCGTCAGATGCAGGACCCAGAAGAAAACCGCCGCCGCGCCGAACGGCAGCAGGGCGTGCAGGCGCTCGGCGAAGCGGCCGTACCGGTTTCCGAAGTACGCGACGGCGATGTGCCCGCCATCGAGCTGTCCGACGGGGATGAGGTTGATCATCGTGACCAGCAGACCCACCCAACCGGCCCAGGCGGTCGGGTGCAGCAAGACGTCCTGCCGCCCGTCGGGGAGCCAGAAGCCGGTCACGGAGAACTTGAGCAGCGCGTAGAGCAGCGAGTTCCCCTCTTGCGACGCCCCGGCGGAGATCGGCCCCACCGGCGAATGGTGAAGCCCGTAGAGCAGCACCGGGACCGCCACCAGCAGGCCGGCCAGCGGGCCGGCGGCGCCGATGTCGATCAGCTTCTTCCGATCGGAGGTCGCGTCGGACATCCCGATCACGGCCCCCATCGTCCCCAGGCTGAAGAGGACGGGCGGCAGCGGGATGAAGTACGGCAGCGAGGCGTCGACGCCGTGCAGGCGGGCGACCACGTAGTGCCCGAGCTCGTGCGCGAGCAGGATCAGCATGAGCGGCAGCGAGTAGGAGAGCCCATCGGAGATGGGGAAGACGGCCTGCCACCCCCAGAGGCCGGCGCGGGCGTGCTGCAGCATCGCGCCCGCCGCCGTGGTGGTGAGGAACGTCGCCAGAAAGAGCGCCACGTGAAGGTGGAGGCGCCTCGGGCGGGGGGGCGGCGCGCCGCCGGGGGCGCTCATCGTTTGCCGCCGGCGTCGGCGGCGGGGCGCTCCTGGGAAGGCTCGGCGGCGCCTCCCGCGGCGGCGCGCGCCAGCGTGGTGCGGAAGGCGCGCCGGCGCGGCAGCGCGGCCTCGCCGAGCGCATCGCCCAGGCGGGCGAGCAGCTCGCGCGCTTCAGCGCCGAGGCCGGTCGGCGTCTCGACGGCGATCCGGACGTGCGCGTCGCCGCGACCGCCCGCGCGCGGAAATCCCTTGCCCCGGATCCGGAAGGTGGCGCCCGTCTGCGTGCCCGGGGGAACGCGCATCTGCACGCAGCCGTCGAGCACCGGCACCTCGACCTCCGCCCCCAGCGTCGCCTCGACGAAGGTGAGCGGCAGCTCGACGGTCAAGACGTCTCCCTCGCGGGTCGACTCGCGCCCGTAGAAAGCGTGCGGGCGCACGCGCACCAGCACGTGCAGGTCGCCCGCCGGACCGCCGCGCCGCCCGGGCGCCCCCTCGCGGGGCAGCCGCTGCGTCGAGCCGCCGATCGACCCGGGCGGCACGCGGACCGCGTAGGTCCGCTCGCGGTCGACCAGGCCCGCCCCCTCGCAGGCCGCGCAGCGAACGCGCGGGATCTGGCCGGTCCCGCCGCACCCCATGCACTCGCGTCGGGTGGTGAGGAACCCGGCCTTCTTGCGCACGATCCCCTCGCCGCCGCAGCGGCTGCAGGTGGCGAGCCCCGCGCTGGCCCCCTCGGCGCCGGTGCCGAGGCAGGCGCGGCAGTCTTCCGGCCGCTCGAAGGTGATGGTCTTCTCGCACCCGAGCGCCGCCTCCTCGAAGTCGACCTCCAGGGTGTAGCGCATGTCGCGCCCGGCCGTCTTGCGCCGGCGCGAGAGCCCGAACAGATCGCCGAAGAGCGCGTCGAAGAACTCCGTGGCCGAGGCGATGTCGGCCCCGGAGAGCGGCCCGGCGACGTCGATCGCCCCGAACCTGTCGTAGTGCACCCGCTTCTCCTCGTCGGAGAGGACGGCGTAGGCGATCGACAGCTCCTTGAACTTCTCCTCCGCCGCCTTGTCGCCGGGGTTGCGATCGGGGTGCCAGCGCAACGCCAGCTTGCGATACGCCGCCTTGATCTCGACCTCGGTCGCGCCGCGGTCGACCTCCAGCGTCCGGTAGTAGTCGGTGGTCAGACTAACCCTCGGCCGATTCTGGTTTCGCCTTCGGCCCCGTCGACACCGAGACCAGCGCGGGGCGCAGCAGGCGTTCGCCGACGCGATACCCCTTCTGCAGCTCGGCGGCGACCGCGCCCGCCGGGACGTCGGCGCTCTCCACCCGCGAGACCGCCTCGTGCTGCCGCGGATCGAACGGTTGGCCGGCTGCCGCGAACGGTTTGACCTCGTAGCGTTCCAGCTTCTGCTGGAAGAGGCGCAACACCAGGTTGACGCCCTTGATGACCGCCGCGGGGTCGACGGCCCCGTTGTCAGCCTTGCCTTGGGCGCCGGTCGCCCGCTCGAGGTTGTCCGCGATCTCCAGGATGTCGCGCAGCACCGCCTCGCGCGCCGTGGCGACGGCGTCGTCCTTCTCCTTGCGCGCGCGCTTCTTCCAGTTCTCGAACTCGGCCGCGGTCCGGACCCAGCGGTCCTTCATCTCGTCGCGCTCGGCCTCCAGCGCCGCCGCGCGGTCCTCGGGCGTCGCCGGCGGAAGCTCGTGCTCCGTGTCGAGGCCCTCACCGTCGGCCCCGCTCCCCTTCTCGTTCGTGTTGGACTCTTCGCTCATCGCTGTTCTCGTCTCGCTTTTGTCTGGAAAGCTAGGTTTTCCCCAGCGCCTCGCCGATCATCTCGGCCGTGAAATCGACCAGCGGGATCACCCGCGAATAGTTCATCCGCGCGGGTCCGATGATCCCGATCGTCCCCAGCGGCCGGCCGTCGGCGACATAGGGCGCCGCCACCACCGAGACGTCCGTCAGGTCGGCCAGGTTCGCCTCCGCGCCGATGAAGACGCAGATGCCGGGCGCGCTCAACGTCCGCTCGAGCAGCCGCACCAAGAGGTCCTTCTCCTCCAGCGTGCGAAGCAGGAGCTTGGCGCGCTCGAGGTCGGCCTTGCCCGCCAACAGGTTCGACTGTCCGTCGACCAGCACGTCGGCTGCAGTGTCGGTCGGAACGGCCGGCACCGCCGCCTGCGCCAGGCGCAGGGCCCGCGCCGTCAGCTGGTCGTGCTGGGCACGCTCGCCGGCGATCTCCTCCATCAGACGCGCGCGCGCCTGGTCGAGCGTCAATCCGCTCATGAGGCCGTTCAAAAAGTTGTTGATCCGGTCGAGGTCACCCGGCGAGAGGGGGGAATCGATGGGGACCAGCTTGTTTTGAATCTGCCCGCTGGCCGCCGCGATGACCGCCAGCAGCTGCCCGTCGCGCAAGTGGACGAACTCGAGGTGCTCGACCACGTCGCTCTCCGGCCGCGGCGCCTGGACCACGACCGTCAGGTGGCTGAGCTCGCGGAGGATGCGCGTGGTCCGCTGCATCACCTCGGGCACGTCACCGCTGGCCGGCGCGAGCCGCTCGCGGATCTCGTCCTTCTCGCCCGAGGTCAGGTTGCGGACGCGCAGCAGCGTGTCGACGTAGTAGCGCAGGCCGCGCTCGGTCGGCAGCCGTCCGCCCGAGGTGTGGGCGTGGCGCAAAAACCCCACCTCCTCGAGGTCCCCCATCACGGTGCGGACGGTCGCCGCCGACACGTCCAGCCCGTAGCGGCGGGTGACGGTGTGCGATCCGACAGCTTCGCCCGTGGCCAGGTACTCCGAGACCACGGCGTGCAGGATCTTTTTGGCCCGACCGCCAATATCCACCTCTCTGATTTACCTCAAGGAACCGGCCTCGGCCAAGCGCCGGGACTATAGTCCAGCCTCCGTGATCTACCTGGACAACGCCGCCTCGACGCGGCCGGCCGACGAGGTCGTCGAGGCGATGGCCCAGGCGGCGCGGCGGGACTACGCGAATCCGGCCTCCGCCCACGCCGCGGGGGCAGCCGCGGCCCGCGCGCTCGAGCAAGCGCGCGCTGAGGTAGCCCGGGCGCTGGAGGTGGAGGGCGAGGAGATCGTCTTCACCAGCGGCGGCACCGAGGCCGACGCCCTGGGCGTCCTCGGCGCCGCGCGGGCGGCCCGCGGCCGCCACCTGGTGGTGAGCGCGCTCGAGCACCCGGCGGTCATGCGCGCCGCCGAAGCGCTCTGCGCCGAGGGCTATGCGCTCGACCTGGTGGCGCCCGGCCCCGACGGCGTGGTGCGCGCCGAGGCGGTGGCGGCCGCCGTCCGCCCCGACACCGCCCTCGTCGCGGTGATGCTGGTCCAAAACGAGCTCGGCACCGTGCAGCCGGTGATGGACATCGCGCAGGCGCTCGGCCCGCCGTCGAAGCGGCGCCCGCACCTCCACGTCGACGCCGTGCAGGCGTTCGGCCTCCTGCGCCTGCGGCCCCGGGCGCTGGGCGCCGACACGATCGCGCTGTCGGCGCACAAGCTGCACGGCCCGCGCGGCGCCGGCGCGCTCTGGATCCGCCCGGGCGCGCGCCTCGCGCCGCTGTGGGTGGGCGGCGGCCAGGAGCGGGGGCGGCGCGGCGGCACCGAGAACCTGCCGGCGCTGGTCGGGTTCGGGCGCGCCGCGGCGCTGGCGCGGCGGGCGCTCGACGCCGGGGCCGACGCGGCCGTGGCCGTGCTGCGCGACAGGTTGGAGGCCGCCGCCCTGGCTGCCGTCCCCGGCGCACGGCCCACCGTGACCGGCGCGACGCGGGCGCCGCACATCGCCTCGCTGGCTTTTCGCGACCTGCCGGCCGAGCCGCTGCTGCACGCCCTCGAGGCGCGCGGCGTGCTCGCCTCGGCCGGCTCGGCCTGCGCCTCGAAGACCGCCGGTGCGAGTCCGACGCTGAAGGCGATCGGCGTCGACGACCGGACCGGCGTGCTCCGATTTTCGCTCTCGCGCGAGACGACCGCCGCGGACGTCGACGGCGCGGCGGCCGCCCTGGCCGAGGCGGCCCGGGAGGTGTCGGCCGGCCCGGCCGGGGCGTCTTCGCTCGCCAAGCGGCCCGCGCGCGGGTAGAAGACGCCCCGCGATGGCCAGGGAAACGCACGACGGGCGCATCATCTTGTGCCGCTACGGCGAGCTGTTCTTGAAGAGCGGCAACCGCCACCGCTTCGAGCGCGTCCTGGCGGACAACATCCGCGCGATGGTGAGCGACCTGCCCGAGGCCGAGGTGACCACCACCCACGGCCGGACGCTGGTCCGCGTGCGCCCCGCCGACGTCGAGGACGCCGCCGCCCGCCTGGAGCGGGTGTTCGGTCTGGTCTCGTTCTCGGTCGCCCGCCGCGTCTCCGCGGACGCCGAGCTGGAGGCGATCGGTGAAGCCGCCGTCGGCGAAGCGAAGGCGGCCGTCGCCCGCGATCGCCCGGCCTCCTTCAAGATCGAGTCGCGCCGCTCGGACAAGCGCTTCCCTCTCCAGTCGCTGGAGATCTCCAAGCGCGTCGGCGCGCGCGTCCAGGCCGAGACGGGCCTGCCGGTCGACGTGCACACGCCCGCGCTCACCGTCGGCATCGAGGTCGCCACCGGCCACGCGTTCGTCTACGCCGGGACGCGCGCGTCGCCCGGCGGGCTGCCGGTCGGCGCCTCGGGGCGCGCGCTCCTGCTGCTGTCGGGCGGGATCGACTCGCCGGTCGCCGGCTGGCTGGCGGCCAAGCGCGGCCTGGCGCTCGACGCCGTCTATTTCCACTCGCCCCCCTACGTCGGCGAGAAGTCGCGCGACAAGGTGCTCACGCTGGCCCGCAAAATGGCCCGCTGGCAAGCGCTGCGCTCGGTCACGGTGGTCCCCTTTACTGAGATCCAGAAGCGGTTGCGCGATTCAGGCCCCGCCGAGCTGGCGGTGGTGCTCTACCGCCGGATGATGATGCGCATCGCCGACGCCCTCGCCGATCGGCTGGAGGCGAGCGCGCTGGTGACGGGCGAGAACCTGGGCCAGGTCGCCAGCCAGACGATCGAGAACCTGACCACCATCGAGGACGCCGCCCGCCGCGTCGTGCTGCGGCCGCTCGTCACCTACGACAAGGTGGAGACCACCGCGCTGGCGCAGCGGATCGGCACCTACGAGACGTCGATCCTGCCGTTCGACGACTGCTGCTCGCTGTTCGTCCCCCCGCACCCCGCCACGCGCGCGCGCGTCGAGGACGCCGCCAAGGCCGAGGCCAAGCTGGACCTCGCCGCCGAGGTGGCGGCCGCCGTCGCCGGCAGCGAACGGGTGCAAGTGGACTGATTCGCCGGCCCGATTCGACTATGCTTGCCTCTCGAGCAATGCCCGCCGCCGCCCGACAAAACCCCGCCGCGCCCCTGGCGGACAAGCACGCCCGCCTGCGCGAGCTCCTCGGCGGCTACGGGTCGGCGCTGGTCTGCTTCTCGGGCGGCGTCGACTCGACGCTGCTCCTGCGCGTCGCGCACGACGTCCTCGGCGACCGCTGCACGGCGCTGACGACCGTCTCCGTCACCATGGCGGCCAGCGAGCGCCAGGCGGCGCGCGAGCTCGCCGCCCTCATCGGCGTTCGATTAGAAATCGTGGACTCGCACGAGCTCGCGCGCCCCGGGTTCGCGGCCAACCCGACCAACCGCTGCTACCACTGCAAAGCCGAGCTGCTCGAGCTCGCCCGCCCGCGCGCCGGCGCCCTCGGCCTGGCCGAGGTCTTGCTCGGCACCAACCTCGACGATCTCGGCGACCACCGCCCGGGCCTGGCCGCCGCCGACGAGCGCGGCGCGCGCCATCCGCTGGTCGAGGCCGGCTTCAGCAAACCCGAGGTCCGCGCGCTGTCGCGCCAGCTGGGGCTGCCGACCTGGGACAAGCCACAGCTCGCCTGCCTCTCGTCACGCTTCCCCTACGGCACCGAGATCACCCCGGAGCGACTCCGTCGCGTCGACGCCTTCGAGGACGGTCTGCGCGCGCTCGGCTTCCGCCAGCTCCGCGTCCGCTACCACGGCGAGGTCGCGCGGCTGGAGATCGACCTTGCCGACATGCCGCGCGCGCTCGAGCCGGGCGTGCGCGAGGCGATCGTCGCCCTCGGGCGCGCGCAGGGTTTCCCCTTCGTGGCCCTCGACCTGGCCGGCTTCTCCTCCGGCTCGCTCAACCAGCTGATCGCGCTCCGCGCGACGCGCTCGGCGTCCTAGCCCCTCCTCGTGCCGCGCGCCCAGACGAGCGCCTCGGTCGTCGGTCTGCTGGCGCTGGCTGGCCTCGGGTGCCCGAAGAAGGCCGTGCCCCCGTCGCCCCGGGCCGCGGCGCCTGCGGCCTGCTTCGAGGTCACGGCCGCCGACAACAGCCCAAAGACGCGTGAGCTGTTCGCCGCCCGGCGGTGCCAGGGTGGCGGGGTCACCTGGGCCGGGATCCTCGACGTGCTCGCGGCGCGCCAGGGCCACGTCGAGCCGGTCACCGCGCCGACGCCCGGGTGGGCCGGAGCCGTTTACACCTTGAACCGCCGGACCCGGTTCTCGATCGACGACGAGAGCGGCGCCGCGCGCTTCTGCGCCGACGATCGGCAGCTGCTGGCCACCATGCGTCGCGAGGTCGCGCGCCTCAACGCAGCCCCCGACGCGCTCACGCGGGCGATGGGCCAAGCGAGTGCGCTGGCGCTCGAGTGCTTCGAGGCCGACGGCGCGGCGCCCACGCTCCCCCCGACCAACCCGCTGCCGGCTCTCCCGCCGGCGATGGCCGCCGAGACGCACGCCGCGGCGGAGCGGCTGAAGCAGGCGCTGCACGAGCAACCCGTCTGGTGCTTCGCCGCGGACGACTATGCGAAGCGGACCGGCGCCCTGCGCTTCTGGCCCGACGGGCGCGTGACCTGGACGGCAGCGAGCGGCGAGGTCGTCGGGCGGGGCCGCTGGCAACCACCGCTGGAAAAGCTGGGCGACCCGCGAATGGAGGTCATCGTCGAGCGCGTCGCCGGCGCGCGGGGGCCGGGAGGCGCGATGACGGAGCACTTCGAGCTCGACAGCTCGGGCCGCATCGGCTTCGCGCTGATCGGCGACCACCAGATCTCGCGCAGCGAGATGGTGCCGGGCGACGGTTGCCTACATCCGCCGCCAAAGCACTGACACCCGCGATTCTTTCGAAGCGCTCTTCGAATCCCCGGGTTGGCCGGTCGCGCCGGCGGTAAAATGCGGCGATGGGGTACGACACACAAGTGGCGCGGGCCCTGCGGCCCCCGTCGCGGGCTCCCTTCGTGCTGGTGGGCGTGCTGATGGCCGCGGCCTCGTTCGGCGGCTACCGCTTGTACCAAGAGCTGCAGAAGGCCAAGAACGAGGCGCGCGCCGCGACCGAGAAGGCGGCCGCCGACGTCGCGGCCGCCACCGCCTCGCAGAAGGAGCTCTCCGACAAGGTCGAGAAGCTGGAGGCCGAGAAGGCGGATCTCGTGAGCGCCAAGGAAGACCTCTCCAAGCAAGTGGAGGCGAAGTCGGGCGAGCTGGCGCAGCTCAAGGGGACCTACGACAAGCTCGAAGAAAAGATGAAGGACGAGATCGCCAAGGGGGACATCTCGCTGTCGCAAGACGGCGGCCGCCTGCGCGTCGGCCTGGTCGACAAGATCCTCTTCGAATCCGGTGAGGCGGCGATCTCCAAGCGCGGCGAGGAGGTGCTGGCCAAGGTGGGCGCGGTGCTGGCCACCATCGACGACAAGCAGATCCAGGTGTCGGGCCACACCGACAAGACGCCGATCTCCGAGAAGCTGGCGCCCCAGTTCCCCAGCAACTGGGAGCTGTCCGCGGCGCGAGCCACCAACGTCGTCCGCTTCCTGTCGGAGAAGGCGGGCGTGCCGCCGCAACGGCTGGTCGCCAGCGGCTACGCCGAATATCACCCCATCGCCAACAACAAGACCGCCGCCGGACGCGCGCGCAACCGGCGCATCGAAATCCTGCTCACCCCCTCGCTGGCCCCGAAGGCGATCGACAAGGTGAAGCTCACCGCCGTGGCCGAAAAGACCAAGTCGGCCGATCCGGAGCCCAAGCCCAAGGCGAAGTCCAAGAGGTAGGCGGCCCGGTCGGATTCGAGATTTTCCCCCTCCGCTCCGCCCGCCCGCCCGCTGAGCGCCGCTACCGGACGGGAAGCCGCCCTCAGTTCGGAAGGACGCCGAGGTTCGGCTGGCAGCGGCCCTGGCCACTGTCGCCCGCAACACACGATCCGCTCGTCGGCAGCTCGCACGAGATCTCCGGGCAGAGAACGGGCACGTCGTTGCACTTCTGCTGCAGCCAGGCAGCCTGGATCGAGCTCAGCGTCGTGGCGTCGTTCACGTATGTGGAGCAACCGCCGCAGGGCGAGAGCACGTCACTCACCAGCGTCTGGCAGGCGCTCTTGTCGCCGACGTCGCACCGTTCGGCCGCCGGCAGCGCGGCGGCGTACGCGTCGGCCAGCTCGCCGCAATTCGCGCCGCCTCCCCCGTCGGCAGTGCCGCTGCTCCCCGCGGCACCGCTGCTGCCGCCCGCACCGCCGCCCGCGTTGATGCACTGATGGTTCACGCAGGCGCACGCGGGAGGCGGGCTCGGGGCCACGCAGGCGATGTTGCAGATGACGGGTGGCTCGAGCAGGACGGTGGCGGTGCATGTCTGTCCGCAACATCCGACCGACTGGAGAAAGCAGTCGCTGTCGACGTTGCACGTGCCGGACGCGCCGCCGGTCCCGCCGTCGACGCAGGGGCCCTGGTAGGCGATCTTCACGCTGGAGCAGTCGGCTACACAGCTGTTGGCGTAGGTGACGCCGTTGGTGCCGCACACGGGGTCGTACAACGTTACGCAGCCACAGGCCGGGGTAGCGCCCTGCCCGCCTGCGCCCCCCGTCGACGTCGCGCCGCCCGTCCCGCCCGCGCCGTGCCCGCCCGTTCCGGTCAGGTGCTCGCCGTTGATGGCCCCGCAGCCCGCCGCGAGCGTGATCGTCAAACCGACCGCCCCGAGACAACGAAGAGAGCGCGTTGAACGCATGGTCTCGGTGAAAGCAACCGACGGGCCAACTGAAGCCGCGGCGAATCGCGCGCTCCGACGAGGCAGGCCTCAAAAACTTGAGAGGCGCCCACGCTTTTCGGCAAGCGGCGCCGCGCTCAGGATCCCGTCCAGTAGCGGATCGGGCCGGTGTCGCTGTGAACGAACTGCGAGTGCGGATAGAACCCGACGCCGCCCATGCGCAGCGACTTCACGTAGTGCAGCACCTGCCGCGTGGCGACGCCGCGGATTCGGAAGTCGACCGCGTGCCCCTCCATGTGCTGGCTGTGGCGCGCCACCTGGTGCCCCTTCTTGCGCAGCATGAGGTTGTACTTCGGCGACCGATACCCGGAGACGACCTCGATCCGGCGCGCCGAAAACTTCCCCGCCACCCGCTTGAGCACGTCGATGAGGCGCAGGTCCATGTGCGTCGCCTGGTTGGTGAAGTGATCGCGCAGGAAGAAGCGGAAGCGGTTGTCGATCTCGTGCCCCTCACCGGGGAGAATCGGCAGCGCCTCGTGGGTCCAGATGTTGTAGAGCGTGGTGACCGGCTCGATCCGCTCCCCGGGCCACAGCTCCGGATCGCTCTGGGGCGCGTTCGCCTGGCGCGCCAGCCGCCGCGCGCGCGCCGCGCGGCTCGGCGTCGACCAGCGCGCGAGATCGGCGTCCGAGACGTGCACGTCGGGACGCAATGCCTTCTCGCGCAGCCATTCCTCTTTCTTGGAAAGCACGCGCGGCTCGCCCGGCGTCAGGTGCTCTCCACGCGCGGCCACCGGATCGAACAATCGATCCGCCACCGGATCGGAGAGCCGGTTCAATGGAAGCTCAGAAACCTGGTCGACGGGCATCGCCAGGCAAGCGAGCAAAACGATCACACCTCAAGTATAGTGCCCTCGCCCCCTGGACCGAAGAATCCTGCTGGATTTCTAAGTTATTCGCAGTCCAGCTCAGCCGCACCGATGGCGTGACATTTGAGGCAGGCGCGCTGGTTGCGGGCGGCCAGGAAACGGCAGCGGGCCGTCCGGCCGAAATTGGGACCGTGCGGCGAGAAGTTGGGGCCCCGCGCCGGGTCGGTGGAGTGGCAGGCGAGACAGCTCTCTTCACGGTGGCAGGAGACGCACGACCGGATGTTCCGCTTGGCCTGGACCGAGTGGCTCTGGGGCCGCGGGGCCGCGATGACCACCCCCGCGGCGTCGCGCGCCCAGCCCGGGGGGTGGAACTGCTTGACGCCGGTGCCGGTCCCGAACGGGCTCGTGGCCCTGACCCCCGGGAGTCCCCCCGTCGGGTCGGACGCCACCCCCGTCCGCTGGTGGCACCCGATGCAGAAGGTCTGCAGCCGGTGGCACGAGGAGCAGTCGGGGACGTTGCGGCGCGCGTCCGGGACGTGCAGCGTGACGTAGTCCGAGGGGTGGATGTCGGGAGGCTTGACCACCCCGCCGTGGCAGTCGACGCACTCGTTGCGGCGGTGACAGCTGAGGCAGTAGCTCTCGTCGCGGCCGGCCTGCGCGTGGTCGCGGCGGAAGGTCGGACCGTGCGCGTCGAGCCCGCGCAGCGAGCCCGACGGCTCGAGCAGCCCCGTGCCGCCGGCCATGAGGGTCGCCGCCGTGGCCAGCTGAACCTGCAGGCGCCCGTCGGGCAGGGTCAGGTGGCAGGCGCCACAGCGGGCGGTCGCCTGGTTGCCTTCGTGCTTGCCGTCATGGCAACCGAGGCAGCTCGCCATCATCGGCAGGTCGGCGCGCGTGACCATCTCTTTCTGGGCGGCGCTGGCGTGGCAGCTCTCGCAGCCGATCCCGCGCGTCGCGTGCAGCCGGTGATTGAACTTGAGGTTCGGCCGCGCCAGCGCCACGCGCGGCGGCTGCGACTGCGCGTTCTCGGGCATCCACCCGAGGCCCGCGCCGTCCACGTGGCAAGCGTCGCATCGCGTGGGCGGAGCCGGGCTTCGCCCGGCGGAGCCCGTCGCGGGGGGGCGCGGGGACCCTTTGAGGGTCCCCGAACTTGAAGCCGGCCGCGCGCGGTCGATGAGGTGGCAGCCGCGGCAGGCCGCCTCGGGCGGGATCAGGTTGTCGGCGGCCACCGTCGACGTCGCGGCCGTCGTGTGGCAGCCCTCGCAGGTGGCGCCCAGGCGCGCGTGCAGCGCGTGGTCGAACTTGATGGGGATCGTCTCGGCCGGATAGATGAGCGGCGACGGGCCCGCAGGGACCACCGGCGCGACCGGCGCCGCCTGCGTGGTGGCGGGCGCGGCCGCCCGGGCGGTCGCCAGCGCCGCGCCCACGCCGACGGCCGCCCCCGCGACGACGACGGCTCCCCAGGCCAGCGAGAAGGTCCAGCGCCGGCGCCTCACAGCCCCCCCGTGAATTCCAGGACCGCGAGGCCGCGGAACTGGCTCTCGTAATAGGTGCCCACGTTGTCCTCGACCAGCAGGTGCAGGTGGGTTCCCTGCCCGAGATGGAAGCGGCCGCCCGCCTGCGCTCCGAACACGACCCCGCTGCCGTTCACCGGCGTCGCCAGGTCCGAGCGCCATTCGTAGCCGGTCAGCCGCCCCTCGAGCTCGATCGGTTGGCGCACCTTCACGCGCGTCGTGGCGTCGACGCCGACCTTGCGGCCGCCGTAGCCGTCGTCCCAGTAGCCGTCGGCGCGGACCATCCCCCGCGCGCTCCGCCAGGCCGCGCCCAAGCTGCCGCCGGCGGCGAACCGGCCGCCCGGCGCCTCTGCGCCGACGTCCTGGCCGGCGTAGGGCCCCATCCCCGGTCCCACGACCTCGTCGCCGGTGTCGAGGTAGAAGCGCGCGAAGCCGCGCGCGTAGGCCTTCACCTCGCCGGAGAGGCCGATCTCGTAGCTGGCGCGCAGGTCCCGGTAAGCGCCGACCGAGAAGATGTTCCAGATCGAGTCGCCGTCGAAGGTGGGCGCCAGAAAGTCGTGCTCCAGCGTCAGCCACTGGCGCGGCGTCAGCTTCACGCGCAGCGCCAGCTGCTCGTCGTCGAGCTCGTCGAACAGGAAGTTGTAGCGGATCCCGCCCGACAAGAAGACGCGGTTGCGCCAGCTCGCCGTGGCGGTCAGCGAGGCGACCTCCTGGTTGATCCCGCTCCCCGGCTCACCCGGCAGCTCTGCGGCGGTGGCCGACCAGATCTCGCGAAACGCGAGCCGCGCCGACCAGCAGCCGGTGGGCGCGCCCGCCACCAGCGCCGCGCCGGCCAGCGGCGCGATCTCCGAGCTCTGCGCCGGCCGGGTGGCCGGATCGCGCGACCCGGCGCTGGTGCCGTCGAGCTCGTAGATGGGCGACGACAGCGGCAGGTCGCCCTTGACCTCGGTCCCGGCGAACGCCTCCACCCCGACGAGGCGCGTGGCGTGAAACAGCACGTCGGCGCCGTCGAACGAATAGAAGTCGATGAGGTCGAAGTGGATCTGCCGCCCGAGCTGGAAGTCGACGTGCCCGCCGATGTTCCGGCCGCCCAGGAAGGCATAGAGGATGTCGAGCTCGTCCTGCTTCAGCTCGGCGATGCTGTTCGCGCCCGTCGGGGCGCCCGTCAGGTAGCCGCCGAAGTCGGTGTCGAAGCGAAACGAGGCGTCGAAATAGAAGACGTTGCGGCCCCCCTCGTCGCCGTGCCACCCGTCGGGCCCGATGTCGAACACGTTCAGATCGAGGTACTGCGTGAGCCGCCGCCGCGACAGAAGCTCGTTCGATCCGTCGGGCGCGAAACCGCGCACCTGGTACCCCTGGCCGATGGTGCGGATGTCGATGGTGAAGTCGTACGCCCGAGCCGGCGCCGCCGCGCCGCAGACCACCACCACGACCAAGACCGCGCGCCGCAAAGTGGTGCTAGGCCCGGACGATCGTTACTCCGTGTCGACGTGCAGCTCGAGGTGATCCGCCGCCACCGGCGCCGCCTTCTTGCCGCGCGCCCGCGACGCCTTGGTCGGCTTGTCGGCCTCACCCACGATCGAGAGCCTGGACGGCGGCATCCCGGCGTCCTCGAGCGCCGACATCACGCGGGCGGCGCGCACGGTGCGCATCTCGCCGGCGTTGCGGAAAAGGTTCTTCAGATCCTTCGGCGGCGCCGCGGACGAGGTCCGCGCGACGACCGCGATCTTGGCTTCCTCCTTCTTGGCGGCGCCGGCCAGGATCTTGAACGCCGCCTGCCCCGCCTCCGACACGTCCATGCCGTTGGCGTCGATCACCTTCGGGACCGGGAAGGTGACGACCAGCTTGCCGCCGTCGCCGGTCACCGTGGCGCCCAGCTCCTCGAGCCCGGTCTTGAGCGCCAGCGACAGCGCATCGGCCCCCGACTTGCGCTTCGCCTCGGCCGCGGCCTTCTCCTTGTCCGAGCTGGTGTACTTCTCGAGCTCGCTCTTGAGCTTGTCCCGCTCGGCCGTCGCCGTATCGGCCGCGCTCTGGGCGCTCTGGATCTCGGCCTGCCGCGACCCGGCCGCGTGCTGCATCTTCTGGTAGGGGATGAGGTACACGTAGCCGGCAAAGCCGAGCCCGGTGAACGCGACCGCGAACCAGAAGAGCTGCCTCCAACCGCCGCCGGAACGCGGCGCGGCGGCCATGGGATCCTCGAATGCGTAACGCGCCATTCGCGGCGCAACATACCACCTCTTGACACCGTCGCGGCGGTCCCGTTACGTTGTAGGTGAACGTAAGCGCGCCTGATACCGGTGAGGCTGACCTGTGGTAGCCGTGGCGCCCGCGGAGTGATTCGGAGCTCAAGAGCGCAAAGGAGATCCACGCCGTGAAAACCGAATTCGTGATCGGAGACAAGGCCGTCTATCCGTCCCAGGGCGTCGCGGAGGTGGTCGGGATCGAACGGAAGGAAGTGCACGGCAAGGTCCAGAGCTTCTACGTCCTGCACGGGCTCGAGACCGGCCTGCGCATCCTGGTCCCGACGGACAAGGCGGATCAGGTGGGGCTGCGGCGGATCGCCGGCCGCGAGGAGATCGCGGAGGTGATGGAGATCCTGCGCGACAAGGAGATCCACGTCGACCGGCAGACCTGGAACCGCCGCTACCGGGGCTTCATGGAGAAAATCAAGTCGGGTTCCTTGTTCGAGGTCGCCGAGGTCTTCCGCGATCTCTACCGGCTCAAGGGGATGAAGCCCCTCTCATTCGGCGAGCGCCGCATGCTCGACACCGCGCGCGGCCTCATCGTGCAAGAGCTCTCCGTCGCCCGCGCCGCCGACACCCACAAGGTCGAGCAAGAGCTCGACCTCATGTTTTCCTAACGCCGATCCTGAGCGTCCCGCCGCCCATTCTGAGCGCCCCGCTCCCGATCCTGAGCGCCCCGCCGCCGCGCCGATCCTGAGCGCCCCGCGCCGATCCGAGCGCCCCGCGCCGATCCTGAGCGCCAATTGATCGCGTGGGTTCCCATTTTTGCGATTGGGTGGGGTGAAATGTTAAGGTAGGGCCCGCCCCCGGCTCTGCCTTTCATGCAGATTCATCTCGCCAAATCCGACATCACCTTGATGGCCGTAGACGCGGTGGTCAACCCCGCGAATTCTTTAGGCATCATGGGGGGTGGTGTCTCTGCCGCGCTGTCCCGGAAGGGGGGGCCCGCCATTCAGAAGGAAGCGATGTCGCTGGCCCCCATCGCGGTCGGCGCCGCGGTGATCACCAACGCGGGGACGCTGTTCGCCAAGCAGGTCATTCACGCGCCGACGATGGAGCAGCCGGGGATGAAGATCGGCGTCGAGAACGTGCGGCGCGCGACGCGCGCGGCGCTGCTGGCGGCCGCGCGCAACAACATCGATCTCATCGCCATTCCTGGAATGGGGACCGGCCTCGGCGGCGTCGATCCATCGGACGCCGCGCGCGCGATGGTCGACGAGCTGCGGGCGCACCGGCAGCCGAAGCCGTCGACGGTCTACCTGGTCGACATCGACGACGAGATCCTGATGTGCCTCGAAGAGGCGCTCCGCCTCGCCGTGGGCTAAGGTTGGGCCGGCTTAGTGCCGACGAGCTTGCCTCGGAGGCTCAGGTTTTCGACCGCGGTTCCCCCAACGCGGTTCCCTGCGAGAGGACCCCATCGTGAAAATCCTCGTCACGTGCAAGCGGGTGCCCAACCCGGAGCACAAACTGAAGATCGCCGGCGGCAAGTTGGACCTGGCGGCGGCGAGCTGGCAGCTCAACACGTTCGATGAGTACGCCGTCGAGACCGCCCTGCGGCTGACCGAGAAGGGAAAGGGAGGCGAGCGGTCGGGCGAGGTGGTCGCGGTCAGCATCGGCCCCAAGGAGGTCGGACAGCAGCTGCGCGGCGTCTTAGCCATGGGCGCCGACCGCGCTTTGCTGATAGGCGGCGACGACGGCGCGCTCGACGCGCTGGCCACGGCGCGCGTGCTGGCGGCCGTGGTCGCCAGGGAGAAGCCGGACCTGGTGGTGCTCGGCAAGCAGACCGTCGACGGCGACTCGAACCAGGTGGGGCAGATCCTGGCCGGCCTGCTCGGCTGGCCGCAGGCGACGTTCCTGGCCAGCATCAAGTTGTCGACGGATGGCAAGAGTGCGGTCGTCACGCGCGAGGTCGACGCTGGCGTCGAGGAGAAGCGCGTGCGGCTGCCGGCGGTGGTCACGGTCGACCTGCGCATCATCGGCAAGAAGGCGGTGCGCAACGAGGCGCTGGCCGGCCCGGAGACCGAGTGGGAAGAGACGCAGCGCTACGCCTCGCTCAAGGGGATCATGGCGGCGAAGAAGAAGGAGATCAAAGACGTCACGCTCGCCGAGCTGGGCGTCGACGCCAAGCCGGCCATGACCGTGAATTCCTACGAGGCGCCGCCGGTGCGGAAAGCCGGGGCCAAGGTCGCCTCGGTCGACGAGCTGGTGGCGAAGCTCCACAACGAAGCGAAGGTGATCTGATGGCCGCCGTCGTCGTCTTCTGCGAATCGGACGAAAAGGGGGTCCGCTCGGCGTCGCTGCCAGCGCTGACCGCCGGCGCCGAGCTGGCCAAGCAACAGGGCGGCGAGGTGGTCGCCGTGGTGATCGGTGCGGGCGTCGCCGCCGCGGCGGCCGATGCCGCCAGGTACGCGGCGCGCGTCCTGGCGTACGACGGCGCGGGGCTCGCCGCGCCGCTGGCCGAGACCTGGGCGCCGCAGCTCGCCGACGCGGTCAAGCGCGCCGGCGCGGGCGCGCTGCTCGGCACCGCGACGTCGACAGGCAAGGATCTGCTGCCGCGGGCGGCGGCGCTGCTGGGCGCCGGGATGGCCTCGGACGTCACGGCCGTGCTGGCGGCGAACCGTTTCCGGCGGCCCGCCTACGCGGGCAACGCGCTCGAGGAGGTGACCGTCGCCGGGCCGGTGCTCGTGGCCAGCGTCCGCCAGACCGCGTTCCCCCCCGCCACCGCAGCCGGCGCCGGGGCCGTCGAGACCGTGTCGGTCGGCAGCGTCGACGCGCTGGGCGCCGAGCTCTTGGGCCTGCACGCCACGCAGAGCGCGCGGCCGGATCTGAGCGACGCCAAGGTGGTCGTCTCCGGCGGGCGCGGCATGCGCGAGGGGGCGAACTTCAAGGTGCTCGAGGAGCTGACCGACCTTTTGGGCGGGGCGCTCGGCGCCAGCCGCGCCGCCTGCGACGCCGGCATGGTCCCCAACGATCTGCAGGTCGGCCAGACCGGCAAGGTGGTCGCGCCTCAGCTCTACATCGCCGTGGCCATCTCGGGCGCCATCCAGCACCTGGCCGGCATGAAGGGGTCGAAGGTGATCGTGGCGATCAACAAAGACCCCGAGGCGCCGATCTTCCAGGTCGCCGACTACGGCCTGGTGGACACCTGGGAGAAGGCGATTCCGCCCCTCGTCGCCGCGGTCAAGAAGCTCAAAGCGGGCGGCTGACCGCCCCGGCGCCGATGCCGTACGTCCCGCTGGCCGCCGGTCGCGTCCACTACGCCGAGCGCGGCGAGCGCGCGGCCGGCCGGCCGAGCTCGCTTCTCATACACGGCGCGGGCGCGGGCGCCGCCCTCTGGTCGATGGTCCTCGCGCGGGTGGCGCGCCACACCCACGCGGTGGCGATCGATCTGCCCGGCCACGGGCCGAGCGAGGTGGGCGCGCGCCCGCTCACCCTCGAGCGCTACCGCGACGCCGTCGGGGCGCTGGCGGCGGCGCTCTGCCTCGGCCCCTCGGTGTTGGTCGGCCATTCGCTCGGCGCGCTGGTGGCGCTCGCTGCCGCCCTCGCCTGGCCCGACAAGGTCCGCGCGCTCGTTCTCTGCGCCGCCGCGCCGAAGATGACCGTCGACCCCGAGGTCTTCCGCCTGCTGCGCAACGAGCCCGAGCGCTTCGTCCCCTGGCTGGCCGACCACGCGCTCTCGCCGCGCGCAAAGCCGGCCGTCAAGCGGGCTTTTCTCGCCGCCGCCGCGCCCACCCCGCCCGAGATCGCGGCCGACGACTTTCAGATCGTCCGCGCCACCGACTTTCGCGCCGACCTCGCGAACGTCACCTGCCCGATCACCTGGGTCGACGGCGCCGACGATCGGATCGTGCCGCCCGAGCTGCGCGAGGGGCGGCGCGGGCAGATCGTCACCGTCCCGAGCGCGGGCCACCTTCTGCCGATCGAGGCGCCCGCCGCCATCGCCGAAACAGCCGCCACCCTACGGCCCTAGGACGCCTGGCAGGCCGATGGCCGAGGGAGGCTTTGTGCATTCGTGGACCGCCGAGTAGAAAAGGGAGGTGAGAGCGCGGCGGGAAGCGGGACACGGCGCGCTGGGAAGAGCGGTGTGGGCGGTGGTCGCGATGGCCTGCGTCTCGCTGGCGCCCGAGGCTGTCCGGTCGCAACCGCCGGTCGGCCCGCCCCAACTGGAAGCCCACGTCTGGCCGCACGAAGGACGACCGGAGACTCTGGTGGCCGGCGCGGCGGACGACTTCTGGACGATCTCCGGAGCGCATTACCGATTCGACGGGACGAAGCTGGGCGAGCTGGCGTTTTCCGATCGCCTC
>DATNDC010000053.1:0-31050 GCA_035607055.1 Polyangia bacterium
ACCTCAAGCTAGTGCGTCTACCAGTTCCGCCATCCTCGCGAGAGCACCGTCATATAAACGGGCACGCCCGAGCTGTCAACGCCTGGCAGCGGTGGTCCGGCACCTAACTCAGTCGGTGAATCCCGTCGACGACGTGCCAGGTGGAGACGACGGTCAGCTCCACCAGTTTCTCGGTTCGGCGGGCGTCGGGGACGATCATGTGCTCGGCGGTGCAGAGCGCCTGCAGCTGCCTCAGGAAGCGCAGGATCACCCGCTTGTCGGAGTCGCCGATCCAGCGGCTGATCCGGTCGACCAGGATGCTCTGGTGCTGCTGGATGAAGCGCGCCGCCGACTGCGCGTTGGCCGTCCGCGAGGTGAGGCCGCGCGCGGCGATGGCCCGCGCCCGCGGCGGGCGGCGGCCGAAGATCTCGATCAGATCCTTGCGGTACTCGAGCAGGTCCTGGTCGAGCGCGTCGCCGATGTCGAAGTACTCGGCGACGGTCTCCTTGATCTCGGTGTAGGGGACGCGCATCCCCAGCCGGACGTTGTCGGGGTTGCCGCGGCAGGCGCGCTCGATGCCGACCACGCGGTCGACGTACTCCAGCTTGGCGAAGGCGACCTGCCAGTCGCGGAAGCGCCGCCGCCAGGGCCCCCCCTCCAGCCAGACGGCGAACGTCTCGGCCCAGTCCTCGTCGGGGTGCTTCTGTGCGTAGTGGTACATGCCCGCGCGGTGCAGGTAGCGGACGTAGTCGCGGCTCCAGGGGTTGGGGTTGTAGACGTCGCGGTAGGGGCGGCGGAAGTCGCCGAAGGTCTGCGTCCAGTCGCGCCGGCGCCAGAGCTCGAACGCGTAGTTGATGGCGTGCCCCGCCTCGTGGCGGAGATACATCAGCACCTCTTCCCGCGTGTACTCGAACAGGTGATCGTTCACCAAGCCCCAGAGCGCCGGGTTGGCCAGGTACCAGGGGACGTTGACGCTGACCGCGCGGTCGGCGGTCCAGAAGTCGTCGTCGCCGAGATAGTAGGCGGGGACGAAGGTGATCCCCTTGGCCTGCAGCTCGCCGATCACCTGCTCGACGCACTCCGCGAGCGTCCCCTCCGGCCGCAGCTCGAGATCGCAGATCCGGGTCGAGAGCAGCTTCTGCTGGCCGACCTCGCGGATGACCGTCGTCGGCAGCAGAGGCACGCCGCGCGACGTCCGGTGCCTGGTGCGTAGTGCCGCGACGGCCATCGAGAAACTCGTTTACCATGTCGCCGGGGAGCCAGCCGGGCAAAACCGGGGGAAATTTATTCCCGCCCCAACCGTCGATATCTAATTGATATTATTCGGCTATATCCAATGCGCCTTCCGGTCGAGAAGTTCACAGAATCCGCCTTTGCAAATGCCGTAGTATGACGACTTCGCGCGCCATGGATGTGGACGGAAACCTTGTGGTCACGCGGATCTAGCTGGTCTCGGCCGGTGCTGGTCATGGCCGCCTACCTGGTGCTGGGGGTGGCCGCGCTGGTCTGGGGGAGCGTCCGCGGGCAGCCCAACATCTGGCACCTCGGCGGCCAGAACCCAGCGTTATCATTGACTTTCGCTGGAATCCTCGCCGGCTTGGCGGCCGGCCTGGTGCTGGTGTTCGCCTCCCGGATGGCTCTCTATCGATACGAATGGGCGCGGGAGCTCCATCGTGAGCTGCGGCATATGCTGTTTCCGCTCGCCGTGCCGGAGATCGTCGTCCTGGCGGCCGCCTCTTCGGTCGGCGAAGAGATGTTCTTCCGCGGCGCGCTGCTGCCGGCGATCGGGCTCCTCGGCTCGAGCGCGCTCTTCGCTCTGCTTCACATCGGGCCCAAGGCCCGGCACCTGCCCTGGACGCTGAGCTCGTTCGGCGCCGGGCTGCTGTTCGGCGCGATGTTCCTCTGGACCGGCGACCTCACGGGCCCGGTCATCGCGCACTTCTTGATCAACTTCCTCAACCTGCGGCACGTCGCCGAGGTCGAGCTGCGCTAGCGCGCTCTACCGGCGGATCATTCCCACCGGGTGCCAGGTGCCGCCGCGCTGGCCGAGGACCAAGATCAACATCTGGTCGTTGCCGAGCTCGATGGCCGAGTAGAGCTGCGTCCCGGTGGAGTCGTCGAGGCTGGGCGGGAGCTTGCCGATGACCGCGCGGAGCTCTGCGGCGGTGACCACCCGGACCGCCGAGGGGCGGCGGATCCCCTCGCCCCCGAGGTCGCTCAGCATCGCCTGGAGCTCGGCTTTCTTGCTGACGTCCTTCCCGGCGGTCTTGAAGGGGAACGCCGCCATCTCGAGCAGGCGCGCCGTGTCGCCGCCGGCGAGCGCGGTGAACCAGCGCAGCGCGGTCGACTGCGCGACCGGATCGGCGGCGTTCGGTCGCACGGCCGGCTCGGCGCCGTTGGGGGCGGGCGGCGGCGGATCGCCCGCTTCGGCGGCGGCGACCTCGTGCTCGAGCGCGACGCGCTTGGCCCGGTGGGCGGGGTCGTTGTCGTCGAAGCGCTGCAGCCGCCGCGGGCCCGTCTCGCCCGACCCGGACGGCGACGTCCCCGCGAAGTGCACCGGGCGCGGCACGTCCAGCGCGGAGGCCTTGTCGGCGTCGGCCGGCGCGTTCTCGAGGATGTACGGATCGGCGTAGGCGGGGCTGCACTGGCGCTCGTCGCGGTAGAAGTGCCAGTGGAGGTAGATCTTCCCGTTCGAGGAGCGGATGGCGCGCGGCGGCTCGGGGTACGGTCCGGCGCTGTAGACGACGTCGACCGCCGCGACGTCGTAGGCGGTCAGCCCCGAGGTCCTGACCACGCCGACGCGCTGGACGGTGCCGTCGCTGTTGAGCACGATCTCGAGCTCCGTCACCAGGTTGCGGTTGTTGAAGGGACTGGCGGAGGCCTTCTCGTCCCACTCCTCGAGCTGCCCGAAGCCCCACAGCTCGTGGATGCTCCGGTGCATCCGGGCGATGAAGGCGGCGAACGGCGCCGCGCGCGTGTTGAGCGCGGTCTGGTTCCCCGGCCGCACCTCGGGGATGAAGTTCTCCACCGCCGACTTCACGCGCTGGAGGCGCTTCTCGAACTTCCCTTGATGGGTCGAGCGCGCCTCCTGGGCCAGCTTCCGCTCGGCCGCCGCGTCGGCGCCGAACAGGTATTCGTAGTCCTTGGCCGACAGCGCCAGCTTGACCCGCTTCGACTCGGTGAGGTGCGAGGGGTCGCTCTTGTTGCCGCGCGCGGCGTGTGACGGCAGCGGCATGTCGCCGTCGGCGGCGTGCGGCAGCGACAGGTCGGCGGTCTCGGGCGTCAGCTCGTGCTGCTTGGGCGTCGGGTCGCGCAGCGCGAGCAGCGAATGATCCCGGTGCTCCGGCTCGTCCTTCGGCTGCGAGAGCTGAGGATTGAGGTGCGGCGTCACCTCGGGCGCTTGCTTCCCGAGCTTCGACTTCTGCTCCTGGAGCTGGGCGATCTTCTCCTTCTCGCCGCCCACCTTGCTGTCCTGCCGATCGGACGGCGCGCTGGCCTCGGACTCCCCTTTCTGATCGGCCACCATGTTGGTGTCGCGCGCGCGCGTCTCCACCTCGGCGCGGTTGTTCTTCTGCGCCAGGTACTTCGCGTCCGGCGGCGGCGGGACGTCCTTGTCGTTGTCGAGATCGACGATCTTCTCGTGCCCCTTGTGCTCGGGCGGGGGCGGTGGCGGCATGGGCGGCAGCGGCGGGACCACCACCTCGGGCTCGGGCTTCTCCGGCTTGGGCGGCGTGGGCTTCTTCAGCTTCGCGGGCTTGGGAACCTTCACCAGCTCCGGCTTCTTCTTCTCGGGCGGCGGCGCCTTCTTCGCGTCCGGCTCGTTCGGCTCGGGCAAGGGCTCGATCGGCGGCAGATCGGGGGGCAGCGTGCTCGGATCGACTTCCTGGAAGGCGACGTCGACCTCCGCCGCCTTCTCGGCCTCCTCGCGCCCGCCGTAGATCCAGGCCGCGATCACCAGCGGCGCCACCAGGTTCAGGTGGAGCAGCAGCGAGATCAGCGCGCCGCGCGACAGATGGCCGCGCGCGCGTGTCGACAACCGCTGCCGCATGAGAAGCGGTCAGCGTATCACGCGACCTCGAGCCCTGCCCTGAGCCAAACGCGCGATCGTGCTTCAGCTCACAACGCGGCCGCGCAGCTCAGGCGCGCATCTTGCGGTAGACGCCGACCACCAGGCCGATGATGTTCACCGTCTTGAAGTCGCGCTTGCGCACGATGATCGGCTGCATGGCGGCGTTGGCCGGCTGGAAGCGGATGGTGTCCCCCTCGGGGTAGTAGCGCTTCACCGTCGCCTCGTCGTTGATCATGGCGACCACGATGTCGCCGCGGCTCGCCTGCAGCTGCTTGCGCACGAAGATGTAGTCGCCGTCGAAGATGCCGTCCTCGATCATCGACTCGCCCTTCACGCGCAACGCGAACACCTCGCGCGTCTGCCCGATGAAGAAGCGATCCACTTTGACCGTGTCCTCGACGTTCTCCACCGCGAGCAGCGGCACGCCGGCGGCGACCCGCCCCACCAGCGGGATCTCGACCAGGTCGTCGTCGCGGCTCTGCGCGCGCAGCGGCGCGCCGCGCAGCCCGACCGGGCGCAGCGCGCGCGACTTGAGATCTTCGCGCTGGAGATGGCCTTTCTTCTCCAGCGCGCGCAGGTGGTCATTCACCCCGTTGGTCGAGCGGATCCCGAAGTGCAGCCCGATCTCGCGCAGGGTCGGCGGGTAGCCGCGGTCGCGGATCGACTGGGTGATGAACTCGAGGATCTCGCGCTGCCGGTCCGTGAGGACGCCGCGCGAATCGTCGCGAACCAGAGTCAGCGAGCCCATGTGTCCCTCCGTCGTTCCTTTGCGGTTGTCATGGCCGTGGTCGTGCCGTGGTCGTGAAGATCTTGCCGCCGCGTCCTTTACTGAACATGCGTAGCGTACGGAACAGATGTGCCGTATGTCAACTTTTCCTTCTGGCTCCTTTCGTTGGCTCCTTCGGCCCACCTCGTCCGTCGAAATCGTGCATGGGCTCGCCGGAAACGGACCAGCCATACGTCCGCGGAACGCGGGCGTCCGTAGTTCATCCATAGAGAGAATGAGTGCTCAAGCAGGGTTTTTTCCGTTGTTTTGGCGTGCCGACCCCGAGCGCGTCCCGAATACTAGTCGCCCGTTGAGCAAGGCAGCTGTAGCGGCGCTGCACCCGGGTGTCACGGGCGCGCCTCAAACGATGTCCGACCGAGCGCTGCTCGGTCGGGTAGCGACCGGAGACGTAGCGGCGTTGCGTCTGGTCTATGAAGAGCACGCGCCGCGCGCCCTGGCGATCGCCCGCCGCATTCTGCGCAACGTGGAAGAGGCGGAGGACATCGTCCAGGAGACGTTCCTCGAGCTGTGGCGCCGGGCGCCTCAGTTCGACGGCCGCCGCGGCGGCCTGGTCTCCTGGGTCGTCACCATCGCCCGCAGCCGCGCCATCGATCGGCTGCGCTCGAGCGCCACGGCCGGCCGGGTGGCGGACGAGGCGAGCGCCTCGCCCGAGGTTCACCCCACCTCCCCGCCGTGCCCGATGACCGAGACGGAGCGTCGGCTGACCGAGTCCAAGGTGGCCGACGCGCTGGCCGCGCTGCCGCCCGAGCAGCGTCGCACGATCCAGCTGGCCTACTTCGACGGCCTGTCGCAGACAGAGATCGCAGCCAAGACGGGCAGCCCCCTTGGCACCGTGAAGATGCGCGTTAAGTTGGCGGTCGAAAAGTTGAAGAACCTTCTCAAAGACGACTTTTCGTGATCGGTCGAGGCGGCATGACCTGCGACGAATTCAAGGAGCGCGCGGCGGCCTTCGCGCTGGTCGCGCTCGACGACGGCGAGCGCGACGCCTGCGCGCGCCATCTGGCCTCGGCGCTCCCTCACCTCGGCTGCCGGGAGGCGGCCGCGGAGGCCGAGCTGGTCGCCGCCCACCTGGGCGCGGCCCTCGCCCCGGAGCGGCCGGCGCCGCACGTCTGGCGCGAGATCGCCGATCGCCTCTACGCCGCGCGCGGCGGCGCCGTTGAGGCGCACGAAGGGATCCACGCAGGGATCGACGAAGGGACGCGGCGGCGCAGCCTCTATCATCTGTGTGGCTGGTTGGTGGCCGCCGCGCTCGTCGGCCTCTACCTCTACAACACGCCCCTCGATCACCGCTTGCTGCAGATGCTGTCCACCCACGGCGGACACCTCGTCGCCGGCCACTGAGGCGCCTCCTCGCTGCGCGCGGTTCAGGAGACGCCGAAGGGCTGCGAGGCGAAGGTGTCGAGCACGAGCGTGCTGAGGCGCCGCCGCACCAGGATGGCGCCCATCACCGAGGTGGCGGCACAGGCGATGAGGTACCCGATGACCGGTTGCCAGCCGAGCGCCAGCGCGAGGAGCGTGAGCGCCACCTCGCCGCAGAGGAGCCCGGTCGAGATGACCAAAGCGTCGCGCCGCAGATCGAAGTAGTAGAGCAGCAACACCTCGAGCAGCGTGATCATCTGCGCCGCCGCGCCGATCGCGTTGAGACGAAACAGCGGCGTCGCGTTGGGCGACAGCCCGACCGCGTGCACCAGGAGCGGCGCGGCCGCGATGGCGATGCCGCTGGCGGACGCCTGCACCAGCCCCGCGCCGCGCAGGATCCGCCGCGCCTCCACCGAGATCTCCTCCGCGCCCTGCTGCAGGCGCTTGAGCGGCGCGCCGATCTCGATGTCGGCGTAGAAGGCCCGGAAGCGGCGGTAGAAGGTGGTCTCGATCTGGACGTAGATCCAGGCGAAGGCCGGGATGACCGAGAACCAGGCCACGGCCGCGATGGCGGCATAGAAGGTGGCGGCGTCGCCCCCCTGCACCAGGTAGACGACGATCTTGTCGGCCCAGATCGACACGTAGTAGGCGAGCGCGGAGAGCGCCAGCAGGCGGTACTCGCGGAACGCGGGGAGGAGGCGCGCCGATTCGTCGGCGTCGCCGGGCACGGCGCGCGCCACGCCCTGAACGAGAATGGCCAGCGTGGCGAGCTGCCCGATGGCGAAGCCGTAGAGGTAGCCGGCGGAGCCGAAGCCGAAGCTGGTGTCCAGGAGCCAGGCGGCGAGGAGCGCGAACGGCGCCCCGAACCCGAACGCCCGCATCACGATCACCGGCGAGGTCATCCCGCCCCCCACCGAGAGCATCAGCCACTGCGCGCCCACGATCGCGCAGAGGGGGGCGCCGACGACGGCCATCGCGAGCGGCAGCTTCATGAGCACGACGATCAGCACGCCGCAGATCGCGAACCCCGCCAGCGTGGCCGCCGTCGCCCAGCGGAGCGGACCCCCGATCTTCTCCAGGTGGTGATCGTAGAGCCGGTCGGCCGTGTAACGCGACACCACCACGTGCACCGGCGCCGAGAGGATGACCGTGACCGCGTAGACCACGGTCAGGAAGCGCTCGACCAGGGAGAAGTCGGTCCCGCTGTGCCGGGCGACGACCCGCAGGCTGGTGAGCACCGCCGTCGTGAGCAGCCAGGGCGCGCTGGTGACGGCCACGCCGGTCAGGTAGGCGCCGATCGTCCCGGCGAGCGAGCCGCGATCGATGAGCCGCTGCAGCTTCCACCCGATCCCCGCCATGGTCTTTACCCGGGGACCGGAAAAGGGTCCCCGCTCCCTCCCGCGACGGACTCCGCCGGACAACGCCCGACGGAGTCCACGCGATCCTCTTTCTCCCCCGTGCCGGCGGCGCCCATCGAGGCATAGATTGCGCGGTACGACGCCAGCATGTCGCGGCGCTGGTAGTAGGCCGACACGCGCCGGAACCCGGCCGCGCCGAGGCGCTGCCGGAGCGCCGGATCGCGCGCCAGCTTGATGAGCGCGGCCGCCGTCTCCTTGGGCGCGGCGACGCGGGTGACGAACCCACTCGGGCCGAGCACGCGGTCGGCGGCGTCGCGCCCCTCGATCATCTCGCGGCAGGCGCCCACGTCGCTGGCGATCACCGGCACACCGCGCGCGTACGCCTCGAGGATGACCAGCGGCTGCCCCTCGCTGAAGCTGGTCAGCACCACCACGTCCAGGCTGGGGTAGATGTCGGCCGGCTTCATCGGCCCCACGAAGGCGATCTGCTCGGCGCGGCCGAAGCGCGCCACCAGGTCGCGGCAGCGGGTGGCGTAGGCCGGGTCTTCCTCCATCGGTCCGATCACGCGGACCTCGAGCTCGACCGCCCGCAGCGCCAAGTCACAGGCGCGGATGAAGGTGATGAGGTCCTTGATCGGGACCACCCGCCCCACGAACCCCACCCGCAAGGGAGGCGACCGCAGGACGATGACCCCCGCCCCGCCGTGGCCGGCCTTTTCGTCGGCCACTTCCTCGGCGACCGCCTCGAGCAGCGGCGGGTCGTCGGGGAGGTCGACACCGTTGGGGACGATGTCGATCTTGGCCGGCGGCGCGCCGTCGGCGATCTGCTTGCCGCGGTTCACCTCGGAGAGCGTGACGATCCGGCCGGCCCGCGCGTAAGCCAGCCGCGACAGCGCGCGGAAGAACCGCGACCAGATCTTGCGCAGCGGCGAGATGTGGGGCGCCCAGGTCGCCGTCCGCAGACCGAACCCACCGTCGTCGGTCTCGGCCGCGTCGCGGATCCAGTCGGCGCGGGCCAGCTCCATCTCGCGCTCGCGCGCGTAGATGCCATGCTCGGTGAGCGCCAGCGGGCGTCCCGTCCGCTGGCTCCAGACCGCGGCCAGCAGACCCGCGTAGCCGGTGGCGATGGCGTGGTAGCAGGTCGCCGGCACGACGGGCGCCGCCAGGAGGCGCAGCATCGGGACGTGAATGGCGCGGTAGTGCCAGAAGAGATCGAGGAACGGCGCCTCGGCCGCCGTGCGATCGGCCAGCGCCGTCAGCAGATCGAAGCTGGCGCGCCCGTAGAGAAACTCCTCCAGCGTCAGGTCGTTGGTCGCCAGATCGGCGAGGACGGCGCCGAGCGGCTCCGGGTCGGAGGGATCTTCGAGGTGGAGGCGGCGCATCCCCGCCAGCACGCGCGAGGGGCGCGCCTCCGTGTCGACCGCGGCGCGCAAGGTCCGAATCTCCTCGCGCAGATCGGCGCGCGCCGCCCCGTCGAGCGGCGGGCGCGCCGTCTCCTGACAGAAGACGCGATGCAAGCCCACCACGTTGTCGGGCAGCTTGAAGCGCGGCTCGCCGTAGGCGCCCGGGTGCGAGCCGACGTTGAGCACCGCGAACCGGAGCTCGGGATGGCCGCCGATGATGTCGTGCACCCAGGACGAGACGCCGCCCGAGACGAACGGGTACGTCCCCTCGACCAGCAAGCAGACGTCCGCCTTGGCGGCCTCAGGGCTTTTCAACCGGGACCTCTCGGGTGCTGGCCGGCGCGGGGACCCGCACGACGCCGACGGTGACCCCCGCCCCGCCGGTCGCGCCGCGCGGGTGCAGGCCGGAGAGGCGCCGCGCGGCCGACAGCCGGCGCTGCAGGAGCGGCGGCGGCGACGCCGGGTGGTAGCTGGCCAGAGCCGAGGCGCTCTCCCAGGGGAGCGCGTGCGTCGCCAGCACCGCCTCGTCGCGCAGCGCGAGCAGCATCTCCATCTCCGCCGCGGCCACCCCCGGGGGGCCGTGCAGCTCGACGGCGGAGATGGCCGGACCGCTGCCGTCGCTCACCACCACCTCGTCGATCGCCGCCAGCGCGGCGTCGGGGTGCAGCACCGCCAGCTCGAGCCGCGCCCGGCCGACGGCGACGGTCGCCGCCCGCGCCGGATCGTCGGCCAGCGCGGCGGTGAAGTCGTTGCGCGCCGCCTCCGCCAGCGAGGGGACCAGCGCCGCCTCCGCCAGCCCGGCCTCGATGGCGTCCGTGGCCAGCTCCGCCGCCGCCAGCGCCTCCGCGCCCGAGGGCTCGGCGGCCAGCCTCTTTCGATGAGCGCTGAGACGCGCCTCGAACGAGGCGGTCATCTCCTCGATCGCCAGCGCGGCCTCGACGGCCAGCTCGGGGTTGGCCGCCCCCAGCGCCCACCGCAAGAGCGCCAGCGCGCCCGCGTCAGCGCGCAGGGTGAGGGTGGCGATGATCGCCCGCCGCTCGTCGGCCTCGCCCGCCAGCAGCGCTTCGCAGGTGGGGAGCGCCTCGCCCAGCCGCCGGAGCTCCTCCGCGCCGGGCGTCTCGGCGTCCGCGGGCGCCGCCTCGGGATCGACCTCCCCGAGCTCGCTCCGGCCCGCGGTCCGCAAAGCGAGCGCGGCCAGCGGCGCCCCGAGGATGGGAATGGCGAAGACGAACGCCGACCCCAGCGCACGCTCGCTGGGCGCCAGAGCCGCCAGCGCGATCGGGGCCAGCGACGCCAGGTGCAACGCCCCGGCCGCCAGCGCGCCGGTGAGCGAGTCGCGCCGGCAGACGACCACCGCCGCCGTCAGGTCGATCAGCATGGCCGAGATCCAGGGGAGGAGCGGCAGCCGCCCGCGGAGCGCGCGCACCTCGCGCGCGCCCGCCTCCCGGTCACCCTGGATCGCCAGGCTAGACATTCGCCGCCGATCCGCCGATGCGGTCGCCGCGTTCGCCGGCGCGGCGCGCGTGGACGCGCGCGAACGCGGTGGCCAGCCACTCGGCGACGACGGTCAGGTCACGAAGCGCGGCGGCGCCCACCCGCGCCACGCCGCGCACGGCCAGCACGCCGACCGTCTCGGAACCGACCAGGATGGGCGCCGCCAGGTCACTGTCGTCTGGCGCCGCGCCCGGCAGATCGACGGCGCGGACCGGCTCGCCGGTGCGCAGCGCCTCGGCCACCGTCTCGTCGGTCCCGCCCGGCGACGCGGCGGCGTCCCAGGCGCCGGCGGTCGCCAGCAGCGACAGCGCCTCGCCGACCCGCGCCTCGACCGCCCCGGCGCGCGCCCCCAGCCGCGCCACCACCAAGGCCAGCGCCGCCTCGGCCGCCGCGCTCAGGTCGCCCCCGTCGATCCGGCGCGCCACGTCCCGCAGGAAGGTGAGCGCCAGGTCGAGACGGTCGTTGCGCGCGCGCAGGGCGAGCGCCGCGCGCCGAAGCTCGCCCAGCGAGGCGGCGTCGTGGGTCGCGCGCGTGGTCAAGGCCTGGCAGCGACCTTCCAGCGCCTGCACGCGCCGTTCGTGCACCGAGGCGATCCAGCTGACCATGATGGCGGCGGCCAGCGCCCCCAGCTCGGGCGGGCCCGCCAGCACCGCCAGCGCCTGCGTCGAAGCGACCTGCCGGGGCACGGCCAGCAGGGTCAGCCCCCCCCAGGCGACGGGCACGGCGACGACCAGCCCGCGCGCGCCGTAGCGGGCGGCCAGGGCCAGCACCACCAGCCAGACGGGGTGCGGGCGGAGCGTCCCCCAGCCGAGGTGCGACGCCGGAAAACCGATCGCCACGCAGCCGAGGACGAGCGCCGTGCCGGCGCCCGCTTCCGCCAACAAGCGCCGGTTAGAGATCCGCATGAAAAGCGACCCATCCAATCTGGAGTGTGCCGGGTAGCCCGACGGTGGCCGTCTGGTGGATCCAGTCGTAGCTGACCGTCAGGCGCGTCGACCACGTCGAGGCCACCACCAAGACGCCCCCGGCCTGGGCGAGCACCTGGTTTTGTGCGTTGTCGTAGCCGAACCCGCCGTGCAGCTCGGCCCCCGCCCGACCGTGGGCGAACGCCTTGCGGAGGATGAGGGTCCCGTTGTCGATCGAATCGCGCGGATAGAGCGAGACGCGAAAGTTGCGCGAGAGGCTGGCGAAGTTCTCGTAGTGCCGGTAGGCGAGCACGCCGGCGTCGTTGAGCGGCCGCGCGCGCACCATCCGCTCGTCGAGCGACTCGCCGCGGACGAGCCCGCTGGCGTCGCTCCAGAGGTTGAAGTCGATGCCGGTCCAGAACAGAGCCTGGTTGGCGGTGGGCGTCGGGTCGCCGGCCTGGAGCGGGCTCAAGCCGAGGCGCCGCACCTGCGCGCCGCTGTCGACGAGGACCACCCGGCTCCGGGGGAAGAGATAGACGTGGCCGGTCGCGCCGGTCATCGTCCCCCCTTCGTGAATGGTGACCGGAGCGTCGTTCCACTGCTCGTTGACGTCGAGGTGCAGGTTCACCTGAAGGATCTTGGCCAGGGGCGCGTCGAGCTCGCTCTGGCCGCCGAAGCCGAACCCGCGCCGCGGCCCGTAGACCTGGACGCCGGCGGCGTCGTCGCCGGTCGTCGACGAGAAGCGGGCGTCGGCGCCGAAGAGCAGGCTGGCGCCCGAGCGGCGGCCGAACATCGCGTAGCCCCCGAGCCCGGTGACCGAGCCGGTCTCGCGCAGGACGTCGGGACCGACCACCTGGTTGGCGTTCCAGTCGGTCGAGGCGTCGTGCCAGAAAAGAAACCCCGCCTGATGGTGCGTCCCGAACGGCAGCGCGCCGCCCGCCTGCAACCGCCAGTCCCAGGCCTGCGGATCGGAGCGGTACCAGCCGCCGCCGGCGAGCTCGGGCGTGACGCGGTAGTGCATCCGATCGTACGAGGTCCGCAGCGTGTTGTCCGCGCCGTCGCCGTCGGCCAGGGCGGCCCCGTATTGCGCCTCGGCGCCGCGGTAGTTGGAGGCGCGTTCGAGCGCCCGCCCGTAGTCCTTCTGGTTGGCGGCGGTCGGGTGATCCGCCACCAGGCTGCGGCGGACCGCGAGCTCACCGTCGAGATCGCCGTCCGCCTCGAGCGCCCAGGCCAGCATCTCGCGCCCGCGCACGTTCTGGGGATCGAGCGCCAGATAGCGACGCAGGACCTGGGCCCCGCCCTCCCAATCCTTGTTGAGGAGGTGGGCGTCGGCCTGGTTGAGCGCCACCTCCGCGTCGAGCTTCGGCGCCGCCGGCCACATCGGCCCGTAGATCCGGTCGGCCAGCACCACGTACCCGCGGCGCGCGTAGATGCGGGCCAGCCAGAGCTTCCTCATCCGATCGTCGGGATGGGGACCGATCTCCAGCTCAGCGATGCGCTGCTCGCGCGCGGCCTCCTCGTCGCGCCCCAGCGTGAAGAGCGCCTCGCCGCGCAGATAGTGAAGCTCTGGATCGGGCTTGTGCCCCTCGAAGTGGTGCGCCTTCTCCAGCGCCTCGGCGGCGTACTCGAACTCGCCGGCAGCCGAGGCCGCGCGACCGGCGTCGCGCTCGGCCGGACCGTCGTAGGGGAGCGCCTTCAATACCTCTTCGAACTGCTTGCGCGCGCGATCGAGGTCGCCGTGATCGAGCGTCTCCGTCGCCTGCTTCCGCTCTTCTTCTACGCGCTGCGCCTCCTCGGGCGGCAGCGGCTGCGCGCCCGCCACCAGGTCTTCCTCTTGCGCCGCGGCGCTCGCCGTCAGCATCAGGTAGAGCACGCTGGTGATGAAAGCGGCGGCCGCCGCGCGACCGACCCATCTTGATCCCCCTCCACCGGCGGCCGCCACGTGGGGGAAAAGTTGCAACCGGCGTGCCCGCGCTCGAGCGACGTTTTACCGTCGCATCCGCATGGTTCACCACCGACGAGTCACTGCCGCGTAACGCACCTACGGATGAGAGTTACCCGCAACTTGAAAGACATGTGCCAGGTGCTAACTGCGCGCAACTTGACAGGCATCTGCCCGACCCTAAGTTGCAAATCGTTTGACTCAACCGAGGAGGAGAATCATGCGGAAGATGCATCAGGGTGGAATGCTGGTGTTGGCGATGGCGCTGGCGGCGCCCACCTTCATCGCGACGCGGGCGGCGGTGGCGAAGACCTCGGCAGCCAGCAGCGACGACACGGCCGGCACGGCCGCCATGTCGAAGGAAGATCAGGAGAAGCTGAAGGAGCACAACAAGCTCCGCATGGAGATCAAGAAGGTCCACTACCCGGCGGCGAAGACGACCATCGTCGCGCACGTCAAGGGGATCAAGGCCGACGACAAGAAGTGGTTCGACCAGACGCTCCCCGACAAGACCTACACCTCGGCGGACGACGTCTACTCGGCGCTCGGCTGGTCGACCGCCCCCGCGCCCAGCGAGAAGTGAACGCGACCTTCGACGGCGCGTGATCGACGTGTGGACGGAGCCGGGCTCCGCTCCACCCCGCGCAGGCGGACCTGCGCGGGGGCCCCGGGCCCGGCGGAGTCCATGGCGGGAGTGCCGTGACCTTCGAGGAGGCCACCGGGCCCCGTCCGTCTTGCTGGCGCTGCTGCTGGCGCTCGGCGCTCCCGGGCTCTCCTGCCAGTCGCGCCTTCGAGAAAAGACGATGAACGGATTCGACCTCGCGCGCGTCGAGCGCTGGTGGATCTTGATCGGCGCTTCGCCGGTGCTGGAGGGGGTCGATTGGCGCCAGGCCGCGCGCGACACGCAGATGGTGGTGCTGGGCGGCGACCCCCAGATCCCGCCCGCTGCCTTCCCCCGCGAGACCATCCGCCTCGGCTACCTCAGCATCGGAGAGGCCGATCCGCGGCGCCCGTACTGGAACGAGGTGAACGGCGCCCCGTACCTGGTCGAGCCGGATCCCTACTGGCCCGAAAATGTGCGCGTCGACCTGCGCGATCGGCGCTGGCAGGAGATTCTCCTCACCCAGGCGATCCCGCACCTGCTCGGGCAAGGGTTCGACGGACTGATGCTCGACACCATCGACACCGCGCCCTACCTCGAGGCCAAGGACCCCGGGCGCTTCGGCGGCTCGCGCCAGGCGCTGCGCGATCTGCTGCGCGCGATCCGCGAGCGCTTCCCGGACGCGCGGCTGGTGGCCAACGGGACGAGCGCCCTGGTCGACGCCGCGCCGTTCGTCGACGGCTTCGTCGTCGAGGGGGTGTTCGCGACCTACGACTTCGGGCGGCGGCTCTATCGCACCACGACCGCCGAGGAGCGCGACTGGAAGCTCGGACGCATCGCCGACGCCGAGGCGGTGGCCCGCCGGCCGGTCTTCACCATCGACTACGCCGACGTGGGCGACATGGTGCTCGGCAACTGGGCGGCCAGCGAGGCCAGGCTGCGGGGTTTCAAGCCGTACGTCGGGGTCCGCGATCTCAACACCTTGCCCTGAAGGGACGCGGCCACGCTCGAGGTTTCCCCTTGCATGTTTCAATTATTTTTGAATATTTAGAAACATCGTGACCACGGTCGGGTCTATGACGAATATCGGCGCCTTGACCACCGTGGCCGTCTCACCGCCGCTTCGCGGGGGCATCACCGCCGCCGCCGCGCTCGTCGAAGACGAGATGCGGTCGGTCGAGGCGCGCCTGGGCGAGCGGCTGGAGAGCCCGGTCGGCGCGATCCCCGAGGTGGGCGCGCACCTGCTGGGCGCCGGCGGCAAGCGGCTGCGGCCGCTGCTCTCGGTGCTGGCGGCGCGCGCCACCGATGCGCCGCTCGAGCACGCGGTGGCCGTGGGCTGCGCGGCGGAGCTGATTCACACGGCGACGCTGTACCACGACGACGTCGTCGACGATGGCCGCGTGCGGCGCGGGCGTCCGGCGGCGCGCATGGTGTACGGCAACGGCCTGGTCGTGCTGGTGGGCGACTTCTGCCTGGCGCGCGCGCTGGAGACGGTGGCGCTGACCGGCTCGCTGCCGATGGTCCGCTCGCTGGCGGCCACGGTGACGGAGATGGCCGAGGGCGAGGTGGCCCAGCTCGAGCGGGCCGGCAACCCCGACGCCTCGGTCGACGAGTACTTCCGGGTCATCGATCGCAAGACGGCCTCGCTCATCGCCTGGTGCGCGCGCGTCGGCGGCTCGGTCGGCGACACGTTCTCCGCGCCGCTCGAACGCTACGGGCGCGCGCTGGGGCGGGCGTTCCAGATCGCCGACGACGTCCTCGACAGCGCGATCGACGAGGCGACGGCCGGCAAGTCGGTCGGCCACGATCTGCAGGAAGGCAAGCTGACGCTGCCGGTGCTCTTGGCCTGCGAGGCCGATCCGGCGCTCGGCCGGCGCGTGCGCCAGCACCTCGGCGAGCTGGGCGTGCCGGCGGCGGTGGTCGCCGAGATCCTGACCGAGGTGCGCGCGGCCGGCGGCGTCGCGCGCGCGCGCCAGAAGGCGGCCGCGCTGGCCGACGAGGCGGTGGCCGCGCTGGGCGAGCTGCCGGCGTCGCGCTACCGCGAGGGTCTGGTCGCGCTGGCGCACGCCTCGGCGGACAGGAGCCGCTGATGACCGCGCTGCCCGCCCCGCTCGCCGCGCCCGCCGCGGCCGGCTCGACCGAGACCGTCCCCGCCCACTGGGACGACCTCGGCGGCTTCGTCCGCTACCTCGAGCAGCGGGGCGAGCTCCGGCGCGTCACCCAGGAGATCGATCCGGTGCTGGAGGTCTCGGCGCTCGCGCAGCAGGCGGTCCGGGCCAACGGTCCGGCGCTGCTGTTCGAACGCGTGAAGGGCTCGCGTTACCCGCTGCTCATCAACACCTACGCCACCCGCCGCCGGATCTCCTGGGCGCTGGGGGTCCCCGATCTCGACGAGCACGCGCGCGCCATCCTCGCGCTGGTGAAGGCGCAGCCGCCCGCCGGGCTGCTCGACAAGGTGCGCCTGCTCCCCAAGCTGGCGCGCGTCGCCACCGCGACTCCGAAAGTGGTGAAGAACGCCCCCTGCCAGGAGGTCGTCGAGACCGAGCCCGATCTCGGCAAGCTGCCGGTGCTCACCACCTGGCCGGGCGACGGCGGCCCCTACATCACGCTGCCCATGGTGATCACGCGCGATCCGGACAAGGGGACGCGCAACGTCGGCTGCTACCGGATGCAGGTCTACGACGCGCGCACGACCGGCATGCACTGGCAGCTGCACAAGACCGGGCGCCGCCACATGCGGCGCTACAAGGAACTCGGGCAGCAGCGGATGCCGGTGGCGGTCGCGCTGGGCGGCGATCCGGTGCTGGCCTACGCGGCGACCGCGCCGCTGCCGGACGGGATCGACGAGTTCCTGTTCGCCGGGTTCCTGCGCCGCAAGCCGGTCGAGATGGTGAAGTGCAAGACGAACGATCTCGAGGTCCCCGCCTCGGCCGACTTCGTGCTCGAGGGGTACGTCGACGTCGACGAGCTGCGCCGCGAGGGGCCCTTCGGCGATCACACCGGCTACTACTCGCTGGCCGACGACTATCCGGTGTTTCACCTGACCGCCATCACCCGGCGCGAGTCGCCGATCTACGCGACGACGGTGGTCGGGCCGCCGCCGCAGGAGGACGCCTGGCTGGGGAAGGCGACCGAGCGCCTTTTTCTACCGCTTCTCCAGATGACCTTCCCCGAGATCGTCGACATGAACCTGCCGATCGAGGGGGTGTTCCACAACCTCTGCATCGTGTCGATCAAGAAAGAATATCCGCACCACGCGCGCAAGATCTGCCACTCGCTGTGGGGGATGGGGCAGATGATGTTCGCCAAGTGCATCGTGGTCGTCGACGACGACGTCAACGTGCAGAACGTGCAGGAGGTGGCCTGGCGCGCGCTCAACAACATCGACGCCAAGCGCGACGTCTTCTTCGCCGAGGGGCCCATCGACGTGCTCGACCACGCCTCGCAGGCGTTCGGCTTCGGCGGCAAGCTGGGGGTCGACGCCACCCGCAAGTGGAAGGACGAGGGCTTCACCCGCGAGTGGCCCGAGGTCCTGAAGATGGACCCCGCCGTCGACGCAAGGATGGCGGCCCTGAGGAAGGAGCTCGGGCTATGAGCGCCTCGAACGCCTCGCTGGCCGAAGCCGGCGCCGACGTGCAATCGATGTTCAACCGGGTGGCGAAGCGCTATGACGCCGCCAACCGGGTGATGTCGGGCGGCATCGACATCGTCTGGCGCAAGAAGGCGATCGGGCGCCTCCTCGAGGGGCTGGGTGAGACGCCGCGGATCCTCGACCTCGGCGCCGGAACGCTCGACGGCGCGCTGGAGATCGCGCGCCGCGCGCCGGGCGCCGAGGTCGCGGCCGCCGACTTCGCGCGCGAGATGCTGCGCGCCGGGCGAACGAAGCTGCGCGGCGCGGCCATCGCCACGCACGCCGCCGACGGACACGACCTCCCCTACCGCGCGGCCGCCTTCGACGGCGCCTTCTCCGCCTTCTGCGTGCGCAACCTGCGCGAGCTGCCGCGCGGCCTCGGCGAGCTGCGGCGGGTGGTGCGGCCGGGCGGCCGGGTCGTCCTCCTCGAGTTCCTCCGCCCCGACAAGACGCGCTTCTTCTTCGATCGAATCTGGAACCCGCACGTGCTGCCGCTGCTCGGCTGGGCGGTCACCGGCGACCGGGCCGCCTACCGCTACCTCCCCGACTCGATCGCCGCCTTCCGCTCGACCGCCGAGCTCGCTTCCCTCATGAACGAGGTCGGCTTCGCCTCCGTCGAGACCAAGGCGCTCTTCCCCTCGGGCGTCGCCACCATGGTGGTGGCGTCATGAAGCTGGTCGTGGCCGTCGGTGGGGCGTCGGGGTCGGTCTACGCGAAGCGCCTGCTCGACACCCTGGCGCCGCTGGCGACCAAGGGGCAGCTCGAGGTCGGTCTGGTGTTCACCAACTCGGGCAATGAGGTCTGGAACCACGAGATCGGGGCCATCCCCGACTATCCCTTCAAGCGTTACGGTCTGCGCGATTTCCGGGCGCCGTTCGCCTCGGGCTCGGCGGGGTGGGAGGCCATGGTCGTCATCCCCTGCTCGACGGGGGGCCTGGCCCGGATCGCGCATGGGATCTCCGATGACCTCGTGGGGCGGGCCGCCGACGTCATGATGAAAGAGCGCCGCAAGCTGGTGCTGGTGGTGCGTGAAACCCCGCTGTCGACCGTGCATCTGGAGAACATGCTGGCCGTGACCCGCGCCGGGGCCGTCGTCTTGCCGGCCGCGCCGTCGTTCTATTCGAAGCCGGCGAGCATCGAGGCGCTGCTCGACACGGTGGTCGGGCGCGTGCTCGATCAGCTGGGCCTGCCCAACACGCTGATGCCCCGCTGGGGCGCCGACGATTCCCAAGGAGGATCGCGATGAGCATCGAGCCGCGCGCGCTGCCGACGGCTGCGATGGCGCCCGAGGCGCCGGAATCAATCGCCACGCTCGACCTGTTCGCGCTCGGCCGGCGGGCGGCGGCGGCGCGAGATGGGCGTCTCGGACGCCGCGGATCGTTCGTGCGCGCGCGCCAGCTCCTGGCGAACGGGTCCTGGCGCGGCCCGCGCGACGCCGCGGAGTCCTATCTGGACGACGCCGACCTCGCGGCGATCGGAGGCCTTTCGGCCGCGGCGGCGGCCGGGGTCGATCTGCTCGTCGCCGGGGCCTTCTCGGCCGAGGTCCAGGCCGCGGCCGAAGCGGGCATCCGCGTGCTGCTGAGGCTCCCCTACCGCGTGGGTGAAAGCGACGGCGAACGGACGTCCCGCCTGACCGTGGTCGGCGGCATCGGGTGGAACGTCTGGGGGGTGATGCCGGCGCCGGCCGGCGAGCCCTATGGGCTCGACACGCTCCGCTTCTACGCGCTCTGCCGGCTGGCGCTGCCGAAGGTGCCGCACCTGCTGGCCGACGTGGGTGCCTTGGGGCCACGCCTCGCCCAGATGGTGTTCGGGTTCGGGGCCGACGAGCTCTACGCGCCGATCGTCGCCGAGCGCGCCTTGCGCCTGGGCGCCAACGCCCACAACCCGGCGCTGACCCGCAAGGAGGCCGCCACGCTCATCCGCGGCGCCGGCCTCGTCGCTTGCGAGCGGTTCGCCGACGGTACGCTCGAGGAGGTCTCGTGAGCAGCTTCGTCCAGATCCGCGACAAGGTCCGGGCCGGCGAAGAGCTCTCCTTCGACGACGGCGTCGCGCTCTACGCGCACCCGAACCTGATGGAGCTGGGCGCGCTGGCCAACGAGGTGCGCGAGCGGCTGCACGGCGACCGCACCTACTTCAACCGCAACCTGCACATCAACGCCACCAACGTGTGCGAGGCGAGCTGCAGGTTCTGCTCGTTCGCCCGGCTCAAGGAGGGCGACCCGGCCGCCTACACGATGTCGCATGAGGAGGCCTGGGGGCGGCTGCGCGCGCGCGTGGCGGCCGAGGATCCGATCACCGAGATCCACATCGTCAACGGCCTCCACCCCGGGCTGGGGTTCGACTACTACACCGAGCTGCTGGCGGGCCTCAAGCGGATCCAGCCGGGCATCCACCTCAAGGCCTTCACCGCCGTCGAGATCTTCTACTTCGCCAAGAAGTTTGGGATGTCGATCGAGGCGGTGCTGCAGGCGCTGCGCGCCGCCGGGCTCGACTCGCTGCCGGGCGGCGGCGCCGAGATCTTCGCGGGCCGCGTGCGCAAGAAGATCTGCGACGACAAGTGCACCGGCGACGAGTGGCTGCAGGTGCACCGGGTGGCGCACCAAGCGGGGCTGCGCTCGAACTGCACGATGCTGTACGGCCACATCGAGACGGCCGAGGAGCGCGTCGACCACATGCTGCAGCTCCGCGCGCTGCAGGCCGAGACCGGCGGCTTCCAGACCTTCATCCCGCTGGCGTTTCACCCCGACGGCAACGCGCTCATGAAGCTCCCCGGCCCGACCGGCGTCGAGGACCTACGGACCTACGCCGTCGCGCGCCTCCTGCTCCACAACATCCCTCACCTCAAGGCCTACTGGATCATGCTGGGGATCAAGACCGCGCAGACCGCGCTCTGGTTCGGCGCCGACGATCTCGACGGCACCGTGCAGGAGGAGCGCATCTACCACATGGCGGGCGCCGCGACGCCGCAGGTGATGCACCCGACGGAGATCGTGCGCCTCATCCAGAACGCCGGCCGCACCCCGGTCGAGCGCGACACGCTCTACAACGTCGTCGCCGAGGGGCCGGCGCTGGTCTCCGACAAGCCGTTCCGGCGGCAGGTCCGTCGCAGCCTGGAGGTCGTCTCGTGAGCGCGCCCAAGAAGATCCGCCTCTCCGCCGTGTCGTTCCTCAACGCGCGGCCCATCACCTACGGGCTCGAGCAGGCGCTGGGCGACTCGAACGACCCTTTCGAGCTGTCGTTCGACCTGCCGTCGCGGTGCGCCGAGCGCCTCGCCGAAGGCGACGCCGACCTCGGCCTCATCCCGGTGGGCGCCTACGCCGCCAGCGCCGACGAGCTGCGCATCGTGCCCGGCATCGCCATCGCCAGCCACGGCCCGGTGCGCACGGTGCTGCTGGTCGGCGAGGTCCCCTGGCCCGACATGCGGGAGATCGTCCTCGACGGCGCCTCGCGCAGCTCGGCGATGCTGCTCAAGCTGCTCTGTCACGAGCGGGGCCTGACCCCCACCTTCCGCGAGCTCGGGCACGACGAGGTGCTGGACGCCGCGCGCGGGACGACGGGCGCGCTGGTGATCGGCGACGCCGGGTTCGCCGCCGGCGAGCGGTTTCCCCACGTCGAGGATCTGGGCGCCGTCTGGCACGCGCTGACCGGCCTCCCCTTCGTCTACGCCGTGTGGGCGGGGCCTCCCGGCGCCGTCGACGCCGAGGCGATCGCGGCGCTGCAGCGGAGCCTCGAGGCTGGGCTTGGCGCGCGGCCGGTGATCGCCCGCGCCCACGCCGAGGCGCACGGCGGCCCGCCGGCGACCTACGAGTCGTACCTCTCGCAGAACATCCGCTACCGCCTGGGCGCCGAGGAGCTCTCCGGCATGGCGGCCTTCTTCGCGCGCGCGCGGGCCGCCGGTCTCATCGAAGGGACGCCCAGAGCGCGCCTCTACGAGGCGACGACGGGCCCGGAAGGCGATCGATCGCGTGGAGCTCGATCGGCTCCGCCGAGCGAGCTCCTTCGCGGGGGGGTGCGGGGACCCTCTCAGGGTCCCCGTTCGATCGAGGCTCTCCTGGCCGACTCGGCCGCCGGCGGACGCCTCTCCCCCGAGGAGGCGATGCGCCTCTACGCGGAGGCCCCGGTCCTGGAGCTGGGCGCCGCGGCCGACGCGCGCCGCCGGATGCTCCACCCCGACGACGTCGTCACCTACATCATCGACCGCAACGTCAACTACACGAACGTCTGCGTCACCCGCTGCAAGTTTTGCAACTTCTACCGCCCGCCCACCAACAAGACCGAGGGCTATGTCCTGTCGCGGGAGGAGCTGGCCAGGAAATTTCAGGAGACGGTCGACCTGGGCGGCGTGCAGATCCTGCTGCAGGGGGGGCTCAACCCCAACCTGCCGATCGCCTGGTACGAGGATCTCTTTCGCTGGATGAAGGCCAACTTCCCGCTGGCCATTCATGGCCTCTCGCCCGAGGAGATCCGCTACATCGCGGAGCTCGAGAACCTGCCGATCCGAACGGTGATCGAGCGGCTGGTCGCCGCAGGGCTCGACTCGATCCCCGGCGGCGGCGCGGAGATCCTGGACGACGAGATCCGCCACGCCATCTCGCCGCTCAAGTGCACCACCGACACCTGGATGAAGGTGATGGAGGAGGCGCACGCGCTCGGCCTGCGCACCACGGCCACGATGGTGTTCGGCTTCGGCGAAGAGCCGCGCCACCTCGTCAATCACCTCGAGCGGCTGCGGGCGCTGCAGGACCAGACGGCCGGCTTCACCGCCTTCATCTGCTGGCCGTTCCAGGCGGAGGGGACGCGGCTCAAGCTGCACGACGACACGACCGCCATGCGCTACCTGCGGATCTTCGCGCTCTCGCGCCTCTACCTCGACAACTTCCCCGGCCTGCAGGTCTCCTGGCCCACCATGGGCCCCGAGGTCGGTCAGGTGGGGCTGCGGTTCGGCGGCAACGACTTCGGCTCGGCGATGATCGAGGAGAACGTCGTCTCGCAGGCGGGCGCCATCTTCAAGCTCTCGGGCGAGGACATCGAACGCTACATCCGCGCGGCCGGGTTCGAGCCGCGCCGCCGCAACATGCGCTACGAGCGGCTGGCCGCCGCCTGACCCGGAGGCCGATGCGGATCGTCAGCGCGCGCTCGGTCGTCCCCGTCGATCGCCCGCCGATCGCCGAGGGGGCGGTGGCCCTCGACGACGACGGCACCGTGCGAATGGTCGGCCCGCGGGCGGCCGTGCGCGCCGAGCTCCCCAGCGCCCCCGAGGAGCGCGCGGAGGGGGTCCTCGTGCCGGGACTGGTCAACGCCCACTGCCACCTCGAGCTGTCGGCGCTGGCGGACGCCGTCCCGGGCGGGGGCGGCTTCATCGCCTGGGCGCAACGCTTCCTCAAGACCGTCGGCGAGACGCCGCGCGATCGACGGCGCGCCGCGGCCCGCCAGGCGGCGTCCGCGGCGGTTCGCCTGGGCACCGCCGCCATCGGCGACGTCGGCAATACGCTCGACGCCGCGCCGGCGCTGGGCGAGGCGCGGCTCGGCGGCGTCCTCTTCCACGAGCTCCTCGGCTCGCGCGAGGCGAAGACGGGCGACGCCCTCGCCGACGCGGCCCGCGAGCGCGCCGAGCTCGGCGCCGCCTGGCCGGCCGACCTCGGCTACGTGCGCGCGCCGCACGCCCCCTACTCCGTCGGACCGGACCTGATGCGCCGGATCTTCGCGGCCGCGCGCGCCGAGAAGCGCGCCACCTCGATCCACGTCGCCGAGGACGCGGAAGAGCTGAAGCTGCTCCGCGACGGCACCGGCGCCTGGCCGCCGATGCTGGCGGCCATGGGGATCGGCGCCGTCACGCGCGCGCCGGGCAAGTCGCCGGTCGACTACCTCGGCAGTCTGGGCGCCTTCGACGGCGGCCCGCCGCCGCTCCTCGTCCACATGGTCCACGCCGGCGCCGACGACCGCCGGCTGGCGCGCGCGGCAGGGGCCACCGTCGTGCTTTGCCCGCGCTCCAACCTGCACATCGGCGGCCTCTTGCCGGACGTCCCGGCGCTGCTCGCCGACGGCGTGGCGCTCGCGCTCGGGACCGACAGCCTCGCCTCGACGCCGGACCTGTCGCTCTGGGGCGAGATGGCCACCCTGGCCGCCCACTTCCCTGCCGTCCCAGCCGCCCGCCTGCTCGAGGCGGCCACCGTCGGCGGCGCGCAGGCGATCGGCCTTCCCGCCCACGGAGCGCTGGCCCCGGGAAAGCGCCCCGGCGTGCTCGACGTGCTGGTCGACGATCCGGCCGCGCCGGTCGAGTCGCTGGTCCGCGATCCGAACCCGACCTTGCGCTGGGTGGCGCGCCCGTGACCACACCGAGCATCGATCGCGTGGGGGCGGAGGGGCTTCGCCCGGCCGACCCCGTCGCGAGGGGGCCGGGACCCTCCGAGGGTCCCGGAGCTGTGATCGGCAAGTTCGGCCGGATGATCAAGTTCGAGCACACGCTGTTCGCGCTCCCCTTCGCGCTGGCCGCCGCCGCCATCGCCGCCCGCGGGCACGGCCTCTCGGTGGCGCGGCTGGCGGGCATCGTGGTGGCCATGGCCGGCGCGCGCACGGCGGCGATGGGGTTCAACCGGATCATCGACCGCCACATCGACGCCAAGAACCCGCGCACCGCCAAGCGCGAGATCCCGGCCGGCGCCATCACCCTGCGCGCCGCCTGGACGATGACACTGGTCGCGACCGCCGTCTTCGTGGGCGCCGCCGCCGCGCTCGGCCCGCTCTGCCTGGCCCTCTCGCCGGTGGCCCTCTTCTTCCTCTACGGCTACTCGTTCACCAAGCGGTTCACCGCCCTCTGCCACCTCTTCCTGGGCCTGGCCATCGCCTCGGGCCCGGCCGGCGCCTGGATCGCCGTGCGCGGCGACTTCGGCTGGGCCCCCGGCCTGCTCATGATCGCCGTCGGCGCCTGGATCGCCGGCTTCGACATCCTCTACGCGCTCTCCGACCGCGAGTTCGATCGTAACGCCGGCCTGCACTCGATCCCCGCGCGCGTCGGCGTCGCCGGCGCGCTGGTCCTCTCCGCGCTCCTCCACCTGGTCACGGTCGCCGCGCTGCTGGTGCTCGCCTCCGTGGCCCACCTGGGCGCCCCCTACCTCGCGGGCGTCGCGGCGGTGATCGCGCTCCTCGCCTACGAGCACGCCATCGTCCGCCCCAGCGATCTCTCCCGCCTCGACGTCGCCTTCTTCAACCTCAACGGTTACGTCTCGGTCGCCTTCTTCGTCGCCACGCTGGTCGACGCTCTGGCCCGCTGACCGCCGCGACCGACCAGGCGTCAGCGCTTGGGCGTCCAGCCGGCGACCGGGGTGCCGTTCTGCTGACCCTTGGACGGCGGCGGCGCGGCCTCGGCGCGCTCCATCACCTTGGGGGGCGGCGCCGAGTGCGGATGGTGGACGTCGAAGGCCGGCTTCTGCTTGGGATCACAGTTGGGGCCGAAGCCGTTGGCCACGAACCGGTACGACAGGCGCCCGCTCGACCCCGCGCCGTTGGCCTCGATCTCCACCTCGTGCTCCCCGGCGCGCGACGGCGAGCAGTACGACAGCAGATAGAACCGCCGCGACGCCGCCTCGATCCGGGCGCCGATCTCGTCGAACCCTTTCTTCACGTCGCCGGGGTTCTGCGAGGCGAACGTCCCCGAGCGCCCGATGCGAGACAGCTGGCTGCGGTCGACCTCCTGGCCGGCGCCGATCACGTACGTCTCGAATCCGGCGTTGTCGAGCGCGTTGTCGACGTCTTCGGGGCTGGCGCGGTGGGCGCGGTCGGTGCCGTCGGTGAAGACGACCAGCGTTCCGAAGCGCAGCGGCACCGGCGCGCGGTCCATCTGCTGGGTCAAAAGGCGAACCCCCTCGATGACCGCACCGTTGAGGTTGGTGGAGGGGTCGCGCGGCCGCCGCATGGCCAGCGAGGTGACGCCGCTGCGCACGTTGCCGCCGAAGGGGACCACCGGGGTCAGGTGGGGGCTGCCGTCGAAGCTGTAGACCGCGACCTTCTGGTAGGGACCGACCCGGTCGGCGAACGACGAGGCCGCCTCGATCAAGGTCGGCATGTCACCCGAGTCGACCACGCTGCCGCTCATGTCCACCAAAAGCAGCGTGTAGTGGATGGCGGCCACCTCCGGCTGGAGGATCGTCTGCTTGCTTTCCAGGATCGAGACCGGCTGCTTGTCCTCGTAGATGCGGAAATCCTGCGGTGTCAGGTTGGCGACGGGCTGGTTGTTGTGCGTGTCGACCGTAAAATAAACGGCGACGTTCGAGGGCTTTCGCACCGAGGCGTCCACCATCTGCAGCTTGAGCCCACAACCGCCGGCCGAAACGGCGCCAAGCGCGACCAGAACAGAAGGAACGAGGACCGTGCGCATCCGACCCGCATACCACGAAATCAGAAAAGGAATTAAGCTTCCTTGGCGGGCTGCCGACGAGATGATCGCCACGATTCTCGGATAATTCTCGGAACTATGATCTCGCGCCCCTCGCACCAGGAACCATGACCCGATCGACCGTCCTCTTGAGCGCGCTGGTCCTCGCGGCGGCCACGAATTCGCGCGTCTTCGCCGCGGCGCTCCCGGCGGACAAGCTGCCCGAGCAACCGCTGTCCCTGCCGCCCCCCGGCCCGGCAGCCACCTACCTGACGGCGCTGCACGCCCATATTCACCGCCGCTGGACCGACAACTTCCTGCGGCTCATCGGCGAGAAGCTCGAGCTCAACAACCCGCTCAACGTCGCCGACCGCTCGGCTGAGGTGGACGTCACCATCTCGGGAGACGGGCAGCTCCTGTCGGCCAAGATCACGCGGTCCTCGGGGTTCCCGGGGTTCGACGACGCGATCATCGAGATCCTGCGCGACGCCGTCCCCTACCCCAAGGCACCGGTGGAGGTCCGCTCCGACGACGACAATCTGCGCCTGCACTGGCTGTTCGCCCGCGATCAGCGGCGCTGCGCGGGCGTGATGGTGATCCGCAGCTACGATCCGATCGAGGCGGCGCTGCCCAAGCTCTTGCACCAGGGGCGGCGCGACGAGGCGCTCAAGCGCGTGGCGCTGGCCCGCGGCAGCGGCGTGCACGTCCAGCCCCAGTTGACGCTGCTGGCCCTCGACTGGATCAAAGCCGCCCTCCATCAGCCGTACGCCACGGTGGCGATGGCCCGCACGCTCGGCGCGCGCGGCGACGCCGACGCCATCAAGTGGCTCAAGCTGGCGGTCAAACGCGCTGATCTGGCCGCCGACGCCGGCGCCGCGCTGACCGCGCTCAAGGTCCCCGTCTGTCCCTTGGTCAAGGAGACCTTCGACAGTCAGAACTGGGCCGACCACCTGCCGGCGGCGATGGCGCTGGCGACCGCGGGCGAAGCCGAGTGTGTCCCGGGCCTGGCCAAGCTGCTCGGGAACACCAAGGCGCACCCGGACGCCCGCTCCGCGGCGGCGGTCGCGCTGGGGAACGTCGACGATCCGGCGGCCAAGAAGGCGCTCAGCGAGGCGACGAAGGACGCCAACCCCGAGGTCCACGGCGCCGCGATGCTGGCGCAGATCCGCCCCGGCGCGGGGCGGCGGGCGGTGATCGGGATGGAGCTCTTCCTGCGTGATCCGTCGCCGTACCTGCGGGCCGCGGCGGCCGCCGGCGTCGTCCGGGCCGGCGGCGACACGAACCTCGCCGACCTCTACGTCCTGTTCAAGGAGAACGACGCGCGGCCGCCGCTGGCCGCGCTGCACGAGCTCGAGCGCCTGCGCACCGACGAATCGACCAAGCTGATCGCGCGCCTGGCGCGCCGCCCGCAGCTCGACGTCGCCAAGCTGGCGGCTGACATCCTCTTCAGGCGCGGCGCCTCCGACAGCTACGGCGTCCTCAAGCCTTACCTCGCGCCGAACACCGCGCTGCCGATGCACGGCCGCGCGCTGGTGATCGCCGACGAAGGTACGCTGCGGACGGCCGCCGCCGATCCCAACCTCGGCATCTGGGTCTATCGGGCGCGCCTCATCCGCAACGAGCCCGACCAAGCCGCCGACTGGTTCGTCACTTACGGCATCAAGCTGCCGCCGGCCGCCCAGGCCGACGCGATGAACGAATGGATCGCCCACGCCCCGCCGCCACCGCCCGCCACGGCCGCCGCGACGCCCGGCCCCGCGCACAGCGCCGCCCAAGCCGCCCATTAGAACTGCGCCCTGATCAGAACTGCCCCCTGATCAGAACTGCCCCCTGATCAGAACTGCGCCCTGATCGGAACTGCCCCCTGATCGGAACTGCGCCCTGATCAAAACTGCGCCCTGATCGCGTGGGGCGTAGGTGAGCTTCGCTCACCGGAGCCCCGTCGCGGGAGGGTTTGGGAACCCTCCCAGGGTTCCCATCTAAGTAGACGGTGTTACTTGGGTGATCGGCAGCGCCGATCTCTCGTTGAGCGTGCGGCCGTTGCTGGCGATCACCTTCTTGTACCAGTCGAACGAGTCCTTGGGGACGCGCTTCTGGTTCTCGTAGTCGACGTAGACGAGGCCGAAGCGCTGCTTGTAGCCGTCCGCCCACTCGAAGTTGTCGAGCAGCGACCAGGTGTAGTACCCGGTGACCGGCACGCCGTCCTTGATCGCCCGCGAAAGCTCGGCCAGGTAGCGGTGCATGAAGTCGATCCGCTGCGGGTCGTGCACCTTCCCGTCGAGGAAGACCTGATCGCGCGTGGCCAGCCCGTTCTCGGTGATCGCCAGCGGCAGCTTGTAGCGCTCGGAGAAGAAACGCGGGCCCCAGTACATGCAGCCGGGCGTGATCGGCTGCCAGTCGGAGCCGGCGCGCGGGTAGCCGGGCGGCAGCGGCACCTGCTCGGGCTTGCCGTCGGCGCCCCGCTTGTAGGTCTCGGCCTTGTAGATGTTGAGGCCGAGGTAGTCGAGCGGCTGCTTCATCTCGTCGAGGTCGGTCGGCTTGAACTTGAGCATGTCCTTGCCGAACACCGCCACGCCGTCCTCGGGGTACTTGCCCAGCAGCACCGGGTCGGCGAACCAGGCGTTGTTCCACTCACTGCGGTTGCCGACCGCGAAGATCGCCGCCCGCGCCGCCTCGACGTCCTCGGGACGGTCCGTCGCCGGCTGGGTGACCTGCGCGGACAGCGCGTACCCCACCTTGGTCGACTTGGCGTCCTTGGCGCGCGCGCGCAGGACCTGCACCGCCTTGGCGTGCCCCCGCATCGCGTTGTGCGCCGCCGTCAGGTAACCGGTGGCGTTGAGCTTGTCGCCCGGCGCGTGGGTGCCGTCGAGCAACCCTTGCCCGATGAAGCACTGCGGCTCGTTGAGGGTCACCCAGCTCTTGATCCGGTCAGAGAACTTGTCGGCGAGGAGACTGGTGTACTCGGCGAACCAGTCGGCCGAGTCGCGGTTCAGCCACCCGCCCTTCTTGTAGAGCGCCTGTGGGTAGTCCCAGTGGAAGACCGTGCAGAGCGGCTCGATGCCGTGCTTGCCGAGCTCGTCCAGCACGCGGCTGTAGAAGTCCAGCCCCTTGGGGTTCGAGGCGCCGATGCCGTTCGGCAACACGCGCGGCCAGGAGATGCTGAAGCGGTATCCCTTCGCGCCCAGCGTCTTCATGAGCGCGATGTCTTCCTTGTAGCGATGGTAGTGATCGCAGGCGACGTCGCCCGTGTTCCCGTCGAAGATGGCGCCCTTCTTCTTGCAGAAGACGTCCCACACCGACGGCCCCTTGCCGTCTTCGCTGGCCGCCCCTTCGACCTGATAGCTGGCCGTCGCGACACCCCACACGAAGTCCTTGGGGAACGTGCCCGCGCCCGCTTTCCCGGCGCCCGCCTTGCTCGCCGCGCGCGCCATCCCCGCCAGCGCCACGCCGCCGGCCGAGATCCCCAACATCGCTCGCCTGCTCAGCTCGTCCTTGGCCATCTTCGCTCCTAGGGGTGCGGACCACCGTCCAGGGCAACCCTACACTCACCTCGCCTTCGAAAGGATCACCTTCTTCAGCGATGCAGGCCCTCCATTGATGCCAGCGCCGTCGAGATCGCCACCTCGAGTGCCCTGTCCGTCCGGCTCAGGTGTTTTATAACGGAGGCGCATAACCGCACTTCCACAAAGGAGCCCGTCGATGAACTGTCCGTCCTGTCAGGGTGAATTCGAGACCGCCGGAGGCGGCATGTACAACCGGTGCAAGAAGTGCTTCTCCATCTTCATGAACCTGAACGGCGCCTTGACGCCCTATCCGATGGACGAGTCGATGCGCCCCATGATGGAGCAGGCCCTCGGCTTCGCGCCTTCGAGCGCGCCCGCGGCCAAGCCCGCCCCCGCGATCTGCACCCACCCCGCCTGCCGGACCGGCACGCTCGAGAAGGTGGAGAAGGACGACGCCACTTTCACGCGCTGCCCGCGCTGCGGGATGCTCTCGAAGTGGGACGGCAACTTCCTGATGCCGGTGATCGTGCAGCCGCCCGGCGGCGGCAACCCGCTGGAGTTCCAGGCGATCTTCGAGGAGAAGCTCGGCTTCACCAAGCGCCTGCGCCGAAAGCCGATGGGCGTCGTCGAGTAGCCTTCATGTCGTCGGGATACTTCACCGTCCCGGCCGGGACGCCGCCGCTCGAGCATCGCGCCCGCGAGCTCGAGCGGTACGGCGCCCGCACCTACGACATGCTCGTCAGCAGCTGGTCGTGCCCGGGGTGCCACGCCGCCGTCGACGGGCCGCCGGCGATGATCCTGCCGGAGGTCCGCTACCGGCTCCCCGCAGAGCTCGAGGCCTGGCTGGCCAGGGCCGGCGCGGGCGCGCTCGGAGAGAGCGCGCTCCCGAGCTGCGGCCGCTGCGGGCGCGGCGCCGAGCTGGTGGCGGTCGATTACTTCGCCCACCACGCGACCCTGGCCGCCGACCTGGTGGTGCGCTGGAGCCCGTCCGGCGGGGCGCGGCTGCTCCGCTGGTCGGCGCGCGAGGGCTTCCTGCCGCTGCCCGCGCTCTCCGACGCCGAGGTGCGCCTGTTCGCCCGGGACGCCATCTTGCGCGGGGCGGCCGCCGCACGCGAAGGCGGCGCCGTCGAGGAGGCCGACGAGACCTTGCTCGAGGCCGTCAACCTCTACCCGGGCGATCCGGCCTGGCTGACGTTTCTCCCCTGGCTCGACGGGCGCGGCAAGTTCTCCGTCGCCGGCGCCATCGCGGCGGCGCACGCCGAGGCCCGCCCCGGCGATCCCGAGGGACACTTCTGGCTCGGGCAGATCACGGTGGCGCTGGTCGCGAACAGGCTCTGGGGGCCCGAGAAGCTCGCCGAGGCCGAGGCGCACTTCGGCCGCGCGCTCGAGCGCGACGGCGCGCACGCCTTCGCCCGCCTCGGGCTGGCGAACGTGGCCCGGGTGCGCGGCGACGTCGCGGCCGCGCGCCGGCACCTCGAGGCGGCGCTGGCGCTGACGCCCGACCACCCCGAGTCGCTCTACACGCTCGGGCTCATCGATCTCGAAGGCGATCCCGAACGGGCGCTGGCCCTGTTCGAGCGGGGCGCAGCCCTCCGCCCGCGCGACGCCGACTTCCCGCGCGGCGCCGGGCGCGCGCTCCTCGCCCTCG
>DATNDC010000084.1:0-30400 GCA_035607055.1 Polyangia bacterium
CAAGAAGATCATGGAGATGAAGATCCCCCCGCTGAACGCGCACCGCGCCGACGTCCCCGAGGCGCTGGAGCAGATCGTGCTGCGCGCCCTGGAGCGCGATCGCCGCCTGCGCTTCGACACGGCGGCCGAGATGGCGCGCGCCCTCGACGACTTCATCGTCGGGTCGCAGTTGCACCTCGAGGAGGTCGCGGCGTTCGTGCGCGAGGTGGAGGCGATCTCGCCGCTCGCCCGTCCCTCGTCCGTGGCGGCGAACGCGGCCCATCGAAGCGCGCCGAGCTCGGCGGGAGCGGGGGCCGAGCCGCAAGGCCAAGACCAAGGCCTAGGCCAGGACGAAAGTGAGGAAGGACCGACGGTTCGGGACCGGGCGCTGCCCGCGTCGATGTGGCCCGCACAGCCGAGGCGGTCGGGCGGACCGCGGCTGGCGGCCGCCATCGGGTTGACGCTGGCGGCGCTCGGCGTGGGGACGGCGCTCAGCCTGCGGCTCAGCACCGCTGCCGCGGCGGTGCCACCCGCGGCGGCCGGCGCCCACGCGGCGTCGGCCGCCTCGACGCGCTGATCGCTAGTTGAGCGCGATCGCGGAGCAGGTGCCGCCCGAGAGGATCTGCGCGTAGAGCTTCTTGTAGCGCGGCTCGAGCGGCCGATCGACGGTGCGCTCGCGCTTCCCCGGATCGTGAATGGTGATGCGCCCCGCCGTCAGCTCCGGCGCGGGCATGTTCATCACCGTCGCGAAGGCATGATCGAGCACGGCGATCCGATGCGGGTAGTGGCGGGGATAGCCCTTGGCGATGTAGCGCGGGCCGTGGTTGTAGTGCGCCCACCAGGCGTGCGTCTTGTGATCGCAGGGAACTTCCTTGTCCACGCGCACGCGGTGTCCGTCGGCGTCGAGCTTGGTGATCGTCTTGGTCATCACCCCACCGCCGTCGCGCCAGTGCGCGAGCTCGCGCGCGCCGAGCTCGATGTTCGTCGCCGGATCCATCAGCTCTTTCCAGGCCACGCCGCGCACGTTGCCGTTCGTGCAGCGATCGCGATCGTCGAGCAGGCAGCGGATGGCCATCAGGCCGCCGTCCTTGGCGTAGACCTTTCCGTCGCGCGTGTAGACGCGCGCCGCTTTCTCGTTCATGTCGCTCTCGTTGACCATGATCGCCAGCATCAGCGTGGGCGAGAGGTGGTGGCGCTTCGCCGACGTGGCCACGGCGTCGGCGATCCGCCCGCACTGCGACGGCGTCCAGGCCGGCGTCTGCCAGCGGATTTTTTCCTTCACCGCGCAGATGGTCTGCGCCAGACAGCCGCTGGCGTGGACCTCTCCGCCGGCGTCGGTCTCGCCCTCGGAGACGGAGACGGCGGAGACGGCCGCGGGTTCAGGGGGCGAGGCCGCCTCAGTGGGGGACCCGGCGCGCGCCAGATTGGGTGCCAAGCTCAGTAAAGCGGTGGCGGTGCCAAAAGATAAAGATAGCTTTCGCAGATCGGCGAACACGGCTTGATCCCCTTTCGTTGAAACGGTGCCGACGCTCGGTCGACGATCCGGGTAGGTGGGGCCGTCGCGGATTTCCCGCGGTGTGGAGGCAAAGGTTTGATCCGCTCCCCCGCCAACGCAAGAGCCTTGTCAAAAAAATCGTCGTCCCCGCGCGGCGTGGAACGTAACGTAGATTGCAAAAAGCAGTCAGGTCCTTGTCGCGATCTCTTCGCGGCCAGTTCACACTAGCGGCCGATGTCGTCTGCAAAAGCGCGCTCTTCGCCCAGCCCGCTGGCCAACCCGGCGATCGCGGAGATCTGGCGCGCGGCGGCCGCGAAGATCGGTTTCGCCATCACGCGTACGCGCGACGTCTACGCCACCAGCGATGGGCAAGGGACGATCGCCATCGGCGCCGACGACACGCTCGACGTCGACGACGCGTTGGCGCAGCTCGTGTTCCACGAGCTCTGTCACGCGCTCACCGAGGGCGAGGCGGCGGCGCGGCTGCCCGACTGGGGGCTCGACAACGTCGCCGAGCACGTCGTGCGCGAGCACGCTTGCCTGCGCTTCGCCGCGCACCTCGCCGGCCGTTTCGGGCTGCGCGCGGCGATGGCGCCGACCACCGACTACCGTGCCTATCACGACGCGCTCGCCGCCGATCCGCTGGCGGACGACGGCGATCCGGCCACGGCGATCGCGCGCGCGACGCGGATCCGCTTCGAGGCCTCGCCCTGGCGCGCCGCGATCGAAGCGGCGTTGGTGCGCACCGGCGCGCTGACAGAGCTCCGGCACCCGCTGGGGTTCGCCTGGGGGCCCGCCGGCGAGACCTGCGGCGGCTGCGCCTGGCTCTACGTCGGTGGGCGCGGCGCGCCGGTCGCCCGCTGCCGCCAGACGGCGCCGGCGGTCGGCGACGGGGTGCGCACCGAGGCGGCAGCGCGCGCCTGCGCGCGCTGGGAGCCGCCGGTCGACTGCCACGCCTGCGGCGCCTGCTGCCGCGAGGCCTACCACTCGGTGACGGTCTCGGTGCGCGATCCGGTCGTCTGGCAGGAGCCCGATCTGATCGTCCGGCAGGGCCACCGCTTCGAGATCCGCCGCGAGGGATCCCGTTGCGCGGCGCTGAGCGTCGGCGACCCTGGGGCCTCGCGGCGCTACGCCTGCACGATCTACGAAAACCGCCCCCGGCCCTGCCGCGAGTTCGCGGCCAACGGACGGCACTGCCTGGACGCGCGCCGCCGTGTCGGCCTCTCGGCGGGCGCCGCCTAGCCGCGAGCCGCGATGGCCGAGACGATCGATCTCTTCGTGCCGCTGGCCGATCTCGACGCTCCGCTGGCGCCGCAGGTCGAGCGGGCGCTCGGCTGGAGCGCCGGCACGGCGGGCGAGCTGCGGGTGGTGCGCCGCTCGCTCGACGCGCGAAAAGGGCGCCCGCTCGGGCAGCGGTTACGCGTGGCGGTCGCGCGCCGGGGCGAGGCGCTGGAGGCGGCCACACCGGCGCGCGCGCGCCTCCGCTGGCCCGCCGGCCGGCCGGCGCCGCGCGTGGTGGTGATCGGCGCCGGTCCGGCCGGGACCTGGGCGGCGCTGCGCCTCGCCGAGGCGGGCGTCCCGGTCACCATCCTCGAGCAGGGCAAGCAGGTGCAGCCCCGCCGCCGCGACCTGGCGCTCATCACGCGCGGCGAGCTGACCCCGAGCTCGAACTACTGCTTCGGCGAGGGGGGCGCGGGGACCTACTCCGACGGCAAGCTCTACGCGCGCGCCAAGGACCGCGCCGGCGTGGCCGAGGTGATCGCCGATCTGGTTCGCTTCGGCGCGCCGCCGGAGATCGAGATCGAGGCGCGCCCGCACGTCGGGTCGAACCGGCTGCCGCGGGTGCTGGCGGCGCTGCGCGAGCACCTGGCGGGGCTCGGCGTCGTCCACCGATTCGAGACCGCGGCCTCCGGCCTCGACGTCGGAGCCGGTCGCGTGCGCGCCGTGCGCGTCGACGGCGGCGAGATCGCCGCCGATGTCGTGGTGCTGGCGGTGGGTCACTCGGCGCGTGCCGTGGTCGGCTGGGCCGCCGAGGCCGGGCTGGCGGTCGTCCGCAAGCCGATCGCCGTCGGCGTCCGCCTCGAGCACCCGCAGCCGCTCATCGATCGCTTGCAGTACGGCGCCGCCGCGGGGCACCCCAGGCTGCCGCCCGCCTTCTACGAGCTGACGGCCAGCGCGGGCGCGCGCGGCGTCTACAGCTTCTGCATGTGTCCGGGCGGCTGGATCGTCCCCGCCGCCACCGAGCCCGACGGCGTGGTGGTGAACGGGATGAGCCTCTCGCGGCGCGACTCGCCGTTCGCCAACGCCGGGCTGGTGGTGGCGGTCGGAGCCGAAGACTTCGGTCCCGCGGCCGCCGGACCGCTGGCCGGGATCGCCTTCCAGCGCCAGATCGAGCAGGCGGCGTTCCGCGCCGGCGGCGGGCGGTTCCGCGCGCCCGCGCAGCGGCTGGGCGATTTTCTGGCCGGTCGGACCGGCGATTCGCTGGGCCCGAGCAGCTACCGCCCGGGTCTGGCCCCGGCCGACTTGGCCTCGGTGCTCCCGCCGTTCGTGGTCGAGGGGCTGCGCGTGGGGCTGCGCCAGATCGGGGCGCGCCTGCCGGCGTTCCTGTGGCCGGAGGCGTTGCTCATCGCCGCCGAGACGCGAACCAGCGCCCCGGTTCGCTTCCTGCGCGATCCGACGACCCTGGTCTCGCCGTCGATCGCGGGGCTCTATCCCTGCGGTGAGGGGGCGGGGTACGCGGGCGGCATCGTGAGCGCGGCGCTCGACGGCGCCCGCGTCGCCGAGCGGATCCTGGCCGCCTAGGCTGCCCCGTGGCCTGCCTACAGCGGCGAGGGGGCGATCGTCTTCAGCACCTGCCGCAGCCAGGTCCGTTGGTCCTCGGTGATCACCTCGAACCGCACGCCCGCGTTATAGTGGTTGTCGTCGGACTCGGCGCACCAGGCGACGCGTCCCTTGACCCACAGAGGCGGCGTGTCGCTCTCGACGTCGTCGATGACCAGGAAGAGACCGAGCACGATCTCCTGTCCCTCGTCGAGGGGCTGATCCGAGGTGAGGCCGGCGCCCCCCTCCGACAGATCGCGCGTGGTGGTGGTGAAGACGCGGTCGTTGGTGCGGACCTCGGCGGACATCCGCAGGTCGACGCGTTGGTGTTGGCGGCGGCTTTGAGGGCGGGGTTGCGGCGCTTGCATTAGTACGCGAACGGATCGTCAGGATCGCCCAATGGCTGAAGCGAATGTCCGAGCTCGTCGGCGTCGCCCAGCATGCCGCTGGGCGCCAGCGTTCCGTCGAGGAATCCCACGAACATGTTCAGGTACTTGGCGCGCTCGTCGTCGACCTTCACGAACTTGACGCCGACCTGATAGGCGCCGAACAACGCCGTGCACCAGGCGACGCGCCCATCGATTTTCAGCGGCTCCGAGACGCCGTCCTCGCCGAAGGTCAGGACCAGCTCCAGTGAGACCTCGGTCTCCCGCGCGATCGGTTGCGTCGTCACCAGGCAGAGCCCGGCGCGGGACATGTCCCGGGTCCGCGCGTCGAGCTGGCCGCCCGCCACCGTGACCTCGACCTGCACGTCGACGTTGTAGCGCGGGTACTGGCGGCGCGAGGGCCGGGCTTCTTCTGTCATGGCTCCGAGCGAGACTCTCCCTCGATCGGCCGGTGGTGCGCAAGGCGCGTGAAGGCGTCGCCAGTCAGCGCGTCGAGCTCGGCTTCAATCTCGGCGATGCGCAGCTCCCGTTTGGAACCTGGAAGCACGTCCAGATCATCGGCAGCGGCGGACTCAGCCTTGAGCCGGCGCCGCTCGAAGTAGAGACGGATGACCAGCGACTCGATCTCTCGACGCGTGTCGGCGGTCCGCAGCGCCTGGAACTGCGCGGCGACCTCGTCGGGGTTGAAGACGATCTTGCTCAGATCCCAGGTGGCGCGGGCCTGGTAACGCACGTCGTTGTTGCTGTCGATGCCGACGGGCGCCAGCGCCGTGCTGTCGGTCGGCGTGCCGAGGTCGACCGACTCGGTGCGTGCGAACCGCCGGTCGACCATCAGGCGCAGCTCGGGGAGCCAGCCGGCGAACCGCGCCCGCGCGACGAGCGACCGGGCCCGGTCCGGCTCGGCGAGCACCAGGGCGGTGGCCGCGGCGCGCAGCGCCGAGACCGGCGGATCCTCGGCCGCCAGCGCCCGCAGGACGGCCGGGTCGAGCGGGCGCGCGCGTCGAGGCCGGCGCGGGGCCTCGGCGCTCGGCGTGCGCTCGTCGGGATCGGCGGGCGCCAGCGGGAGCGGCAGCGGGCGCGCGCGGGCGGCCTCTGCCGGCTCGCGGGTCCGCGCCTCGGGCGTCGGGACGGACTGGACGAAGAGGAGCGCGAGCAGCGTCGCGCTGGAGCAAGCGATCATCGCAGAGCCTCTCTTTCTTGAAGGACGGATTCGAGACGCGCCGCGCGCTCGGCGGCCGCACCAGCCGGCGCCGCGGCGGCGAGATCGATCTGTTCCCGCGCGAGCGCCTGGTCGCGGCGCGCGCGCTCGGCGGCCACCGGCGTTCCGTCGACGCGCCTCGGCCCGCGTCCGAGGGGAAAGGTCAGGAGGAGCATGACCTCCCACACGCGCCGGTCGGTCGTCCGCTCGGCGCCGACCATCGCCGTCACCGAGGGCCAGGGGAGGGTGGGGGCGGCGAGGCGCCGGTTCGACAGCGGCGCGAACCCCAGCGGCTCGATCGCGGCGCGCTGGGATGGCGGCGGCCCGCTCGCCTCGGAAGCGGTCAAGTCGAGCGCGATGAGCCCGTCCTCGAGCGCCAGCCAGGTCTGCCCGCCCTCGGTCGCCGCGCCGGTGACGGAGCGGCCGAGCGTCTCGGCCCGTTCGGTCCAGGCAGCGCCGTCGGAGGAGGTCCAGACGCCCAGCCCGGTGGCGACGAAACGGACGCCGGGCGCGGGACCGCAGGCGAGCGTGCGCACCGGCGGCCGATCGGCCGTTCGGACCGGTTCGGCGCCCGCCGTCCAGCGGTAGACGCCGTCGTTGGCGAGGGCGAGCGCGCTGTCCCCGCAGATGACCAGCGCGTCGGCCGGGCGGTCGAGGATCCGAGCCGCGGTCCCATCGCCGGGGAAGAGCTGGATCCCGTCGTCGTCGGCCACGACGGGTGTCCCGTCGGGCCAGACCGCCAGCGCGCGCGGTCGCGCCGCCAGCCCGGCGGCGACGGTGAAGGTGGCCGTGTCGTCGTCGCCCCCCGGGCCCTCTCCGGCCGCGTTGGCGCTGCTCTCGCGGAACAGGAGGTCCTCCGTGGCCGCGACCACCGTGTCGCCCGCCGCGGCGACCAGCAAGAGGTCGCGCCCGTCGAGCCCGGCGGGGCGACATCCGTTCTCGTCGCCGCGAAACACCCCCGACGAGGTGGCGATCCAGACCGCCGACGCGTCCCGCTTCGCCGCCAGCGCGCGCGGGACGATGGCGCCCTCGGGCTCGGCGCGCGGGCGCCGCCGAGGTCCGAGCCCTTCCTCCTCCAGCGCGTCCTCCGCCTCCGGGGTGCTGTCGTCGTCGGGGAGCCCGGCGGCGCGCAGCACCTCCTCGGCGTCCGGGGCCCCCAGTCGCTCGCGCCGTGGCGGTCGCGCCGGCGGCGCGAATCCCGCGCAGCGGCCGAGCCGCCGTCCGTCGCCGTCGAAGGTCAGGACCTCGCCACCGCCGAGGGCGAACAGCCGATCGGCGCCGGCCACCAGGCGTTCGAGCGAACGTTCGATCGCCGTGCTGGGACCAGCCGGCCGGGCAGCGTGCGCCGGCGTGGTCAGACCCGACACTGCGGCCAACGCCGCGGCGGCTGCTGCTCGTGCTCCCCGTGACCCGTCCATGCGCAGACGTTTCGAACGAACCGGTGCAGCGGTTGCGCAAAATCGTGCCTGCGGGATGCTCGGGCAGCGGGGCGTGTTATACGAGCCCCGATGGCGGCGAAGATTCTGGACGGCAAGGCGCTCGCGGCCCGCATCAAGTCGGAGCTGGCCGGCGAGGTGTCCGCGCTCCGCGCCCGCGGCGTCGAGCCGGGGCTGGCGGTCGTGCTGGTCGGCGAGGATCCCGCTTCGCAGATCTACGTGCGCAACAAGACCGCCTCCTCGGCGCAGGTCGGGATCCGGACCTTCGACCACCGGTTGCCGTCGACCACGTCACAAAGCGAGCTCGCCGCGCTGGTCGCCAAGCTCAACGCCGATCCGGCCGTCGACGGGATCCTGCTCCAGCTCCCGCTGCCAGCCGGGCTCGACGCGCGCCAGATCCTCCCCGCCGTCGATCCACGCAAGGACGTCGACGGCATCCACCCCGACAACCTCGGCCACCTGGTGATGGGCGAGCCGCGCTTCGTGGCCTGCACGCCGTTCGGGATCATGAAGCTCGTCGAGGAGAGCGGCCTGGCGCCGGCCGGGATCGACGCCGTGGTGGTCGGACGCTCCAACATGGTCGGCAAGCCGATGGCGGCGCTCCTCACCAACGCCAACGCCACGGTGACGCTCTGCCACTCGAAGACGCGCGATCTCGGCGCCGTTGTTGCCCGCGCCGATCTGGTGGTCGCGGCGGTCGGGCGCCCGGAGATGGTGCGCGGCGCCTGGATCAAGCCGGGCGCGGTGGTCATCGACGTGGGCATCAACCGGCGCGCCGACGGCAAGCTGCTCGGCGACGTGGAGTTCACGGCCGCGGCCGAGCGCGCCTCCGCGATCACGCCGGTCCCGGGCGGCGTCGGCCCGATGACCATCGCCATGCTGCTTTTCAACACCGTCACCGCGGCGAAACGCCGTGGACGATCAACCCAGGAACCCTGAGAGGGTTCCTGCGACCTCCCGCGACGAGGGCGGCCGGGAAAGCCCGTCCGCCCTCACGCGATCAGATCGACCGAACCGAGAGCGGCCTGGCGAGGGCGCGCAGCACGGAGGCCTGCAGCTCGACGAAGGCCGGCGGGTTGGTCAGCGCCTCGTCGAACCCCAGCGACGCCGCGCGGACCCGATCGCGCTCGAGCTGCGCGACGGCCAGGATCGGCGCCGAGCCGGCCTCCCGGTGCTCGCGCAGCCGCGCGTAGAGCTCGTAGCCGGCAGCGCCCGTCGAGTCGAGGTCGACGACGCCCAGGTCGACGTTGCAGATGGCGCCGGGCTCGTCGAGGCGACGCTGATCGATCTCGATCACCTCGCAGGCGACGATCGAACGCAGGTAGCGGATGAGCAGGGCGCGCGGCGCCGCCTGGGAAGCGGCCACCAGCGCCTTCAGCCCCTTGAACCCGAAGGCCAGCTTGTCGACGCCGTCGCCGAAGGTGTCGGGGGGCGAGGTGATGGTCAGCGCAGTCTCCAGCGGATGCCCGGAGCCGTTGGCCTCGCCGGCCGCCTGCGCCACCACGCCGGTCAGCGCCAGCGCGGTCGCGGGGGCGACCAGTCGCAGCTGGACGGTGGCGCCGGCCGACAGCTTCTCGCGGGTGTCGATCGACAGCTGCCCCTTGGTGAGCTGATTGGCGTAGGCGACCAGGAGCGCGGCGTCCGACCGGTAGGTCAGCTCCAGCGACGCCGCGGCGGTCACGAGTGCATCAGCCTTTCCAGGAGCGCGTCGAGCTGATCGAGCGAGTGATAGTGGATGGCGATCTGACCGCGCTCCTGCCCGACCTCGACCACCTCGACCCGCGTCCCCAGCGCTCGCGTGAGGCGCATCGCCAGGTCGCGCGCGCTGGTCGACCGCGGGCGCGCGGCCGGCGCCGGTGCGGTCGCCCGCCCGTCCTCGTTCCCCTGGCGCGCCTTGCGCACCAGCTCCTCGACCTTGCGCACCGAGAGCTCGGCCGAAACGATCTTGCGCGCCAGCTTCTCCATCGCCGCCGCCGCCTCCAGCCCCAGCAGCGCGCGGGCGTGGCCCATCGAGAGGCGCCCCTCGGCGACCAGGGCGCGCACGCTCTCCGGCAGGCGCAGCAGGCGGAGCGCGTTGGCCACCGTGCTCCGCTCCTTGCCGACCCGGTCGGAGAGCTGCTCCTGCGTGTAGCCGAACTCGTCGACCAGGCGCTGGTAGGCGGCGGCCTCCTCGAGCGGGTTCAGATCCTCGCGCTGCAGGTTCTCGACCAGCGCCATCTCGAACGCCTGGGTCGGCGCCACGTCGCGCACGACGGCCGGGACCTCGTGGAGCCCGGCGCGCTGCGCGGCCCGCCAGCGCCGCTCGCCGGCGATGAGCTCGTAGCCGTCCGCACCGGCGCGGGCGCGCACGATGAGCGGCTGGATGATCCCTTGCGTCCGGATCGACGCCGCCAGCTCCTCGAGGCGCGCGTCGTGGAACTGCGTCCGCGGCTGGCCGGGCGAGGGGTGGATCTCCTCGACGGCGATCGTCCGTACGCCGTCGCGGGTCCCGTCGTTCGCGCGCCGGGCGACGAGGCCGGGCGCCGGGGGCGCCGGCGCGCCCGGGATGAGCGCCGCCAGCCCGCGGCCCAGCGCCTGTCGCCTGGGGGCGCTCATCGGGAAGCCGCCGTGGCCGGCTGGCGCTTCTCGTCGGCGGGCTTGTCGGCCGCGTGGCGGGTGAGGAGCTCGCGCGCCAGATCGAGGTAGCTCTTCGCTCCCTTGGAGGCCACGTCGTAGAGCAGGATCGGCTTGCCGAACGACGGCGCCTCGGAGAGCCGCACGTTGCGGGGGATCGAGGTGGCGAACACCTTGCCTTCGAAGTGGGCGCGCACCTCGCTGGCGACCTGCTCGGTCAGGTTCTGTCGCGAGTCGACCATGCAGAGGACGATCCCCTCGATGTCGAGCCCGGGGTTGAGGTTGTCGGCCACCAGGCGGATCGTCCGCTGCAGCGCCGACAGCCCCTCGAGCGCGTAGTACTCGCACTGCAGCGGCACCAGCACGCTGTCGGCGGCGCAGAGCGCGTTCAGGGTCAGGAGCCCCAGGGACGGCGGCGTGTCGATGAAGACGTAGTCGTAGCGTTCGGCGGCGGCGCGCAGGGGGCCCCGGAGCTGCCGCTCGCGGTCGGTCACGGGGACGAGCTCGATCTCGGCGCCGGCCAGGTCGGCGTTCGCCGGAATGAGGTCCAGGTGGGCGAGATCGGTCTTGCGGATCACGTCATCGAGGCGCGGCTGCCCGACCAGGAGATCGTAGACGCTCGGCTCGGCCGACTCGCTCGGGAGGTGCCCCAGCCCCGAGCTGGCGTTCCCCTGGGGATCGATGTCGACCAGCAGGACGTGCTTCTCGGCGGCGGCCAGGGAGGCGGCGAGATTCACCGCCGTGGTGGTCTTCCCCACGCCCCCCTTCTGATTCGCTACGGCGATGACCCTTCCCATGATGATGCGGCCCGGGCGCCCGGGTAGATAAACACGCTAGGGGCGCACCAGCCAAGGCCGCAAATTTCGCTCGGAAAATTTGACGGCGTGTGTGGACAGGTATTCTCTATACCTACATGTCGGTTTCGACCCCGTCGACCCCGCAATAAAGGAGACGCCCATGAGCCGCTACGTCGACCAGAGGACCTACCAGACCTTCGAGGAGTTCGAGCGCGAGGAGCTCCGCCGCGACGGCTACTTCGAGTCCGTCGAAGACATGATGGACGAGATGTTCGCCGGCGAGCTCGACTTCGACGGCGGCGGCAAGCGCGCCGGCTCGCGCGACGACGAGGAGTAGGCCTCCCCGGGTGGATTCCGTAGGGCTCGCCCAGCGGAATCCACGCGATTGATGTATAAGCGCCGACCATGGCGCACGAGAACGAGTCGCGGCCCCCCACCTGGTTGTGGCCGCTGGTGACCGGGTTGGCGGTCGGGTTCATGTCCGGCTACCTGACCGGGCAGACGAAGGGCGGACACAGCGGATCGGCGGACGTCGCCGCGGAGAAGGCGAGCGACACGGTCCCCGCGGGCACCAAGATGCCCGCCAAGATCTACAGCGCCGAGAGCCAGTTCCCCGAGGGGTGGACGAAGTCGGCCGACCTGGCGTCGGTGACCGGCGTCAGCTTCGCCGGGCTCAGCGACAAGCAGAAGGTGACGGTCATGCAGGCGCTCAACGAGCGCGACTGCGAGTGCGGCTGCGGGATGGGGAAGATCGCCGGCTGCCTCAAGAAGGACCCCAACTGTCCCAGAAGCCCGAACCTGGCCCGCGCGGCGATCGACATGGCCAAGCAGGGGAAGGGCCTCGGCGAGATCCTGGCCGCCATCGACGACAAGCAGAAGCCGAGCGGCGGCAGCGCCCCCAGTGGCGGCAGCGCGCCGGAGGGTGGCTCGAAGAAGGTGGTTCCGTTCGCGCACGATCTGCGCCGCGGCGCCAAGGCGACCAAGGTGACGATGGTCGAGTTCAGCGACTTCCAGTGCCCGTTCTGCAAGCGCGCCGAGCCGACGGTGAAGCAGATGCTCGACAAGTACGGGAAGGACCTGGCGCTGGTCTGGATGAACCAGCCGCTCCCGTTCCACGAGCACGCCATGGACGCCGCGACGGCGTTCCAGGCGGCCGCGCGGCAGGGCGCCGACAAGGCCTGGAAGCTGCACGACAAGATGTACGAGAACAACACCGCGCTCACCCGGGCCGACATCGAGAAGTACGCCGGCGAGGTCGGGCTCAACGTCGCCAAGTGGAAGAAGGACTGGGACGACCCGAAGATCAAGGACGAGGTCTCCGAGGACTCGAAGACGGGCGCGTCGCTCGGGGCCAGCGGGACGCCGACGTTCTTCATCAACGGGCGGCAGCTGGTGGGCGCGCAGCCGGCCGACGCCTTCCAGAAGATCATCGACGACGAGATCAAGGAGGCCGACGCGCTCCTCAAGAAGGGGACGCCGCTCAAGGACGTCTACACCAAGCGGATGGAGACCGCCGCCCTGGCCCCCGCGCCCTCCGCGCCGGCGGGCGGCGGCGACGACCCCAACAAGAAGTACGACATCCACCTGGGCGACGCGCCGGTCAAGGGCCCGGCCTCGGCGCCGGTGACGCTGGTCGCCTGGAGCGACTTCCAGTGCCCGTTCTGCGGCCGCGCGGCGCCGACGGTCAAGCAGATCGAGGACGCCTACAAGGGGAAGGTCCGGATCGCCTTCAAGCAGTTCCCGCTGCCGTTCCACGACAAGGCGCACCTGGCGGCCGAGGCGGCGCTGGCGGCCAACGAGCAGGGGAAATTCTGGCAGATGCACGACAAGATGTTCGCCAACCAGCAGGCCCTCGACCGCCCGTCGCTCGAGAAGTACGCGCAGGAGATCGGCCTCGACATGGCGAAGTTCAAGGCGGCCCTCGACTCGGGCAAGTTCAAGGACAAGGTCGACGCCGAGGACAAGGAAGGGGCGGCCGTCGGCGTCACCGGCACCCCGACCTTCTTCATCAACGGCATCCGCCTGGTCGGCGCCCAGCCGCTCGACGCCTTCAAGGCCGTCATCGACAAGCAGCTCAAGGGCGGCTGAGAGCGCGAGGGGGTGTTCCCCCTCGCGGGCTCCCCCCTCTTCACCGCCGACGCCGGCGCGGCTAAGCCGCGCCTTCCGGGGCTTGGACTCGCTCGCGATGCTCGCTCTGACGCTGCGATCGCCGGACTGAGATCGCCGCCGGACTAAAACCGCTGGGTGGGGACGTCGGGGCGGGGGCGGTGCAGGACCTGGCCGCCGACGCCCCAGACCAGGCGCAGCTCGTCGGTCGAGGCCTGGCCCTCGTAGGCGTCGAGGCGGCGCTTGCCGTTGTCGCAGGCGTTGGGGTTCAGCACCTCGAACGAGCTCTCGTAGATCATCACCTTGTTGCCGTCGACCTCGCCGCGAAACTGGTAGCGGGTGACGATCTGGAAATCGAGCGCCATGCTGCACCGATAGGCCTGCCCGTCGGTGGAGACCTGGTGGACGACGCGGTCGTAGTAGCCGGTCAGCTTGCTGCCGTCTTGCGTGACGTGCCACTCCTCGCGCTCCTGCTTCTCGTCGCCGCCGGGGACGACGCCGGCGTGCTCCCAGATCCACATCCCGCTCACGTCGGCGGGCGAGACGGAGGAGAGCGAGGACGCCGCCGACGGCGCGTGGTCGGGGAGGCGCGGGTCTTCCGACAGCGGCTCCTCGGCGGGCCCGCGGCTGGCATCGGCGACCAGGCGGTCGGACTGCTCGGGGTGCCGGATGCGGTAGAGGGTCTGGCGCTGGGCGCCGCTCATGAGCGTCATCACGTCGCCGTCGAGCCGGCCGCTGTAGCGCGCGAGGTGTTTTTGCCCGAGGTCGCAGCGGTTGTCCTCGCCGGCCCGCTGTTCCTTCTCCTCGATCTCGATCTGTCCGTCGTGGACGCGCCCGGCGATGTTGATCGTCTGGGTCGCCGAGAACTCGGGGCGGCGGCTGCAGACGTACGGACGCCCGTCGCCCGAGAGGAAGGTCAGGGCCGCGATGTAGTAGCCGCTGACCGCGCTGCCGGCCTGCGTGAGGTGCCACTCCTGCTTCTCGATGCGCGTGTCGCCGGCGCCGACGCCTTCACCGATCGTGGTGCGTGACATGGCATCCCACACTCCCGAGATCTCGGTCGGCGGCGCCTGGGCGGGCGCGCGGGCGGCGGGCATCGAACGTGTCGCGCAACCGCCCGTGGCGACTGCGAAGACACATGCGACCAAGCCTGCGAACCGCATCCGGATACCTCCCGGAGAGAACCTCTCAAGTTTACACGATCAAGGTAGGACCCAGGCAGAGCGATGCAATGCTCCGATCCTGAAACGGCAGTCCGACCGTAGGTTTCCAAACCGTCAATCGGTCGAACTCTGATCGGAGTTGAGCACCGCCGCGCTGGCAGCCTCCCATTCGGCCATCCGGCGGGCCAGGAGGGCGTCGAGCTCCCGTTCGCGCTCCGCGAGCGCGTGCAGCTTCTGCCAGTCGCCGGCGTGATCAGCGACAAGGTCGGCGCGGACAGCGGCGAGCTCGGCCTCCAGTTTGCTCACATCCGCCTCCAGCGTCTCCACGCGCCGCGCCAGCCGGCGCTGCTCGCGCTCGCGCTGCTTGCCAACGCCCCGGGCGCCGGTCGACTCGGAGACCGACTTCGGCGCCGGCCTCGGTGCCGGTTCCGGCTTGGGGACCGCGGCGACGACGGCCGTCTGCATCTTGATCCGCGCGCGCCAGTCGCTGTAGTTGCCCGCGTGCGCTTCGACGCGCGTCCCCTCGATGACCAGGAGACGCGTGCAGATCCGGTCCAGGAAGTAGCGATCGTGGCTGACGGTGAGCAGCGTTCCTTCGTAAGCGCCGAGCGCCTCCTCGAGCGTCTCTCGCGCCGGGATGTCGAGGTGGTTGGTCGGCTCGTCGAGCACCAGCACGTTGCGCGGGAAGAGCATGATCTTGGCCATCGCCAGCCGGCTGCGCTCGCCGCCCGAGAGGCCCCGTACCGTCCGGAAGGGGTCGTCGCCGAAGAAGCGGAACTTGGCCAGGTACTGCCGCACCACCTCGGGGGAAAGATCGGCGCGCACCGAGCGGATCTCCTCGGTCAACGTCAGATCCTCGCTCAGCGTCCCCAGCTTCTGGTCGAAGTAGCCGACCCGGACGCCGGTGCCGAGCTCCACCTGGCCCCCGAGCGGCGCCAGCTCGCCGATCAGCGTCTTGAGCAGGGTCGATTTGCCGCTGCCGTTGGGGCCCACGATGCCGACCTTGTCGCCGCGGTAGACGTTGACCGTGACGTCGTCGAGGATCGTGGTGCCCGGGTAGCCGACGGTCAGCTTGGGGGCGCGGATGATCTCCTTGCCGCCGAGGTCGCCGCCGGTCTGGAAGTTGAGCGCGATCTTGCCGGCGTGCTGCCATTGGTCGTCGGGGCGCTCGAGCCGCTCCAGCTTCTCCAGCATCTTGCGGCGGCTCTGCGCCTGCTTGGTCTTCTGCCCGGCCAGATTTTTCCGGATGAAGTCCTCGGTCTTCTCGACGTGCTCCTTCTGGCGCGCGTACTCGGCCTGCGCGCGCTCGATGCGCGCCGCGCGCTCGACCACGTACTTGTCGTAGCGGAAGGGGTACTTGGTCAGCTTGCCGTTCTCGAGCTCGACGATCTCGTTGCAGACGGCGCGGATGAAGGCGCGATCGTGGGAGACGAGCACGAACGCCCCCTGGTACTCGGCCAGGTAGGCCTCGAGGCGCTCGATGGCCCCGAGATCGAGGTGGTTGGTCGGCTCGTCGAGCAGCAGCAGATCGGGCTGGCGCACCAGCACCTTGGCCAGCTCGAGCCGGCCGCGCTCGCCGCCGGAGAGGGTGTCGACCGTGCGCGCCAGATCGGCGTCGGAGAACCCGACGTCGTGGGTCAGCCGCTTGACGCGCGCCTCGAGCTCGTAGCCGCCGCCGCGCTGGTAGCGCTCCTGGAGCTCGCCGTAGCGGGCCAGGTCGTCCGGCTTGCCGTCGCCGAGGCGCGTCTCGAGCACCGCCATCTCGTCGTGCAGGCGCTGCAGGTCGGCGAACGGCTCCAGCAGCGCCTCCAGCAGCGTGCCGCCCCCGGACAGTTCCTGCGACTGGCGCAGGTAGGCGACCGAGGCGCGGCCGAGCACCCGCACGTCGCCGCTGTCGGCTTGCAGATCGCCGGACAGTAGCCGGAGCGCGGTCGACTTGCCCGTCCCGTTCGGGCCCAGCAGCGCCAGCCGGTCGCCCGGACGGATCAGGAGCGAGGCGCCGACGAGGATGTCGTTGCCCGGGTAGGCGAAGCTGGCGTCGGCGAATTGCGCGAGGGACATCGGTGGATCTGCTGGTGAAGTTGTATTAGAACTTCGGCCGCCGCCACAGCGCGAAAAGGCGACCAGCCATCATGAAGGAGTACCTCCTCACCGCCGGCCCGACCCCCGTTCCCGAGCGGGTGCTCCTGGCCATGGCCCGGCCGATGCTCTACCACCGCGCGCCGGCGTTCACCGAGTGCCTGCGCGAGGTGCAGGAGGGGCTCAAGTGGCTGATGCAGACCAAGCAGCAGCCGCTGGTCCTGACCGGGTCGGGGACCATCGCCATGGACGCCGCGGTCTGCAATTTTCTCTGCCCGGGCGACAAGGCGGTGGTCATCCGCGGCGGCAAATTCGGCGAGCGCTGGGGGAAGATCTGCGAGGCCTACGGGGTCAAGTGCGTCTACGTCGACGTCGAGTGGGGGAAGAGCGTCGACGCCAAGGCGGTGCAAAAGGCCATCGAGGACAACCCCGATGTGCGCGCGGTCTACGCCACCGCCTGCGAGACCTCCACCGCGACCAAGCACGACATCGAGGCGATCGCCAAGGTGGTGCGCGGTCACGACGAGATCATCCTCTGCGTCGACGCCATCACGGCGATCGGCGTCTACGACGTGCCGGTCGACAAGTGGGGGCTCGACGTCGTGGCGGTCGGCTCGCAGAAGGCGCTCATGCTGCCGCCGGGGCTGGCCGCCATCTCCGTGTCGGAGAAGGCCTGGAAAGCCTACGAGCGCGCCACGCTGCCGCGCTTCTATCTCGACCTCGGGCGCGAGCGAAAGGCGCAGGAGAAGGGGGAGACCGCCTTCACCCCGGCCGTGTCGCTGATCGTCGGGCTGCGCGAGTCGCTGCGCATGCTCAAGGAAGAGACGCTGGACGGTGTCTTCTTGCGCCATGAACGGTTAGCTAAGGCAACGCGTGCGGCTTCGGGCGGCCTCGGTCTCGATCTCTTCTCCTCTTCCCCGGTGAACTCCGTCACGGCATTTCGCGTTCCCCCGGGGATCGATGGGACGGCGGTCATCATCCAGATGCGCTCGCGCTACGGGATCACCATCGCGGGCGGCCAGGACCACCTCAAGGGGAAGATCGTGCGCATCGCGCACGTCGGTTTCTACAGCCAGTTCGACATCATCACCGCCATCTCGGGTCTCGAGATGACGCTCTCCGATCTGGGATTCTCCGTCAGGCCGGGGGCGGGGGTCGCCGCCGCGCAGGCGACGTTCGCCGAGACCCGGCGCGCCTGATTATCTTTTCGCAACAACGAACGTCCACACAGGAGCAAGCCATGGCCGAGCCGATCAAAGTCCTCATCGCCGACGACATGTCCAAGAAGGCGGTCGAGATCCTGAGCAAGGCGGGGTTCACCGTCGACGTGAAGACCGGCATGAAGCCGGAAGAGCTGGCCGCCGTGATCGGCGAGTACCACGGCGTGGGCGTCCGTTCGGCCAGCAAGATCAAAGCGGACACCCTGGCCAACCCGGGCAAGCTCAAGATCATCGGCCGCGCCGGCGTGGGCGTCGACAACATCGACGTCAAGGCCGCCACCGAGAAGGGGATCCTGGTGATCAACACGCCGCAGGGGAACGCGGCGGCGGCGGCCGAGCTGGCCATCGGCCTCATGTTCTCGCTGGCGCGCAAGATCCCACAGGCCGCCCAGAGCATGAAGCAGGGGATCTGGGAGAAGAAGAAGTACATGGGGACCGAGATCGCCGGCAAGACGTTGGGCGTGATCGGTCTCGGCAACATCGGGCGCCAGGCGGCCGAGCGCGCGGTCGGGCTCAAGATGAACGTCATCGGCTACGATCCGTTCCCGCCCAAGCAGCTCCCCACCGGCGTCAAGCAGGTGTCGCTCGACGAGCTGGTCGCGACGTCGGACTACATCACGCTGCACGTGCCGGCCACGGCCGAGACCAAGGGCCTCTTCGACGCCGCCCGCATCGCCAAGATGAAGAAGGGGGCCTGCCTCATCAACTGCGCGCGCGGCGGCATCGTCGACGAGAACGCGGTGCTGGAGGCCCTCAAGTCGGGGCAGCTCGGCGGCGCGGCGCTGGACGTGTTCGCCAAGGAGCCGCCCGATCCCTCACCGCTGTTCGCCGAGGAGAACCTGATCGCCGTCCCGCACCTGGGGGCGTCCACCAAGGAAGCGCAGGAGAAGGTGGCGATCGAGCTGGCCGAGGTGTTCGTCGGCTTCCTCAAGGACGGCATCGTCAAGAACGCGGTCAAGTAGTGCCCGCGCGCGGGACCAAATCCGCCGAGACCCCGCGCGCTCCCACGCTCAGGCTCCCGACGGGGATGCGCGATCACGCGCCGCGCGCGGCGGCGGCGCGGCTGCGCGTGATCGAGACGCTGCTCGAGGAGTTCGACCGCGCCGGGTTCGAGCGGGTCATCACCCCGGCCTTCGAGTATGAAGAGGTGCTGGCGCTGGGGCTCGGCGCGGCGGCGCGCGCGGCGACCGTCCGCTTCGTCGAGCCGAGCTCGGGGCAGGTGGTGGCGCTGCGCCCCGACATCACGCCGCAGATCGCGCGCCTCATCGCCACGCGCTTCCGCGACCACAAGGGCCCGGTGCGTCTGTGCTACGAGGGGACGGTGGTGCGGCTCGATCGCGCCGCCCGCGGCCAGCGCGAGCTGTCTCAGGCCGGCGTCGAGCTGGCCGGCCTGGCCGGCCCGGACGGCGACGCCGAGGTGATCGCGCTGGGCGCCCTCGCACTGGCGGCCGTCGGCCTGCCGCGCCCGACCATCGATCTCGGCCACCTGGGGCTCGCGCGCTCGCTTTTCACCGCCATGAAACTGACTCCATCAGCAGAGGACCAAGTGCGTCGCCTGATGGCCAAGCGAGATCGACAGGAGCTCGAAAAGGTTCTTCGAGATCTCAAGGTTTTTCCGGGGATCATCAAAAACGCCCTGGAGATGCTGCAACTGAGTGGTCCTCCGGCGATCTTGAAGGCTGCGAAAGGGCGGCTCTCCAAGGGTGCCCAGCCAGCGATCGCCGAGCTGGCGGCCATCATCGCCGCCGTCGAGAAACGTCAGGTCGACGCCCGTCTGCACGTCGATCTCGGCGAGGTGCGCGGGTTCGACTACTACACCGGCGTCCGCTTCCAGGCCTTCGTCGAGGGCGCGCCGGACGCCGTCCTGCGCGGCGGCCGCTACGACGATCTGCTGGCGCGCTACGGGCGCGAGAGCCCGGCGGTCGGCTTCGCCGTCGACGTCGAGGCGGTGGCGGGCGCGCTCGAGGGCCGCGTTTCACCTTCAGCGAGGACCAAACAACCATGGCAGTCGTAATCGTCGTCGGGGTTCAGTGGGGCGACGAGGGGAAGGGGAAGATCGTCGATCTTCTGACCGAGAAGGCGCGCTTCGTCGTCCGCTGGGCGGGCGGGGCCAACGCGGGGCACACGCTGGTCGTCGAGGGCAAGAAGTACGTCACGCGCCTCATCCCGTCGGGCATCCTGCGCGACGGCGTCACCTGCGTCCTGGGCGAGGGGATGGTGATCGACCCGGCCGTGCTGGTCGACGAGATCCGCACCTTCCGCGGCCACGGCTGCATCAAGGGGGCGGACGATCTGGTGGTCGCCGAGCGCGCGCATTTGACGCTGCCGCACCACCTCGAGATCGATCGTCTCCGCGAGGATGGTCCCGGCGGCATCGGGACCACCAAGAAGGGGATCGGCCCCACCTACGAGAGCAAGGCGGCGCGCATCGGCCTGCGGGTCGGCGATCTCTTCCGTCCGGACCGGTTCCGGGCGCGGCTCGACCGCCACCTGGCCGTCTTGACCCCGTCGCTGCGCGAGATCGGCAGCGCGCTGCCGAACGCGGCGGAGATCACCGCCAAGTACCTGGCGCTCGCCGAGGAGCTCCGCCCCTTCGTGGGCGACGCCTCGCGCACCGTCCACGGCGCGGTCGTCCGCGGCGACAACGTCCTGTTCGAAGGGGCGCAGGGGGTGCTGCTCGACCTCGACCACGGGACCTACCCGTTCGTCACCTCGTCCTCGACGACGGCCGGCGGCGCCTGCGCGGGGCTCGGCATCGGGCCCACCAAGATCGACGCCGTGGTCGGGGTGGCCAAGGGCTACGCCACGCGCGTCGGCGACGGGCCGTTCCCCACCGAGCTGACCGAGGCGATGGGCGAGCTCCTGCGCAAGCGCGGACACGAGTTCGGGTCGGTGACCGGGCGGCCGCGCCGCTGCGGCTGGCTCGACGTCCCGGGCGTGCGGCTGGCCGTCCGCCTGTCGGGGATCGAATCGCTCGCGCTCACCAAGCTCGACGTCCTGGCCGGGCTCGAGCGCGTCAAGATCTGCGTCGGCTACCGATTCGGCGGGCGGACGCTGGATGAGATGCCGGTCGATCTCGACGATCTCGCCGCGGCCGAGCCGGTGTTCGAGGAGCTCGACGGTTGGCCGGAGCCGCCGGCAGGCTCGGCCACCACGGTGGTGCCGCCGGCGGCAGCCCGCTTCGTCGAGCGGGTGAGCGCCCTCTGTGGCATCCCGGTCTGGGCGACCTCCTGGGGGGCGGGCCGCTTGCAGACGGTGGTGAACCGCGATCCGTTCGCCGCCTAAGGGGACTCTCCAGCCCAGCCGGCGAAATTTGCGTGCATAATCCTTCGAATTCGCTGGGAAACCGGCGTGGCTTGGCTTGCGCGCCGTTACAGGCTCAATATAATGGTGGCCTTTTCCAGGGACACCTATCCGACCTTGCGTGCTTGCAGCGTGATCCCTCCAAATCGAGGCGTTGATGAAGATCGTTTGTGACTCGTGCGGGACCAAGTACTCGATTGCCGACGACAAGGTTCGGGGCAAGGTCTTCAAAATCCGCTGCAAAAAGTGCAGCCACATCATCGTGGTGCGCGGCGGCGAATCGGGCGGCACGGAGACGGCCTCCGCCCCCGCCGGTGACGGCGGCTGGCACCTGGTGATCGACGGCGAGCAGGTCGGCCCCATCTCGGACGCCGACGTGCGCACCAAGATCGAGCGCGGCGAGGTCAAGGGGGACACCTACACCTGGAAGGAGGGGTTCGCCGACTGGGTGAAGCTCTCCGCGGTTCCGGAGTTCGCCGCGCTCGTCGCCGAGGAGGTGAGCGTCGGCAGCGGTCCGGTGGGCGGTGACCTCTTCACGGCCGGTGTCGTGGCGGCGGCCGGTAGCAACGGTACCGATCGCGCGCGCCGACCCTCGGGAGCCGGGCAATCGCTGTTCGGCGGCGGTGCGGCCAGCGACGTGTTCGCGGCGCCGGCGGCCAGCGCCAAGGGTGGCGGCGGCGATCTGTTCGGCTCGGCGGCCGCTCCCGCGGGCCAGGCCTCGAGCTGGCCCTCGAGCGGCGCCGCGGCGGCCGGGCACGACGGCGGCCGCGTCGAGAGCCTGACCGGCCAGCGGCACGAGAACTCGGTGCTGTTCTCGCTCTCCAACCTGCAGTCGCTGGCGATGCCGGCCGCCAAGCCGGCGGCGAGCTTGGCCAGCGCGCCGGTGACCGAGGGCTCGGGGCTCATCGACATCCGCGCGATGGCGGCCAGCACGCTCGGGGCGTCGCCCAGCAACGGCGGCAGCACGTTCGGCGCGGTGGGCGGCGGATCGCCGGTCGACGATCTCCCCGCGTTCGGCTCGTTCGCGCCTGCGGCGCCGGTGTTGCTCCCGTCCTCCAGCAGCGGCCCCCCGAAGTGGGTCTACGCGGCTCTGCTCATCGGGGTGCTCGCGGTCGGGGGGATCGCCTTCATGGCCTGGAAGGTCATGACCACCAAGCCCCCGGAGCTGGTGGAGCGGGTCGAGCAGGTCGCCGCCCCGCCGCAGCCCAAATCGGCGTCGGCCGCGCCCTCGACGCAGGAGGGGGCGAAGAAGCCGTCCACCATCTCCGACGAGAACCTCCCCCCGCGCGAGGGGAGCCCCGAGGCCAAGGCGGCCGAGAAGGGTGAACACGAGCACGAGCATCACCACGGCAAGGGCCACGAGCACGAGGCCCAGGGGAAGAAGGACGATAAGAAGGCGGGCGGCTCCGGGCCGGTCGCTCAGGCCGAGCAGGAGAAGCCGAAGAAGCCCCTCGATCCACTCGAGGCGGCGATGAACGCGGCCGACAAGTCGGGCGGGCGCGGCTCGGGCGGCGGGCGCTCGAAGCCCGCGGCTGACGACGACGCCAAGCCGCTGGGCCCGCTCGCCAAGGGCGCGGTCGTGGCCGGGATGAACGGGGTGAGGGGGAAGGTCGCCGCTTGCTACAACGAGTTCAAGGTGCCGGGGATGGCGATGGTGAACGTGGTCATCGGCAGGAACGGCAAGGTGACGTCGGCGACGGTGAGCGGCAAGTTCGCCGGCACGCCGAGCGGCAGCTGCGTCGAGAAGGCGGTGAAGTCCGCCGGCTTCCCGCCCTCCGAGGGGCTCTCGATGCAGTACCCGTTCCAGCTGAGGTAGGCGCTCGGCGCCCGCGAGGGTCGTGTCTCGCACGCCTGCACCCGGCGACGCGCTGGCGGCCCTCGAGGGTCGGCTGGGCGCGCTCGGGCTGAGCGTCTTCCTGCCGCTCGCGCCCGCGGTGTTCGACGCGGCGGCGGCGCCCCTGCGCCTCGACCAGCTCCTGCCCGCGGCCGCCGGCGCGCTCATCGTCGGCTCGGGTGGTCCGGCCTTCTTCGATCTCTTCGCGGCCGCGCCCGAGGCGGGCGACGGCGCCGCCGACCCGCTCGATCGCTACACGGCGCGCGTGCTCGCCGAGGCCGCGCAGGCGGCGCTGGCGCCGCTCGCCGTCGCGCACGCGCTTGCCTTCCCGTTTGACGATCACCCGCTGATTCCGTTCCAGCGCCTCGGGCGCGCGGCGGGACTGGGGGGACCGGGGCCGCTGGGGCTCCAGATTCACCCCCGCTTCGGCCCCTGGTGGGCCTATCGCGCGCTGGTCGTCCTCGATCGGGCCCTGCCGCCGGCGGCGCCCCCCGGCGACGGGTGCGCGGGGTGCGACGCCCCCTGCGTGGCAGCCTGCCCGGCGCGGGCGGTGGCGCGCGCGGGATTCGACGTCGCCGCCTGCCACGCCCGCCGCTTGATCGCCGCGCCCTGCCACTTGTCGTGCGCCGCGCGGATCGCCTGCGTGCGCGGCCCCGAGCACCGCTACCGCGACGCCGAGCTCGCCTTCCACATGCGGGCCTCGATGCCGCGCCGGACTTCCACGCCTTGACGGCGCCGCACGCCTTGACGCCGCGCCGCCTGGTTTCTACCCTCGGGCGGCATGGCGATCACCGTGAGCGCGCACATCACCGGGACGGTCTGGAAGATCAACGTCAAGGTCGGCGACCGCGTCGCCGAGGGAGACACCGTGGCCATCCTCGAGTCGATGAAGATGGAGATGCCCGTCGAGTCGCCGGCCGCCGGCAAGGTCTCGGCGGTGCTGGCCAAGGAGGGCGCGCCGATCGAGGAAGGCGCGCCGGTGGTCGAATTGGAACCGTGAGCGTCGGGCCTAGCCGGGCTCGCCGGTGACCTCGACCTCGGCGGCGTGGGTCGACTCCCGGACGGCGTCGGCCAGCGAAACGTGCGCGCCGGCGCGCGACAGCGCGGGGAGCGAGAGGAGGCCGGCGCCGATGTACCAGAGCGTCTGCACGCCGTGCAGGACGATGGCGTAGGCCATCCCGCGCGAGTTCACCACCGCGATCGGCAAGTAGGCGCCGAGGCCCATCTTGATGGCGGCGTGGAACTGGCCGACCAGCCCCGGCGCGTTCGGCAGCGTCAGCACGACGCCGGTGAAGGCCATGGTCACGAAGGCGGCGCCCAGCGAGATCGGCAGTCCCATCCGCTGCGCCAGGATCCACATGCCGACGCCGTTCGAGCCCCAGTAGATGATCGACTGGACGAGGAAGATGGTGAAGTTCCGCCGGTCGGCGAGCGCCCGGAACCCGGAGATCAGCGAGCGCAGCTTCTCGCCCGCCGCGTGCGCGCGGGCCGGCGCCAGCCACTGGATCAGCGTCAGGCGGAGCGCCACGGCAATAGCTCGGTCGGTCCAGAGCTGGGCCAGCACCAGGAAGAGCATCAGGCCGACGAAGCCGACCAGCGACAGCCAGGCCGCCGCGCGCAGCTGCGGCGAGAACAGATCGCCGGCCGACACCAGGTAGGCGCCGAAGAACAGCAACGAGACGAGCAGGCCGTCGACGATCCGCTCGACCGCGACCGCGCCCACCATGGCGCTCATGCGCACGTGCCGCTCCCGCGCGACGAGATAAGGGCGGACGAACTCGCCCAGCCGCACCGGGAGCGCCAGGATGGCCATGAACCCCGCCGAGGAGATCGGCAGGAGGCGCTTGAATGGCAGCGACGTCCCCAGCGCGCGCAGGAGGTACTCCCAGCGCAGCGTCCGGAACAGGTGCGTCACCACCAGCGTCGCCAGGTAGATCGCGACCGTCGAGGGGGCGAGCGTGCGCAGCGACTCCCAGACGGCGTGTCGGTCCATCCCGTGCACGGCGTAGGCGACGCAGACGCCGCCCACGACCAGCGACAGCAGACCCTGGATGAAGAGGCGCCGGTTCATCGCGGAAGCGGCGTCTCGGGGAGCTCGCCGGCCAGCATGCGGCGCGGGTTCTCGTCGAGCATCAGCGTGAGCGCCCCGTCGCCCAGCTGCTTGCGGATCCAGGCCATCCCGGCCGCGACGGAGGTCTGATCCTCCGGGCGGTGCGTGTCGGAGGCGGCCGCCGCCGACAGCCCCTCGAGCACCAGCTTGCGGGCCGTCTTCATCTCCTGCTTGCCGTGCGCGCCGTCGAGCGCGCCGAGATCGACCATCAACGCCGCGTGGCGCGAGAGCCGCTCGGCGAGCGCCAGATCGCGCTGCACGGGCAGGTAGCGCTCGGGGTGCGCCATCACCGGCAGATAGCCGCCCACGCGCAGCTGGAACAGCTCGTTCTCGATCCCGGCCGGCATCAGCTGCGTGTTCACCTCGAACAGGAACGCGGGGCCGCCGCCGTAGGCCGGGACCTGCCGCTCGCGCAGGCGCTGGTGGAGCACGGTATCCCAAAAGTTTTCGGCGCCGAGGCCGAGCGTGGCGCCGATCCCCGCGGCCTCGGCGTCGCCTTTCAACGCCGCGAACGCGCCGTCGATCGCCTCCCGCGCCGGCATGAACATCCCCGCGCGCTGGTGCGGCGTGGCATAGAGATCGGAGAAGCCGAGCGCGGCGATCCCCCGCACCATCTGCAGCGCCATCTTTCGATCGGTCGCGCCGTCGTCGAGGGCGGGGAGATAGTGGGAGTGGAGGTCGACGTAGTGGGCCATCGGACCGGCCGTATCGCCGGCGAGCTAAGGAAGGAAGGGGGCCACCATAGCGCGCCGCTGGCGGCTCGCAAAGTCTCTCGGCGCGGGAGGTGCAAGACAGGCGCAAGGCCGGGGGAAGGCGAGGCGTGGAGAGCCAACCGGGCAGCCAAGAAGAACGACGTGTGGGGAAATCGGGGGGGAGTGTCACCGCCCCTAGCTCGGCCGCCGTAATCGGTTGCATGTGATTTTTCCACCACTTAGAATCAACATCCGTCGGAACGCCGATTGCTCGCCGTCCGGCGAACGGTTCACAAGGAGCGAGACTGCGATGAGCGAGAAAGTGGTGCTCCCGAAGTTCGAGATCGCAACGGAGCGCGCGCACCCGGCCGTCGCCGCGGCGAAGATGGTCGGCGGCCTGTTGCTCGTTTCCATGTTGCTCCTCGGTGGCGCAACCTACCGGCGGCACGCGGCGCAACTGGCGGCGGAGCAGCAGCGCGACGCGGTCATCGCGCAGCGGACCGCGGAGGCGAACGCCGCCGAGGCGGCCGCGAAGGCGCGCATTGCCGAGGCCGCCGCCAAGGAGGCGGCCGCCAAGGCCAAGGTCGAGGCGGACAAGCTGGCCGCCAAGCAAGCCAAGGAGAAGACCGCGGCCGACGCCAAGCTGGCGATGGCCGAGGAGCGCCACCACGGCGGACGCCACCACGGCGGCAAGGCGAGCGCCAAGGCAAGCTCCAAAGGTGGCAAGGCCCTGGCCACCAAGAGCGCCGCTGACGACAAGAAGTCGGCGCCGAAGTCCACGCGCGACAACGCCGCCATCGACAAGCTTCTCGCTTCCTTCAAGTAAGATCCCCGAACCGCCGCCGAACGCCCCGGCGCGTTGAAGCGGGCGGCAAACCGTGTTACCAGGAAAGGACCAATGTCCGATCGACGTGAGAATTCGGTTCTGTTTTCGCTGAAGGAGCTGCGTCGGATCGAGGACGACCGCGTTCGCCAGGAGCAGGACGAGCTGGCCTCGCGCCGCGCGTCCGAGCGGGCGGCGAAGGAGGCGACGGAGCTCGCCGCGCGCGAGGCCGAGGAGCAGCGCCAGCGCGAAGAGGCGGAGCGAATTCGCCGCGCCGAGGAGGATGTGGCCGCCCGCACGCGCGAGGACCAGATGCGCCTGCAGGAGGCCGAGCGCCGCGCGCGCGTCGAGGGCGAGATGCGCATCCACGAGGAGCGGATGCGGCTCGAGGTCCAGCACAAGGCCAAGAATTCACCGGTCAAGGCGGTCGTCTCGGTGGCGCTGGTGCTCATCGCCATCGGCGGCGGCCTCGGCTACAAGATGTACACCCAGCACCAGGCCGAGCTGGCCGTGCAGCGCGCGGAGCTGGCGCGGGTCGAGGCCGCGAAGGCCAAGGTGGAGGCTGAGAAGGCGGCGGCCGAGGCGGAGTACAAGTCGCAGATGGCGGCCATCCAGAAAGAGATGGACTCCAAGCTGGCCACCGCCAAGAACGACGAGGAGCGGGCCAAGATTCGCGCCGAGGCGGTGCAGCGGGCGCAGGCCGCCCGGACGAAGCACTCGTCCACGGCGAGCAGCAAGTCCGATGCGCCGACGGTCGCGCCGGGCATCCACAAGCCTGGCAAGCGCGAGATCAGCGACGATCCCATGGCCGGGCTCGGGCTCTAGGCGCGCGGCCCGATGTCGATCGGTGCGGATCTCTTCGAGGAGAACCGGAAGCGGCTCCTCGCGCTCCTGACCCGTCTGTCGTTCGAGCAGCGCGAGGTGACGCTCGCCTCGGGGGCCAAGAGCAACTTCTACATCGACTGCAAGCAGACGGTGCTGACCGCCGAGGGTCACTTCCTGGTCGGCAGTCTGTTCGGCCGGATCCTGGCCACGCAGGCCCCGGAGGTCGAAGCGATCGGCGGCGTCACGATGGGCGCCGATCCGCTCGCCTCCGCCGTCTCGACGCTGAGCTACCTCGCCGGCCGGCCGCTCCCCGCGTTCTACGTGCGCAAGGAGGCCAAGGGGCACGGGACGGCGGCCTGGATCGAAGGGACGAAGTCGCTCCGTCCCGGGATGCCGGTGGCGATTTTGGAGGACGTGGTGACCACGGGCGGCTCGGCCCTCAAGGCGATCGCCCGCGTGCGCGAGCACGGGCTCAAGGTGGCGATCATCCTCGGGCTCGTCGACCGCGACGAAGGGGGGCGCGAGACGCTGGAGAAGGAAGCCCCCCTGGTGACGCTGTTCCGCCGGCAAGACTTCCTGCGATGACGCGGGGGCGGCGGTGGGGGTGGACCTGGCTCGGCCTCGTCGCCGCGCTCTCCACCGGCTGCGCGATCCAGAAGCAGGTGGCGGTCGACTTCTCGGAGACGCCGCGCGACTACCTGCCGGGCGACTACGAGAACGTCTACGATCGCTGGACCCGGCACGACTACGCCGCGCACGACGTCGACAAGGCGCTGGAGGTCTGGGCGACGTTCCTGAGCTGGGACTTTCGCGAGGCCTACATCGAGAAGTACGGCGCCATCTACAACCTCTCGGACGCCGAGCGGAACGGGATCCGACAGGGGCAGCGCGACGCTTACAACACCGCCTACGAGTTCCACGTCACCGCCCAGAGCGCCAACTGGGATTGGAACGACCTCGACAAGAAGAAGACGGCCTGGCGGGTGACGTTGGTCGACGCCACCGGGCACGAGCTCCCGTCGGAGCCGATCGAGCTCAAGAAATTCCCCGACGCCTACGAGCGCGCGTTCTTCCCGGCGAAGACACCGTTCACCAAGACCTACAGCATCCGCTTCATCATGCCGGCGCCTGGGGGCGACTTCGTGGGCCCGAAGTCGGGCTCGCTCACGCTGCGGATCGCCAGCCCCATCGGACGCGTCGAGCTCGTCTGGAAGAGCTGACTCAGCGCTTGCGAGGCTTGTGGCCGGGAATGCCGGCGACGGGATCCAGATCGTCGAAGGTCTCGATCGCCTCGCGCTTGTAGAGATCCGCTTCGCGCGCGAAGAAGTCGGACTCGATGGCGTCGAACTCGTTGGCGGCGATGGTCGGGGCGTCACCCGAGATCTTGCGCGGGCGCGGCGTCCGCTCCGCCCGCTCGGACGACCGTTCCCCTTTGGCGGGAGGGGCGTCCTCGAGGGGCGCTTGCCGGCCGCTGCCGCTCCGTGCGCGGATGGGGATCGGCGTCCGTCCCGACCGGGGCGGCGGAGCGTCGAGCGGCACCTGCCGCCCGCTGTCGCCGCGCGCGCGGACGGGGATCGGCGTGGCGGCGCGCAATGGCGGGGCCTGCTCGAGCGGCATCTGGGGACCGGTGCCGCCGCGCGCCCGCACCGGGGGCGGCGTCTGCGAGGCCGGAAAGGTCGCCGGATCGGCGGGGACCAGCGGCTCGCCGACCGGGGCGCCCGCGGCGTCGAGCTGGACCTGGACGGTCGGGGCCACCGCCAGGTTCGCGTCGGCCGGGGTCGGCTTGCGCTGGGGAGCGGCGATCTCCCCGGCCACGCTGGCGCCCTTCTTGGCGATCAGCGGAATCGGCGCCGACGGCGGGGCGGCGAGTGGGACGTCGAGCGGGCGGAGCTTCCGGCTGGTGGTCCGGCGATCTCCGACCACCCCGCGCTGATCGGGCACCATCGCCCACTGCTCGAACATCGACTTCGGCGCCCCGTTCCTGGCCGGAGCCAAGGGGGCCCCGATGTGCGGTGCCGGGTTGCCCTGGTTGGCTTGGTTGCCTGGGCTGCCTTGGTTGCCCTGGCGGTCGTGCCCCGGCTGCTCGGGCCGGATCGCCAGCACGCCGGCGTCCTTCAGGCGCCGGATCATGCGGACGGTGTCGAAGATGCGGAAGGGGCTGGCCTCGATGACGTCGGCCAGGACGCGCCGCCCGTCGAACAGCCGCAAGAGCGGCGTGATCTGGCTCTGCTGGAGGCCTCGAAGCTCGGCCACCGGCTCCCCGACCTGCACGTAGAGCGTGCGGGGAGCACCGAGGTCCCGCGCCGAGTGCGCGAAGTCGCGCAGAAAGCGCTCGCACTCGTCGAGGATCTCCTGGGCGGAGAGGTGCAGCTGGCTGCGCTTGGGGATCGACCGGCGGGTGAGCGAGAGCGCGGCCTCCTCCCAAAGCAGCATGTGGTGCAGCGCCGGCAGCCCCTGCATCGCCCCCACGCTGGCCGAGACGACGGTCCCTTCGTGGATGCGCAGCTCGGCGCGCCGGTTGCCGCGGGTCAGGGTCAGGATGCCCGACCGCTCCGAGGAGGCCATCGCGCGCAGCAGGTAGAAGAGGCCGTAGTACTCCGAGAGGCGGGTCTGAAGCTCGTCCCCCTCCTCGCCGCCGGTCTTCGGGGTGTTGGCAGGGGTGGCGCCGTTGGCCGCGCCGGCCTTGATCCCGAGCGCGCTCAGCTTGCCCACCCCGATGACGTCGCGCAGGAAGGTCGGCAGCGTCAGGTAGTCGCCGGCGCCGGCCCGGATCGCGTCCGCTTTGAGGCCCTGCGGCCCGATGGCCACGATGGGAAGCTCCTTGGCCGCCACCCGGAGGGCGACGACCGCCTCCAGCGCGGCCTGCTCGGGCTCGCGCAGGGCGACCACCGCCAGGTCGGCCCCCGATGTTCGGAGTAGCTGCTCGGCCTGCCGCACATCGGACGTCCCCGTGACCTTGCACCCCTCGCGCTCGAAGCCGAACGTCAGAGTCTCGAGGCTGCGGACATCAGAGTCGACGACGAAGAGGCTGGAAGGCTGACTCATGGAAATTGGACGGGGTGCGGCAAGCGAGTATACGGCGGGAGCCCGGTGCCTCTCGAAATCAGGAACCGTGGCTCGAGGTTACGTCATCAATAAGTGCCTGCGATGCACCACCGGCGTCAATTTTATCCGGTGCCGCCCGGTGGTACGAGACCTTTCCGGAACGTCGGCCAGCCGGGGGAAACCGAATCGGATTTGACGGGCGGGAGGGGGGTGGCTAGCCTTCGCTCCCCTTCGGGCGGCTCCCCCGCCAAGCTCATGTCCAGCCCCCACAATCCCACGACCGGTACCCGGGAGGCCGAGGCGCCCCTGACGGTCGACGCGCTGGTGGCCTACTTCCGGTCCGGGGCCAAGGACCACGGCCGGTTCAAGATCGGAATCGAACAGGAGAAGATCGGCGTTCGCGACGACGGACGGGCGGTCCCCTACGAGGGGGTCGGCGGGCTGGCCGAGCTGCTCGGGGACCTGGAGGGTCGCGG